>JBKJNQ010000235.1:0-3551 GCA_046593575.1 Bacteriovoracaceae bacterium
CGCGGCCCAGGCGGCGGATATGTACTAGCTCGTTCCATGGACGAAATCTCTGTGAAAGACGTTCTTGATTGCGTAGGCGAGAACATCAACCCGGCCCGTGACATTCTCAACGTACCATCTTCTGGTATCGAGATTATGAAAGATGAGCAGGGTAATGAACTCAACGCGATCGTTGATACAAAAGAGTTCAATCTGACTAAGGGTTATTTCGAAAACCTTGGAACAATCATGATGGATTATCTTGCGACGACGACTCTTGGTGATATGGCCCGCAAAGGTACTGGAGCTTTCTCTGAAACAGCTACGTCGAACATCCGTTCTGCTGCTGGAGAAATGAACCAATAGTTTTGGATCGGACCTACTTAGATTTCAACGCAACCTCGCCGCTCTCTCAATCAGTTAAAAGCTGGTTGGTGAGCGGCGAGTTTCATTTTGCCAATCCCTCAAGCCAGCATTCAGTTGGTAAAGCTTCCCGAAAATCGATCAATCAAAATCGCGAAAAGATCTATCGTGCTTTCCAGCAGAATGAGAAAGAGATGAGTCTCTTCTTTCACTCAGGAGCGACTGAAGGAATCCAGACTATCGCCAGATCCTTTGCTGAAGAAGCGCGTTTGAAGGGCAAAGAGCTACTTATTTGTTACGCACGAACCGATCACCCGGCGGTGGCGACACTTCAGGAGAATTACTTCGGGGCTCATGTGAAATACCTCGAACTCAAAAAAAAACCTGATTTCTCCAACGATCATGATGAAAATTATAAAGTTCTCCTCGATCGTAAGGAAAATAATCCGGATCTCATTATCCTTGCTCATCATTTGTGGGTTCATAATGAAACGGGACACGTCTCGCCACTCAGTGAGTTGAAAAAATTAAAATTAATTCCTGATCTCTATATTCATGTGGACGCTGTTCAGGCACCGGGAAAAATTGTTTCCTGGAATGAGCTCACCGAAGGTGATGTTTTCACGTTTTCCGCTCACAAATTCGGTGCTCTCAAGGGCATTGGCATGAGCTTTATGAAAAAAAATACTCCCTTTCATCCTGTGATGACGGGTGGAGGCCAGCAGAATGATCTCCGTTCAGGCACGGAAAATCCGATGGGAGTTGAAAGCGTGGCGCTTGCTCTCGATGATCTTTTGAAGATTGATGTGAAGAAGCTTGTTGATTTCCGGTCAAGGCTTCTGGCCTATTTCGAGAAGGAACTTGAGGGCATTGGTGAAGTTGTCACTGGGGACTCTCAGCACATGAACGCCAACACTATTTATTTTTTTACCTATAAGCTCACCAGTGACGTGGCCCTTGCTCTGTTTGATCTGAATGGGCTGATGATCAGTGCCGGATCCGCCTGCCAGAGTGGGGCGGCCAAGAGCAGCGAAGTCCTCCTGCATCTCCATAAAGGAGTCTCTGCCAAAAATGGTCTACGATTATCCTTCGGATTTGACTTTAATGAGGAAGATCTTAACAAGCTCATGGTTAAGCTCGCTCCCGTTTTCAATAAATTAAGAACTCTCTGAAAGAGAGCTTTCCCCAAACTCAGATCGTTCTATAATAATGGCTTATGAGCATGTTAGAGCGAATTAAGAAGAAACAGCTGGATGGCTTTCGCGAGTTCGTGATGAACCTCGAGACGACTTCACTCGCCTCACGCGGACAGATTTTTACTTCAGGTGTCCTGGAAGATCCGATGTACATGAGTTGGGTCATGAAAAATATCAGAACCTTCGATGACTTCATGAAACTTCCTGGTGATGAAATCGAAAAAGTTCTGACGTCTCAGGAAAACATTCTCAATGTTTTTGTGCGCGCACTTGATGGGGAACGCGAAACTGTTTCTCCGGTGCTTGAAGGCACGGTTCCAAAACTTTTCTCTCGAATTAAAGATGAGTGGGAATACGTGACTGATGTCTCACCTGACGCCCGCATCTCTGCTCGAAGTCATATTATGAAGGTCGCCAGAAAATTGCAGATGTCGGAATCCATACATGGTTTCCGCTGGCAGCTTCCTCCGATGGATGTTTTTTATTCGAAGACTTTCAAGGATGGACTGACCGAAATCTGTTTTGACTCCGGAGTTATGGCCGCCAAAGGTGTCATGGAGAAAAATTTCAGAGTGGGCCCATGGGTTCATTACTATGATAACGGTCGCATTCTTGCTCAGGGAGATTATCTCCACGGTCTTAAGGAAGGAGACTGGACGTTTTTCTTCAGCAGCGGAAAACTCCGGGCGAAGGGACGTTACTTGGGTGATCTCAGAAATGGTATGTGGCAGGAATGGGATCGCGAGGGAATTTCAACAGACGTTGAGTACAAAGAAGGCGTTCGGTCTTAATCGTCGTCGAACTGAACATCATCAGAAATTTTCACACCATTCACTATTCGCTCAGATCTTTCTTCGATGAAATCAAATTGCATTTTTTCCGTACCTTCAAATGTCTCTTCAAAGGCGATGGTAATTGTTCTGGGGGCCACATCCATTAAAGTCGTCAGGTAATAATTTGGTCCGAATAATTGAATAGCACTTTCATCTTCAGAAACATGGCGAAAATCGGATTCATCAATCAGCGGATTGTGAGAAGTATTCTTCACGATGATAGCACCCTGGATTTTTTCTTTCGGAAGATCCTTGGTCACTCCCCAAGTGGAGAGAGGAAAATAGTCCAGGTGGAAAGTCGAATTCCCATAGGCGAGACGTCTGGGGACAATTAAGCGCGCCAGAAACTTCCGCGTCGTCTCATCTTTTGCCTTCCAGGCGAGCTTTTCCGCAAGAAGAGTGTCTTCGATGCGGATAATGTAATGGCCCGGATGCTTCGTTGAGCGAAAGAGAATGTACTGGAAAGCTATGCTGTAGAGGGTGAAGAGCTTTTGCTGGTCTAGGTGAAGGTGTTTAGACGGGGATTCAACTAAGGTTTTGACTGCCTCGTACAACGTTGATTTGTCTAAGTCCTTCTTACTATTCATGGAGAGAATTTCACCGAAAAAGGAGCTTTTGGCAACAAGCAAAAAGGACGCGTAACTATAGGAAAGAAATTGACGAAACTTGAGTCCCTCCATTATGATGCAGTCTAAAAAATACCCTTAAAGACAACATCAAACTTTTGGAGTTCAGATGGCCATCGAAAAAACTCTGGCAAAGACCAGAAACATTGGGATCTCTGCCCACATCGATTCAGGAAAAACTACACTTTCTGAGCGCATTCTTTTCTATTGCGACAAGATCCACAAGATCGAAGACGTTAAAGGCGGCGGCGCCGGAGCTACCATGGATCACATGGAGCTCGAGAAAGAAAAAGGGATCACGATCACTTCAGCAGCTACAACTGTTGAATGGACTGGTATCGACGAAAAAGGGATTACCTTCGCTGAAGGCGACGGCAAAGAAATCAAAATTAACCTCATCGATACTCCGGGCCACGTGGACTTTACTGTAGAAGTTGAACGATCTCTGCGCGTTCTCGATGGAGCGATTCTCGTTCTCTGTTCAGTTGCGGGAGTTCAGTCTCAGTCAATCACTGTGGATCGCCAGATGAAGCGCTACCGCGTTCCACGTCTCG
>JBKJNQ010000202.1:0-9806 GCA_046593575.1 Bacteriovoracaceae bacterium
AACTCTGGGCCTGTTCATTGGCACTACAGTCGTAGCAGATTGTAGTGCCAATGAACAGGCCCAGAGTTTTGCTAATGCTGTCAACCTTAGTGCCAATACCAATATCCAGGGACTCACTGGTTTCAATGCCGCTCTTTCACCGACCGCAATTATCTACGGTGTAGAAGCTAATACCACCGCTGTTTATGATTCGGTCCAGACCATGTCTGCGATGGGGAAAATTCTCGTGAACCCGAACACCAGCCGCTGGTATGTTCCGGTCGCGAACGCCGATCTTCTCGGGAACCAGAATAAGATCCAGATTCTCCACGGAGCTGACGGAACTCTGGCCGCACCGGATGTTTCGAACGTTCTCTCAGGCCTCAGTGCAGTTTCTTCTATCGACAACGTTTGGTCATCAGACGCTACTGCGAAAATGTTCATCGGTTATATCCAGCTTAGTGGATCGGCTGGAAAAATTATCCGTGTTGCGAGATCCGGTGGTGATAACTTCGATTCCGTTGAAGCAACCAGACAGATTGTAACGACGGCTGCTCTTGTCAGCATGAACATTGCGGGCCCGATCGGAGCCTTTAACCCGAACGTTTTTGCTGTCTCAAAAGATGCGACAGGAAACTACTGGGTATCGCGTGCTCCGATATCTTTGGCGAGTCAGCTCTCGTATGACGTGAGTACAATTTCAGACACGACAGATACCACGATCCTCACAGACGCAAATATTTCGGCCGTGAGTATCCAGCCTTCGCGTCCTCTTTCTCCTGCTACCAGCACCAATGAAGCCAGACTCGTGGTCGTGAGTAACAACGGCGGCGTGGACTACAAGTCTTACCTCTTCCGCTGGAAACTTTCCGGAGCGACACCGGTTCTTGATGCCACAACTGACTTCGATACCGACAGTATCGGTGTTGATGCGAGCTCGAAGATCGCGACCTTTGCCCCTACGAGTTTCACCTTTGGTAGTGGTGGTTCCGTTGCTCTTGGAAACACGAACTCTGTGATGGGTGTCCTTCGCCTGCGCGATGATGGTGAAGTGGAAGCCGCTCTCCTGAATACAGAAGTTGAATCAATCAACTCAACTACTAATTCAGCGACTGGTGAGTACCGCGCCCCACTCGTGAAATAGATTCCGAAATTTTTAATCATGGTATGATGAAGACGTATGCGTCTTCATCATATTTTTTTCGCTCTTCTTTTTCTTTTACCAGGCATTTCCTGGGCCTATGAACTCGTCGTCATTCAAGGAATCTCGGAAACTAAAAAGTCATTCATCACCAGAAACGAAAAGCGCCAGGGTGTGATCGCCGGTATGACCGGAACTTTTACCTCAGAAAACATCTCAATCCTCGCCAAGGCCGTGAACGTCACAGGCATGTACGCCCAGTGGGAAATCATCAATAAAGAAGCGATCATTCCCTTTGAAAAGGGATCCATGGTGACGTGGTACCCAGCGCAGGAATATCTCTGGGCACTTTCGCCTGAATCAGAGCGCAGGAAATACATCAAGTCTGCCGTCATTCTTTCGCGCAATTCGTTTGTCTTTAAAGGGGCCATCACCCAGGGACTTTCTGAATCCACTTCAGATGTCCAGGCGTCAAATCCTAAGCGCGGCGGTTACATGGGAGAGGCCTATTACGAGCGCCCTCTTACGCCGAACCTGAGCTTTGATGTGGGTCTTCGCTATGAACGTGAAGTCGTGAACTATACCGGGGTCTCGCTCATTACCGTGAGAAACCTTGCTATCGCCGATATCATTTACTATTTCGACCAGATCCAGGATCTCCTCGGCGGCGGAAAGATCTATATCGCTGCAGGAATCGGTTACGGGCTCTCCAACACATCCACGGTTGCCCTGTCACAATCGGGACCGGTCTCCCTCTTACCTACGGTCAAGCTCGGTCTGTCGCTTCCATTCAGCACCGACTGGGACTTCCTCCTCGATTCGGCCTTTGAGTCTCTTCAGACAGCTGAGGAGCAGGAAGACGGGCGAAAACAGACCACCACCCAGACCAATCTTAAAATCGGTTTTGGCCTTCGCCGCTATTTCTAAAGGCTCAATTTTTGAACAATTTTTCCGAAACGCTCTCTATGGGAATACGTATCTCAATTCTCCTCATGACTTTTCTTTTTTCCGGAGCAACTCTGGCCCAGGAGAAAGTTATCGTTCAATCGGTTGACCCCGACGTGGAGCTCACGTCACTTGATAAGAACATTTATGAAACACGCATCGGAATTAAGGATGCCCCGGTAGAATCCGGTACGCTTCTTTCTCCAAAACTCATCGACGAAAAAATAAGTGCTGCGGGTCTGGAAAAAGAAACTCAGGCGATGGACCAGATGGACAAAGATTTTTTCTTTCTGAAGGCCAAAGAGTACTCCGAACAAAAATTCCTGAACTCCTATCCTGAGGTTTCAAAAGATAAACTCCTCGGTTTTCGGAAGCTCGTGAACGAAGGAACTAAGAAATGAAATCAGTTCTCCTTCTTCTGACGTGCTTTTTTTCGATCTCGGCTCATGCCATCACGTGTAACCGTCCCATTGATCAGAAGAAGGCCATCGTCTTCGTCAACATGAACTCAACTTTCCTCGAGCTCGATGCTGCCCAAAGGGCCGCCTGCGCGCGCGGAGAAAGATTTGTTGCCATTCCTCCTCTGACTCCTGAACTCGATACGTATCGACGCTCGTATCTTCCGTGGATTTACGGCGTTGACCGGTTCCAAAGTCTCGCACGACAAAATCGTCAGATGACCGAAGCAGAAAATAAATCGCTCTTAGATAATTTCAACCGGAAGAACGTCGCACTCACGAGAATTCCCCGCGTGACCACCGCGTACCTTCAGTCGGAGCTCAGAAAACTCGCGGCGACAGATACAGCAGTGAGGTCTTTCATTATTTCCGGTCATGATGGCGGAGAAACGATGGGCGGAGACATGGGCATGGTTTCGAAAACCGATGCGATGGCCGCTCTGAAAACCGCGTACGTGTCCAAGCCGCGCTTGTTAGATTCCATGACCTCGATGCTCGAGTGGGGCTGTTACACCGCCACTCCGGCCGAAGTCATGCGAATGAAAAGACAATTCCCGGGATTAAAAATTATCGCGGGATTTAACGGTGGCGGTCCTCTGAGTATCAGGGGTGCCAGTTACAATTTTCTCGAGGATCTTCTGAAGAGTGAGGCCCAACTCGAAAATGCCAGTAGTGAAGGTCAGGTGCGCACACTCATCAATAGTCTGGATAATATCCATGATGGAAACGGTGCCGTTTTTGTCAGTGCTTGTAATGAAGAGCTTTATTATCAGCGCGGGCCTTTCGGAAAAGGCTTCGGAAATTTCGACGAATTCAGACAGTGTCCAGCAGACATCCAGGCGCAGTTAAGACTTTACCAAACACAATTTGATAGTTTTGTGAATGGAATTACTCCTCTTCCCACTGATCTTGCCAATAACCCTCTTCGTGATCTTTACTCGTACGCCAGACAGTACCAACACTGCATTGGACAAAACTCTTCGATCAATCCCAACCGTGTGGGTCTTATTCATTGGTCAGCAGGAGTCCTCAAAAATTTCGAGCAAAGTTTTTCTCCCGGGCTCACCATTGCCACCAACGAACTTAATCGGATCGCCATGTTGTTACGGGCCACGGGTGCCCAGTTAGATGCTCTGAGATCCCAATTCTTTCCCGGGGTTCATCCGACACAGGTCCAGGATCTCATGAATAAGTTTCGTGGTGATAAGGCGCTGATCGCACGCCTTCTCCTTCATCAAGGCGGGGTCTCGAGCATGAACCGGGTTGAGATCGCCCGAAATATGCATAAGTTCGATACTCTGATGACCCATCCGGCGATGATCCATTCGAGGGCGAAGTTCCCCATGCTAAACCGTATGAGAGCGGCCCTCGACCGGTACGTCGTCAAAGTAGATCCTGCCTGCATGGATTTTCTTCATTGGCATGACTATCAACCCGGGGTCATTGCTCCGGCCTTATGTAAGATCTAACTGTCCAATCTCTGAACACTCATCTTGAAGTTTTTACCGCGGATATTTACCGCTTTCCTGACCGTGATAGCCTTCGATCATGAAAACTTTCAAAGTCATGCTCATTCTTTTTCTTCTCTCTTTCCAGGCATTCGCTCATGACGGACAGGACGGTAACGGGCCAGTCATGAATATCAGCCTCGCGGAACGTGAGGCCTGTCTTATTCTGAAAATGGATACGAGCGATTCAGAATTCATCCAGATCAGTAAAGACGGTGAGGACTTCTTTTTCTACAAGGACGAGCTTAAACCAAAGTGCTGCGCTCTTAGTCCTGACATGAGCTGCCTCAGCCAGAAAAAATGAAAGCGACAGAGATTTCCGGAGACCCCTTCATCGCGTATGTACGGAATAAGTTCAATTCCATGAAGGAAAAGAATCCGCGTTTCTCCCTGCGCGCCTTAGCAGCAAAGCTCGAACTCGATCCTTCCTCACTCAGTAAAGTGTTTACAGGAAAAAAGTCGCTGTCACACGAAACACGGGTGGCGTGCCTGAAAAAGCTGGGGGCCACGAAAAAAGAGATCGATGCGATTCTCTCGGAAGGTTTGAACGAGCCACTCTCTCACACCATCATCCCCGAAGATATTTTCGAAGTCCTTGGGAACTGGCGCTACTTCGCGGTCCTCGAATACCTCCGCATCGTGAACGATGAAAAAGAAATCTTCCCGCACTTGAAAAAGAAACTCGACCTCGCAAGATCCGAAGCTCAGGTCATTCTCGATACGTTGACGAGGATAGGCTTTATTGCTCTGACTGACGGAACCTACGACATCTTGAAGCCCAATAACTCTTGGTCAGTAGCGGGCGGAGACACCTCACTCCTTCGTCGGAACATGCAGAAGGATATCCTTGAAAGAAGCATCGAGGCGCTGGAAGCGATTCCTATGAATGAGCGTGAACACGGCTCTCTCCTGGTCGCGATTGATAAGAAACGTCTTCCGGAATTCAAGGAAAGACTTCGCCGGATCCGTCTCGAACTTAGTGATTATCTTCAGAGTTCCCCTGAGTGCGATGAGGTCTATCAGTTTCAAATGTCATTCTACCCCGTCACGAATCTTAAGTAGCTGTGGACGATTTCCGTCCACACTAAAAGTTCATTCTTTCCTCTCCCCTTTTCATTCCATGGTATTTCTTCGGCAGGAACGGCCAACAAACGAAGGAGCCTCTGATGAAAAAGTTTTTTCTACTCTTAGCAATCACTACAGCATTTTCTGCCCATGCTCAGGTCAAACTTCTCATCTGCGAAGGAAAAATCGCAGATCAGGATATCACTATTCTCGATGACGGGTACCAGGTCGGAGTCCATAAAGGGAAGCTCGACATCGCCGCAGGCCCATCCGGAAATAACTTTCCGTCGGCAGTCTTCGATAGGGAAGAAATTCATTACACAGAAAGAAGTGAGAATTGTCAGATGATACTGAGTTCGACGGAAAAGGGCTCCCTCACTCTTACCGCCCCATGTAGCGGAAATGGTGCCGGAACACTTTCCACTGTGAGTCTCCCAACACTCCAGCTCACAACCAACTCTGCGAACGTTACTTGCAGACTCGAAGACTACTCCCGTCCTCAAAGACAAAACCAAAGACAACCCCAGAGACCAGAGCGGAATGAGAGAACCGATGAGTGCAGAAATCCACCGGGATCGAGTCATACTCCGGGATATCCGCAGCGTACTGGCAGCAGATACGCTCCCCAATGTAATGACGAGGAGTAGACCATGAAATTTTTCTTCGCAGTTATCTTTTTAGTGAATCTGGCACAGGCCCAAAGTGGCGCCCCACGGGAGATGATCGAATTTCTCCGCGAAAACAAAGTGAAGCTGATTCCTGAAAACGTGGATCCGGGACTCGTCTGGGACTTTAAGCAAGAGCTCAGAAAATTTCCACAGGATCTACTTCAGGAAATGATCGCTAAAGGATCCACTATCACGCTCATCGAAGGCCGGGGAGTGACTGACGACCCGAGTTTCCGGGCGACCCGGACTTTCGACGGAAGATCGTGGGACAACGTGCCTGGTGCCGGAGGAAATCCTTCGCAGAGGCAACCAACCCGGATTGTAGTCAATCGCCTGCACGAGCGGGGCTCGGTGAATCTCTTCCTCCATGAGCACGCTCATGCTCTTAATTCCCTTTACCGGTCTCAGGGAATAACCCGGACCCGCGCCTGGCAGGAGGCATTTTCCCGGAACCCCGGGGCCCGGGAAGTGCTCCTCCATTTCTGTGGGGAGTATTGCCTGGCCAACGATGATGAGTCCTTCGCCGAGCTCTTTGCCATTTATTACGGGGGCGGAAGGAGCGTTCTTGAGCGGAAAAGCCCGGGGATGGCAGAGTTTTTCCGGAATCTTCGCAAGGTTCGGGACCTGAGATAGTGTCCAGAAACTAGACACCATCTCTATTTTTTACAAAACTTATCCGTTCCTCTTATCGTGCAGTAAAATCCAAAGAAAAATCAGGAACGGATTTATGGAACTTTTAAAACTCACGCTTCTCACACTCATTCTCGGCATCAGCATGGGATCTGCCCGCGCGGATGACAAGAAAAGTAACTGTACAGTTCAGGCATCTGATCCGGTTATCCGTCAGTTCTTCCACTCTAAAGGTTATGAAGTGGATGATGAAGAAGGTGATGTAAAAGCTGAGTTTGAAGTTACCTGCGAAGCAGTCGATCAGCAGAAAGATAAGTTCTCAACGAGTGTGATTCACCAGACCACAACTAAGTTTGAACTCTTCAATCAGTACGCAAATAAGAAAGTGGTTTATCACAACGACAGTCTATCTGAAAAAGGCGGACGCGTGGAAAAAGCGTTTGTCGTCCCATGTGCAGACACGCGCGAGATGAAAGCAAAACTTCTTGAGGCTTCTGAAGCCGCTCTGAAAGACATTAACTGTGATGGCGAAGAAGAATAACTATCTCAGCGCACACGCCATCTGAACGCGCATCGAAAGCCCCATAATATCCGTGTTGAAAATATCCATCGACGTCACCTGAAGGATCGCCGCCTGATCCATAATCCCCAGATCACAAAACCCAGTCGCCACGTAACAACCGATATGGGAATTGATCGCCTTCACATGAAGATCATGACAGTCCCGGATCGACCCGCGCTGAGTTTCTAAGTAGCGCTGAAGGCAGTAGCGGATTTTGGGAAACCAGGTCTTCACTTTGGCCGGCATGTTCGGTTCGGCCACGCGGTATTTCTCACAAAGGCGATAGCCGAATTTCACCGGGTACCCCTCGCTTCCGCAGCGATATTCCCGCTCAACTTCAACGTAGTAATTGCAGCTTTTACGAGAGGGGCCCGCGAGCGCACTTAATGAAATGAAAAACAGAAAAAAAGTCAGAGAGTGTTTCATCGAGGCCCTCCAAAAGAAAAACCCCGCTTGAGGCGGGGTTTTAAGAGCTTATTTTTTCAGTAATCCGATTTCTTTCAGGCGGATCAGGAGCCACTCGTGAGAGTTAATCGGCTCATACTTGGCACCTGTTCCGATGCACGAAGGAATGCACTTAAGCATCGTGTCCGGATTCGGATGCGTGAAGAACGGCATCGAATAACGGTGATTATTAGCACCGATCGTTGGATTAACCACTCTGTGAGTGGTCGCTGGAATCACATCATTGGTCAGACGTGAAAGCATATCGCCGGAATCAACCACGAGTTGTTTTTCGTTACAGTTTACGGAAAGCCATTTTCCATCACGATCGAGAAGCTCAAGCCCTGAAGTCGTTGCTCCCACCATGACAGTGATGAGGTTAATGTCTTCGTGAGCAGCAGCGCGGACAGAATTCACCGGAGCACGCTCATCCAGTGGCGGATAGTGAATCGCGCGAAGGATTGAGTTTCCGTCCTGGAGCATATCGCGGAAGAAAGTCTGCGGAACATCGAGCGCCATTCCTAAAGCATCGAGAACGATGGTCGAAGTTGTATCGAGACCGTTATAGAGCTTGAGGAAAGTATCTTTGAATTCTGCAATTTCCGAAGGCCAGATATTATCGGGAAGGTAGCTTTTAAATTTTGGATTCGTTACGAGTTCGCGACCCACGTGCCAGAACTCTTTCAGATCCGGGTACTGGGAATTTTTCGCGTGCTCTACGCCGAAAGCAGTATGACCGCGCTGACCGCCGCCTTCTTTGCATTTATATTTTGATTTCGTTTCTGTCGGGAGTTGGTAAAACTCATGGATCAGATCGTAAGCTTTATGAGTCACCTTGTGATCAACCGGATGATCAACCAGGATGATGAACCCGTAATCTTTAAGACCAGTGAACAGATTATTCACGAACTTAGTTTTGTCGTTCGTCGTTCCGTTCAAGAAACTCATGAGTGAAAGTTCAGGTACTTTTCGTAAGGTATCCATATGGCCCCCTTAGAGGTTTTTATATTCAATCTAAATAGTCCTCATTGACGGGGGTTGTCGAATCAAAAAAAGAGATAGGGGTCAGCGATTAATTAAGAGTGAAATTTTTACCAACGGGCCCTATAAAGGGTCCCGGGTTTCGCCCACTTAAACATTTTTGAAGGTTCCCTATGAAAGCTCTGATTATCCTCCTCGCCTGCCTTTTCTCCCTCCAGACTATGGCGGCAGCGGACTTTTCCCCCCTCCAGAGGACGGCAGTAAAGTTCATGATTGAGGATTCCCGGGGTCAGTATAAGGGCGAAGACTTTGTTACCTTTCTGAAAGACTCTCACCTTCTCACCAAAAAAGAGCTCAAGAAGTATCCGGAAGTTATCGCTGAGAAGGGCTATTCTTACGTAGAAATCTCTCTCGATGACTGCGTTTATGATGTCGCGATTGTGGTAATCGATGCTGAGGGCGAGGCCCTGAATGCACTCTATATCGACTTCAGCGATCGTCTCGTCGACTAGACTCCTCTAGTATTCGCTTTTCCTTCATCATCTTTGCGATTGAGACGATAAGTCTCGGTGCTTAAACTGCTTTTTATCCTCATAACTTTGATGAGTTCTCTTTCCGTGACGGCGAAAACCGTGAAGTGGAAAGACGTTTCATTTTCCGTAGATGTTCCGGAGAACTGGCGCGAAGTAAAAGATTTCTATGGCATCCCTGTCACATTTCTAGGCCCTTCCGTATCTCCAAAACCACGCGCGGTTGTTCAGATCATTCCGACTGAAGCGCCTTCCGTTAAAATCAAAGACGATGATGCAAAATCTTTCGGAGACAAATACGCCGAAGGCAGAAAGCGCTGGATAGCAGAACAGAAGGGAGAGCTTCTCGAGATTCTTCCCGGAAAAATCGATGGAAAATTTCTCAAATCGGGTGTGAGCTACCGTCTGAATCAGAAAAGTTATCTTGAAAGGACGTTTTACACTTCTTGTCCGAAGAAGTTATTTCACCTGAAAATTGTCCTGAATTTTGAAAATGAAGATGAGCTCGAACTTTGCGAAAAAATTATCCGGAGCTTTTCATGCGACGGATGATTTTTCTTATCGCCCTTATTCTTTCAGGCATCGCAAATGCTAATACCCAGCAGCGAATTGCTATCTTTACTCAGCAAACCGAACTCTTCCGGCAAATATGTTTTTTAAGTAACGGGGATTTTCTCCAGGACCGCGTTCTCTTTGATGTAAGAAGCTCCATTGCTGAAACCGCGATGGATTGTAATGCCCAGGCACTCGCTCTGGAAGCCGAAGAGCTCGCCATTGAAGCAGAGGTGCAGTCGCCAAGTTGCCCAGCGGACGCACGCATCAATGATTCAGGACTCATTAATCTTCTGAATGGTACATCAGGAGTTGTAACCGAACTTAGCTGCCCCGGTATGGG
>JBKJNQ010000233.1:0-8752 GCA_046593575.1 Bacteriovoracaceae bacterium
TCGCCATGACGTCCTGAAGCTGATCGCGGAATCCGAAAGCTCCACCGGACTGGTAGAAAGCAGACCGTGCCCAGATTCTGCAGGAGAGTGTCTGATAGAGGAGCCAGCGATTCACGAGTAAGTTCATGGATTCGTCGGGGGTTTTGATAGTGAGGGTGCTGAGCTTTTCATCCCAGTCTTTTTTCACCTCCCGAAGTTCGCTCTCGACTCGAATGGAGTCTTTGTAGTTTTTCGCCAGCTCAAGTGCCGATTCCTGATTCTCAGTCTGACCCAGAAGAATAATAATTTCTTTTTCTTCACCGGGGTTCAGCTCGAGGGCCGACTGAATTGCTCCGCAGGAATCGATTCCTCCTCTGACTTTACCGGAGAGTTGCTTCTGGGAAAGGGCCGCGGGGCTGGACATCAAGCCGTTTCGACCGATGAACTCTTTCCGGTCGCTGGTGAAGCTCTGGATGCTCTCACTCTGGGTCAGGAAGGCCACGCGATGAGCGAACTCATTATTGTAGGTGTTCTTCGCTAGGATGGATTCCGTTTGATCGTCCCAGGTCGTCGTCAAAGTTTGAGACGTAAGGCTTCGGGAAAACCCCAGGACCCAGTCAACGTAACTCGTGACCGTGAGCTTTCTTTTTTTTGTGGCATGAAGATTTTTTATTTTTAAGCGGTAGATCTTCACCGTATCTTCCACCGGAGCAAAGACCGTGAGGCGATGCGAGATACCATGGGAGATGTGCTCGAACTCGGAATATCCCTGGCCGTGGCGAATGAGATAACTGTTGGGGCCCCGGATCGGAAGGGGAGTCGGCGACCAGAAGGCACCGGTTTCTTCGTCCCTGAGGTAGATCGCTTCAGAGACGGGATCGGAGACCGCATCATTGGACCAGGGAGTGATCCGGTTTTCACGACTATTCACTGACCAGGTGTAACCTTGCCCCGATTCGGAGATGAGGAAGCCGAAGTCATTCTTGTTGGCGATGACGTTGATCCAGGGTGCGGGAGTCCACTGATCTTCTTTAAGTTTGATCACGTACTCTTTTCCGTCGGGAGTGAATCCACCGAAGCCGTTGAAGAATTTTAAATCTGTCAGAGGAAAATCCTCTCGAGGATAATCTCTTTTTTGACTGACGGGCATAAACCGGGTCGGAAGCTCCGGCTCGAATGGTCTTCGTCGTAACTGATCTGAAAGAGTTCCTTTGTTAGCGAAAATTTGCAATCGCGCTACGTTCTTAATTAAGATCAGATCGTCTTCGGGAATGTGTTCGGAACGGCGAATAAAGATCCCTCCGGGTTTATCCAGCAATTGGTGGGAGCCACTGATGAGAATCTGGCGCGTGAGTTCGTCCTGCAGATTCTGCAGATAACTTGAGGCGTGTTCGTTCAGGATCAAGAGATCGATCTTGAGTCCCTTGAGCCTTAGGTACTCATGCGCTCGCAGAAGATCTCGGATCAATTCCATGTCGACTTCGTCTTTGATGCGTGTGAGGAGAATGTGTACGTCACCGCTGATGCCGTAGGTCCAGAGGGCCGATTGATTTTTCTTATTGGCGTGGATGATCTGAGGCTGGGCCCGCAGGTAGGGTGCGAGGTAGAGAATTCTTCCCGCCAGACGCTGATAATTATGTGCTTGCTCCGCCGTGATCCGTAAGTGGCGCAAACTCATCTGGGCCTTGATCCATCCGAGATTCAACTGACGAAGAAAAGTGTGCTGATCGTGATATTTTTCTGCGACCCGGATTGCCTCGACTCTGGAGTAAACCAGACCCGTTGAGAAAGTGAAGCGCGCTGTCTGATGAGGGGCTATCCGCATCTTTTGTCTCAACGAGAAGACGGGGTCAAGGACTGCGCCCGTTGTACCAGAGAGTTCGATCTCATTGGTCATGACGATGGGATTATTCACCGTCCTTCCGCGCCCCAGAAAACGGCTTCGATCGGTTTCGTATTGCGTATTTTCAACCGCCTCTCCTTCGACAGTCAGAAGATGGAGTCCCCAGACTTCCTTTTCGTCTTTGGATCGCAACCTTCGATGGGCGAGAATTGAGTTTGTGTCCTTTAGGAATTCTGTTTGAACAAAAAGATTACTGAAGGCGGGATGGGCAGCGTCGTCTTTTGCCTGAGCGAGAACGATCTCCATGTAGCTCGTGACCTCGATCTCCACTGTCTTGTCGCTGTGATTGGTCAGCGATACCCGGCGCATTTCGACGTTGTCCTCGGACGAGATAATAACTTCGGTATGCGTGGAGATGCGGTGATCGTCGCGGATGATCTCAATTTTATCCTCAGAAAAATGCGCCTCGTATTTCTTCGGCTTTCCGAGCATCGGCCAAAGTCCCGCTGACCAGGTTTTCTTATTCGTGAGATCGTGAATATAGATGAATTGGCCCCAGTCGTCTTTGGTGGAGTCCTCCCTCCAGCGTGTAACCATCCGTTCTTCGCAGCGGGAGAAACCGGAACCCGCGGTGGTCATCATGACAGAGTAGTTTCCGTTGGAGAGAATCTGCGTCCGCGGAGTCGAAAGATTCGGATCGACGTAGATCCGCGTCTGCTGGCCTTCTCCGAAACGCGAGTGGTGCTCGGCGTGGGTTTCCTCTTCCCGTGGTTTCACGATCTGAGTGACCGACGGAATTCTCTCTTGAAGAAGAAGCTGAACCGCCTTGATCCGAGGCTCCGAGTGAAATCGTTGTTGCATCGGAAAGTCATTGAGAATGTTATTGATGGAGATGAGACTCATCCCCTGGTGATGGGCCATGTAGGATTTGAGGATTATGTAGCGGTTATCTTTCAAGACTCGCTCACCAGTGTAGTCGATGGATTCATGGAAACCGTAGTGCCCCAGAACTTTCATCTTCTCCATCACTTTTAAATTTGCGAGAGCTGCCTGTGGGAACACCATCGCCGCCAACATGGTGGAGTAGGGAGAAACCACCAGCTCGTCTTTAAGACCGCGTTTTAAACCCAGACCCGGCACACCAAAAGGCCCGTACTGATAGTTGAAGTTGAGATCTCGCGCGTGATAGCCCGCCTCGGAGACTCCCCAAGGACTTTTTTTCTGAGCGCCGTATTCGATTTGTCTCAGGACGACAGAATCATAGGTCTGATCAAGGAGAGTTCCATCGAACCGCTTCATTACTAAAAGCGGCATGAGGTACTCAAACATCGTCGCACTCCACGAGACAAGAGCGCGACTTCCGACCACCGCCGTGAGCTGTCGTCCCAGACGAAACCAGTGTTCTTCAGAGACGTCACCTTTGGCGATGGCGATGAGACTCGCGAGCCTCGCCTCGGAGGCAAGGAGATCGTAGAAGGAATTGTCCCGCACACTATCGCTGACGTTGAAGCCGATGGAAAAGATCTTTCTTTCGTCGTCGTAGAGAAATTTAAAATCCATCGCCATGTAGAGTTCATCTGACTGGGCGGCGATCGCCCGCAAGCGTTCTGCGAGCTGGGAGGGATTATTTTCCAAATCTTTTATGTAAGAAGCTAACTGGGCAAACAGTGTTGAAAGCCAGGGGAAAACTTTATCACCCTTGGCCTCCAATAATTGATGAAGGATAACCTCAAGTTCTTTCAATTTGACTATGACTTGATTCCAGTCACGACTGAACGCCAGAATTTTACACTCATCAATGAGGAGGCTGATTTTTTTAAAGGAGCCACTCTTAGGAAGAGGAATCGAGCTTTGAAGTTTGCTGAGTTTCTCAGAGAGAATGAGTAATGAATCCACAGCACCGGAGCTGGTAGAGAAATTCTCCGGAACAACTTCACTGAGCCGGAGACAGGCCTCTTTGAGTACCACCAGATGACCGGCGAGGTTACCGCTATCGACGGTGGAGATGTAGCGCGGATGAAGCGGCTGAAGTGTGAGTGTGTTGTACCAGTTACAAAAGTGACCGTGAATACGCTCGAGTTTCGTTAAAGTGACCAGAGTATTTTCGGTCCGCTCCACCAAATCGTGAAGACCAATGTAACCCATGTCATAGGCCGAAAGGTTAGACAGAAACTGGAGTCCAATGTTAGTGGGAGAAGTCCGATGGGCCACCACCGGTTGCGGATCTTCCTGGAAATTATCTGGTGCCAACCAGTTGTTATCCGCACCAGCAAAGGTTTCAAAGAAATGCCATGTGAGCCTGGCGTAGCGGCGGTACTCCTGAATCTCAATGGACCCCAGCGGAGCAAGCTTCGGTTTGGTTTTTCCTTTCAACCAATAGGTGGCAAGTGGAGAGAGCACCCAGAGCGAGAGAATAGGCAGGGCCACGAAAAGTGCGTTCGGCCTTACCGTGACGATCAATCCTACTACCAGAACGGAGAAAAGGAGACTTGCTGTAAAGAAATCCTTCGGGTGAAATTCGGAGCGCGATTGTTTCTGAGAGTCCGAAAATGGAATCCATTCTAGAAGCTTCTTTTTTGAAATCATCATTCGGTAAAGAGCACGGGCGATGGCATCCAATTGATTGAATGAAATGGCAGGCATCAAAATCAGCATGAAGAAAATCTGCTCGATCCGTTTTCGTGTTTCATGGAAGCACATTTTAAAATGATCCGACCAGTCATTGTCAGTAGGGTGCATCAGCTCTTTGATGGAAGGAGCGTAGACGGAAAAACTTAGAGTCCCTACGACGAACGCTGTCCATAGGAGTGGATTCCCCCAAAGAACAGTCCAACTAAGAAGGAGCAAAAGAAGGATTGACGGCGGCAGGAGACTGCGACGTAGGTTATCAAATATTTTCCAGCGAGCAAGGAGTGAGAGATTATTCCGGACCCACTTTTTTTCTTGGTTCGGAACAAAAGGAAAAAGCCAGAGCACGATTTGCCAGTCACCTCGGGTCCAACGGTGAAGGCGCTTAGAGAAGACTTCGAAAGTCGTTGGGAAGTCGTCGATGAGTTCCATGTCCGTGGTGAGCCCGACTCGCGCGTAACATCCTTCCAGTAGATCATGGCTGATGACTGAGTTCTCAGGAACCCGGTCACCGATGACTTTTTCAAAAGCATCAACGTGATAAAGTCCTTTGCCAGTGAAACTTCCTTCCCTAAATATATCCTGATACACATCAGAGACTGCTGTGGTGTAGGGATCAATCCCTGTGTTCCCGGAAAATATTTTTGAGAATCGACTTTTATTGGCGGATACCACGGAGACACTGATCCTTGGCTGGAGGATTCCATAGCCGGCCACAATGCGCTTTCGCTCAGGACAGTAAACCGGACGATTGAGCGGATGAATGATTGTTCCGATTAAGCGGTGGGCACTCTGTAGTGGCAGCTGTGTGTCGGCATCCAGAGTGATGACGTACTCGATTTTTTTTAAGAAATTGAAGTCAATATTTTGATTGAGGAAAGTCGTTCTCGTATCACCGCGCAGGAGTCGATTAAACTCCATGATCTTTCCGCGCTTTCTTTCCCAGCAGATCCATTTCCCTTCACCCGGATTATGAAGCCGAGCTCGGGTAAAAAGATAGAATCTCGGGTGGAGGTCTTTTTTGTAGCGGAGGTTGAGTCGATCGATGCCTTCTTGCGCCAGTGCCAAGTGCTCATGGTCCAGATCGGTTGTCTCGGTAGGCGCATCCTTCAGATCTCCCAGTATCGCAAAGTAAATGTGCTCGTCCTGATTGGCCAGATATTGGACTTCGAGGTTGTCCACCAGATCCTGAATAGTTTCTCTATTACTCAGAAGACAGGGAACCACCACCATCGCCGCATTTTCTTCCCGGATTCCTTTGACCGTGTTCATCCGCGGAAGTTTTTTCGGGAGCTTGATGAGCGTGATGGCGTAGTTCAGAATATTGATGGAAAACTCACTAACGGGAATAATCGTCAGCAGGATTAATCCGATGACCAGTATGGGTCTCTGCTCCGGCGGCGGAAAAATGGAAAGGACGATGGAAGTGATAAACAACGCGAGGATGAAGATGAATCCGAAATAAATGAATCCGGGTTCCTCTTCAATGAAGCGGACGAGTTTTTCCCGAAGCGGAGAGTGGTAATTCACTGATCGCTCCAGCTCCTTGATCCCGTCGTCCACCAAATAATACCCGATGTGTTTTTTACGCTCTTCTCTGGCATGTTCCGATGAAGTGGCAAGAGTGAGTGACTTCTGGGCAATTTGTACTTCTGAACTATCGGAGCGCTTGGCGATTCTCTCGATGCCCTTTCGGTAAGAGTCCCGAGTCGACCGGTCCATGTTTTGATAGGTATCTGTGGGATCCTTTCTGAGTATCGGATCTACCAGACTGACCTTCTCAAAGAAATCATGCCAGTCGATGTTTGAGATGAGGCGCATGCTTGAGATAATGTTTCCGATCGTCACCTGCTCGGCGGCCTGGCGGTGGTGCTCAAGTTTAACGATCTCTTCCGTGTTGCTCTTGCATGAGCAAAGGAGATCTTCCAGCCAATCGAAGGCCTTGGCGATAGAGGGATCCTGATCCCGGAGTCTCTGGATAAGCTGGACGATAAATGGTCGGGAAAGTTTTTCCTGGCCAATGATTTGAGAAGAAAAAAAATGCAGCAGATCTTCTGGGCTCGTATCTGAGAGCGAAGCCTTCTCAAGAAGTAAGTCGGCTAAGCGGTTCGCCTCCGCTTGCAATTTGTTTGAATGGATTATTCGCTGGACCAGAGGCTGAAGTCGCTTAATCAGAGATATCCGGAAGGTGATGGCGATCGCCCAGAGTTCGCCGATCGTCAAAGGAGTGATCCTTTGATAGGCGTTCACGAAATGTTCAACAGAGGGAAGATCAAGACCACAATCCGTGTTGACGACAAAGCTGAAAGCGATGGCGTAGACCCGTGGATAATCGTCGAAGTCGTCGCCGGAAACCCGCGGTAGTTCTTTGTAAAAGCCTTTCGGCAAATCGCGCTTAATACTAAGGAGCTGTTCCTCGATGAGGTGAAAGTTATCCAGAAACCATTCGGTAGAAGGGCTCATGTTTTCTGAACTAAGACCTCCGGAAAGTAAGAGGTAAGAGTCAGTCAATTCTTTCGTGGCGAGCTTGATCTCCATGAGGAGATCTTTCTTCGCCGGCCCTTTTGTCACCTCGAGGGATTTTGCGAGCTCTGTGGCAATGTTCTCGAGCCGGTCCACACTCGACACCTGGCCCAGGAGTTTATCTTCGTCGTTTAAGTCGGACGTAAAACGGGTGTAATCCATTGCTCATGCCATTTGAAAGTTGGAAAAGAATCGCCAGAATAGAGCATCTTTTCTGCGAAATATCCCGTAGCAACTAGCAAGGTTGGAGCGAATGGAAGAAGTCTTATGTTTATCTTAAACTTCGTCGTCAAAATTTAGCCAATTTTAAGTTGAGCAAGATGCAAGCTGCGTGGATCGAACTTGTGACTGTAGATGTTATCTGTGACTAAGCTGAGAGTTTGTACCCAAACACTTTCTAAAATACTCAATGACCATTCGTTGTTTTGCTGTCAGTTCTTTGCGATGGGTGATGACCGCATAAACGGGAGAGGGGAGTGGAGAGTGATCTGGCATGATTAATTTAACTTTTTTCATATCGGAGTGACCCTCTACCATCCACACTGGTAAAAGTGCGATCCCTAGACCTTTCATGACGGATTCTCTAATGAGCTCTGAACCGTCCGATTGTAGAAAGGGCTCGAAAGCGTAGGAGGACTTCTTTCCCTTACTATCCGTAAAGGGCCAGGCGGGCTGATCAGAAATCCGGTTGTAGAAAAGGCAACGATGTGATTCCAGATCCGCGAGTGTTCGTGGAGTTCCAAATTTTTTGAGGTAGGACTCCGAAGCGTAAAGCCTTCGGCGAGAGACACCAATTTTGATTGCTTTGAGTGAACTTTCGGGGAGTTCGCCGATGCGAAAGGCGAGGTCGATATTCTTTTCGACTAAGTCTACGTACCCGTCGCTCAGAGTGAAATGAAGCCTCAGTTCGGGATTCTGTTCAACAAGTTTATCCAGGAGTGGTGAAATAATGAGCCTGGCAAAGGCGAGTGACGCCGTGATTCGAAAAACTCCTGAGAGCTGAAGTTTTTCGTTCTTTACGGATGTCAGGACTGCGTCCAGTTCATCGATTGCCAATCCTCCCTTTCGATAGAGCTTTTGTCCTTCTGTGGTGAGCTCGATACCCCGGGTGGACCTCCTGAGCAGTAAGACTCCCAATTCGGCTTCAAGCCAGGCAATTCTCTTACTCACCATGGGTTGAGTGAGTCCAAACTCATGGGCGATAGCAGAGAACGATTTGGCTTCCGCCGCTCTTCTAAAAATTCGAATACAAAGGAGCTTGTCCATATATTCTATTTTGGAATATATGTTATGAAAATTCAAGGAGTATTGGTTTGTTTGGGAATGACGTAAAGTTCTCTTAGAAGCTCACTAATTATCTAGTGATTCTAACAATGGAGAAACTCATGAACTCACTTAAACCCCTCACCATAGAAACTGCTCCTGTGGGATCTCAGCAAACGCTTCAAGCGATTCAAAAAGGATTCGGTTTTATTCCCAACCTCATGGCGACCTTTGCGAATTCTCCGTCAGTTCTGAACGGGTACATGGGGCTTGATGCAGCTTGGGAGACATCATCATTAACCGCGAAAGAGAGGCATATCATTCTCCTTACTACGTCGGTCGTAAATCAATGTCCATATTGTATCGCCGCTCATTCCACCATTCTTAAGGGCATGCTTAAAGTGGATCCCGCGTGTGTGGCAAACATTCGGAAGGGTGAGAAAGTCACAGATGAAAAAATGAATGCGCTAGTTGCATTCACGCGTGAGGTAGTAGCTGAACGCGGGCATGTCTCAG
>JBKJNQ010000046.1:0-4059 GCA_046593575.1 Bacteriovoracaceae bacterium
GATAACCAGAACTTATCCCCAGCTACGAACAACTCTTTTGATTTTTTATTCACGCCGTAAATCACTATCCAATGCTGAATCTCATCCCGCCGCTTGATCGAAGTTATGATCGGATGACCTTCGGAAAGGAAATCAGCGATCTCTAGAAACGAAAGTTCTTTCTGGATACTGACACCAATACCCGAAGCTCTCAAGGCCTTCGCCACTTTCCGCGTCGACATCCCCCACTCTTCATGAGCATCGCAAAGCTTGTAGAATGTTTTAGGATTCGCCTTCGGCCTATACGCATGTAGCACCATCAGCGCACTCACAAAACCGCAGGTGTAACTTTTCGTCTGCCGGTACCCCGGAAGTGCGATGACAATATCATTTTCATTTCTTGGTTTTGAAATGAGTTCCCACACGTACTCAAATCCGAGTGCAGTGCAAATCTTATCTGAAAGTGGGGTGGTGAATCTTGCGATTTCCAAAAAACTAGCCTCCGAAGAGGCGCTTGAAGAAGTCTCCGCCCTTCTCGGCACACGATCCAGGAAACTCTCCGCCCACAGTTGCGCAGACAAAACCTTCGCCGCATTCGTCATCAGAGTTGCAACTTTTGGTCGAATTTGGATTTTTATCCAGGATCCGATCAAAGAAAGCTTTCCCTTCTTCGGCACAACTTCCGGGATACTCGCCTCCGACGGTGGCGCAGATTTTTCCTTCAGCGCAGTCATCATTCGACATACATTCTTTGGCACTGACTTTGGGCTTAGCGATCACACCCTTGTAATTGGCTATCAGAACCATATTCATCACAATGGTTTTATTCGGATCGACGATTTTCGTTTCACCCTTACCCAGTTTGGCACTAGTGACCGCAATCGTATGTTCACCGGCGGGGATTTTTACTTTTGCAGGAGTTGTTTCTTTCTGAATCATCCCATCAATGATGATCGCACCTTTAATCGCGTTTCCGGATGGATCTTTCGCAGAAATTTCAATGAAGCCAAACAGAACAGCGGCATCGAAGACCACTTCCTGAACTTTCCCTTTCTCGATCGTGACTTGTTTGGCGAAAGGCTGATGATTCTTCCCTTCAATCGTTACAACGTGTGTACCAGGATTCATGCGCATGATGGCCGATGTATTCACGAGATCATCCACACGAATAACTGATCCCTTGGGAACATTCTTCAGAATGAGGGATCCGAATTTATCCGAAAGCGCCCAATTAATTTCCGAGCTCTTGTTGTCGACGTAAACATCTTCCGATACCGGGGTAAAATCTTTCTTGGAATACGAAACGGTATGCTTACCGTACTGAAGTTCGCGCGAAGATGCAGTCACACACAATTCAATTCCATCCACCGAAACATCAGCACCCAGTGGAAGAGATTTGAATTCAATCACCGCGCGCTTAATTCCTTCACCGCCATCGGTCTGAACCACCATCGCTCTTACCGGAACAGAAATTCCGTCACTAAATTTTCTCGGAGTACGATCTTCTCTTTCGCGATTGGTGATCGAAGCTTCAATTCCGCGCCAGCACTTATAAAGTCCGTCGGCCTGTTTTTCACAGTCCGTTCTGAGAGGCCTGATGATCACTTCATAGTTATTGCAATCGGGACTTGTGTTACACATCGATTCGAGTTCAAGCTGAGCGGCCTTCAAAGAATTCGCGCGCGCTTCATTTTCAAAAGCCGATTCCGCAATTCCGCACGCATTAATCGTATTCCCATTTTTTTCAGATGCAGCTACACGGCAAAGCCAATTGGCGCGGGCCTCAAGTGAGAACAAGAGTATGAGGGGAAGAAGTCGAAGCATGGAAATCACATCGGAATAACGCTACCAACCCTTGAGATAAAATCAATTTCCTCGGGCACTCTGGTTTTAATCAAAT
Source organism: Bacteriovoracaceae bacterium (assembly GCA_046593575.1). Taxonomy (GTDB): domain Bacteria; phylum Bdellovibrionota; class Bacteriovoracia; order Bacteriovoracales; family Bacteriovoracaceae; genus Peredibacter. The sequence continues at coordinate 1,880 of JBKJNQ010000046.1, forward strand.
CGTTGAGCTAAACACGCCCTAAGAGGTAAAATATGAAAATCATCACCATTATTCTCATGCTCACAAGTCTCTCAACCGCCTTCGCCAAGGCCCGTATTGTTGAAATCGTTCCTGGCAGTACACCGAGTGAAGACCACATGGTTATGTGGTCCAACGGAAAGGTGACATTTGTTAGCCCAGCTAAATCTCACGAACTTCCTGTGGTTGTTAAATCTGTTTCTCTCGCTTCAGAATATTCACCCATGATGAGCTATGAGCCGACGATCGTTGAATCGATGGACGCCGCTCAAACACTGTTAATACAGCAAAGAAAACCGAAGCTCATTCAGTGGACTGTCCAGTGCTACAACATGGCACAAGTGCGTGCCTATGAAGCGTGGAAATATCACAATGTGAAATCCATGAAGATGTTTCTCTTTTTCACGAAGAGCTACATCAGAAATAATCGCTTCCCGTGGTGGTTCCATGTCACACCGATGGTGCATGTGAATGTTGAAGGAAAAGTTCAAGAAATGATTCTCGACAGAGAGTGGGCGAAGACTCCGATCCCTAGTAAAGAGTGGACGGATAAATGGATCAAGACGAAATCCACCTGTCCGGTGATCACCAAGTACTCGAGCTACGAGCAGAATCAGGAAACGAGCGACTGCTATCTCTACCCGATCAGCATGTACTATTGGCAGCCGATCCATCTCATGGAATTTGAAGAAAGCCGCCAGGAGCGCACGGAATTCAACATGGGAGAAGTCCACGCGGCCTACAGACGAGATTTCTAAAGTAATATCCGACTATACCGATACGAATGTAATGCCGAAACTTAGCATTTCACAACCTCCGGATCTCTTGAACCTCGATGAGTGGTTCAGGACGGAGGTTGCACTTCTCAAGTCCCCTGCAGACGAAGCGGCACTCCTTCTTATTATTTCCGAAATTGATTCCTGGGTGAAATTTCCACTCGACTCCATTCTTTTGTGGCCGGGTTGCAACCGTGAGCAGAAACAACATCTGTGGCCTAAAAATCTCTCGTATAAATTAAAGAAGGCCGGCATCGCTCCTTACAATAGAGCGAATGGTCCGGCACTCGCTTCGTATTTATTTGCGGGTGGTGAGAGACCGAATCGCACGGACGATAGTGGTTGGTCGGTTCATCATTTGTATTCCGGAAAATTTCCTCATCCAAAAAAATGCGAAACTCTTCACGCCGTAAAAAACGGAAGTCACTTCACGATGAGTGCGGGACTGGTGGCGATTCATCCTGTTGCCGATGCGATGGCGGATGAGTATCCGTGCTTCTCCTGGTATCTCCGGGCGAAGGCCTATCAGTTATTTGCGTATGATCCGGATGATGTGTTTCAGGTAGAGACGATCGTTCTTAAGCGTGCAGCTTAGCCCATTCTCTTTCTAGTCAGAAGTGGTTTATTCGTATTGCAGAGGGAAATCACAATTGATACCTAGGCCTCCATTCACTTTGTTTTGAAAGCTTACCTTCCCAAGTAACCTTGTCGCATTGTTAATAATGATTCTACTTCCAAGACCTAAGGGAGAAAATGGGCAGAGTGAAGAGTTCGGAAATCCAGGACCGTCATCCTCGATTAGGAGCTGGATTCTTCGGCCCTGTGGTTTAAGTTTTATCGCGACTGAACTTGCCCCACAATTTCGGGCGTTATCAAGGGCATTATGAATCATTTGGCGAAAGAGTGTCGCTTCAAAAAGTATGGTCGCCTTCCTCTCGTACTTAACAGCATGGTCATCGATAAGCATATTGAGATTTGTGTGAAAGTTACCGGCCTCTCGACATATCTCTTCGAGGACACTGGAGACTTCAGGCAAAGTTACTTGCTTGTAAATCGGCATGGGTGTCTGCCGAACTTCGAGACGAATTTTGTCCGCTAAGAACTCAATCTGAGAGAGTGCGCTTTCAAGGCGATTCTGTGAGATTTCGTTGCCGTTCTTCTTTGTTTCCAAAACCCATTTCAGATATAGGAGCTTATTCGCAAGATCGTGAAACAAAGATGCTAGTGAATCAGAATTGGTCCCCATTTGACAACAATACAGCAATATCGGCAATTTACATACAGTAAAATATTCAATTACGAATGCAGGGCTCCATGATATCTATAGGTTATGATTTCAACATTAAGTGTATCCGGCAAAAAGGTATCCTTTTTTGATGTGAGGCC
>JBKJNQ010000053.1:0-16681 GCA_046593575.1 Bacteriovoracaceae bacterium
GTCCTGGTAGTTAGCATTCAAGTAGAAGCAGGCATCCTGGAGAGTCGTGAACTGCTGCTGGAAAATCTCTGTTTCTTCGTTCTGGAGGACAGTGACGTAATATTCCAGACGGTCTTCCTTAAGGGATTCCGGATCGGCCCCAAAGGTGATCATGGCGAGAAAGTTCTCTTTTTCGTAACGGCAAAATGTCCAATTATCAGTGTTTACGCTTTGCATCCAATCCTTATCGTCAACCAATGACTTGTCAGCTACTTAGAATTGTTCTATATTGGCTGCACTTTTTAGAAATGTCTACATGAGAGGAAGTTATGGCCAAAGGTCCACGCGTAATCGTTACTATGGAATGTACAGAAGCTCGTAAAGAGAATGGAACTCCATCTCGCTATACAACTACGAAGAACAAGAAGACGACTCCAGAGCGTCTCGAGATGAAGAAATATAATCCAAATCTTCGTCGTCACACGCTTCACAAAGAAATCAAGTAATCCTCTTTCGAGAGTTACATAAAAAAAGAAGGGACCCTTTGGGGTCCCTTTCTTATTTCAATTCACTGTATTTTGTTCCGAAGACTTTGAGCTGATCCTTATCGACCAGAACATAAGATTTCCGCTCTTCACCGGCCAGCGCGTATTGAGTACCACTAAGACCCAAACCCGGTATCCCGCCTTTTACTTCACCCACGATATAAGTCCGCACACCCTGAGTGGTAATGAGCTTTAAGCTATAAAGGGGAACGGCCGTCGCGCGGTCCATGACTTCTTTCTGTTCGGTCGTGAGATTTTCCAGGATCGATGTACTCTTCAGAGCTTCAAGGCGATCTAGGAAGCGCACGACTTTTGTCGTTTCAAGCTCCACACCCTGGTCACCAAACCACTTCTCATCTTTTTTCAAAAGTTTCAGAAGAAGACCCGCTTCGCCGTAAATTTCAAGCGACACCAGAGACTCGGCATTGATCGCGAGAACTTTTGATTCCACCAGCTGAGCGAGATCATAGCTTTCCAGCTGAATTTCAATCGGATCAATCTGATAAATCTGATTCTGAGTCGAGACCGTCATGTAGGCCGAATTATCGATCGGATTAATGAGGCCCATTTTAATTTCAAAAAGCTTCTCTTTAGAGTTGGTGAAAAGAAGCGTGAGAGTCGGGTTATCGAGCGAGTAAGAAGTGATGTTAATAGGTTCGAGACGGTGAAAGTTCCGGACACGGATCACATTGAAGGCATCGATGATCTTCGTGATGACTTCAGATTTCACTCTCAGGGCCTGAGGTGAGGTCATCTGCCACGGGCCCTCGAGATTGCCTTCAGGATGCGTGTTGAGCAGATCAAACTGGCCTTGCTTATTGGTGAGCTTCATCGATTTCAGATGCTGAATATCGGCAACAGGGACGGGATTGGCGTAGATCTGAGCGAGATCGACTTCCGGAGTTTCGGATTCAAAGACTTCCGCGAATAATCCCAGAAAAAGCAGGATGAAAAAAAAGAAGGCGACGAGAATGGTCGACAGCTGTGGTCGTAAGATAGATCTCATAGAAAGATTATAATCAGAGACCGAGGCTATCGTCTTCGGATTCTTTCTTAGACTTCTTCTTCTCAATCACGGTGGGTTCGATAGATCTTAGGAAATTCCGGAGATTTTCACGCTCGCCCTTCAGCGCAAAAATGAATTTACACTGAACGCGGTAATCAGGCTTGGTGGAGCTGATGATCCGGCTTCTCAAAGCGTAGTAATGGCAATAGGTCACGTCGGCCGTCATCATGAAGTTCTGCGGAATAAGGAATTCCACCACCACCGATTGTCCCTGGAGAAATTTCCCCTGGGTAAACGAAAGAAAAGAATCCATGTGAATGTCAGACAGAAAGGTAAAACCGTAAGAAATCTTTTCAAGATCTGGTGCCTGACGCTGATAGGGACGCTCTAAAATAGGATTGGGTTTCTTGGTATCAATACCCTGAAGATTTTGTTCAGCGATAATTTCTTCTGCTTCGTTAAACGCCTTGGGAGTTGTTTCACCATCAGAAAGACCCGCCAGAACTTCTTCCGTTGATTGGGTTTCTTCAGACTCAGGAATCTTTTCATCTTCCTTAAGTGAGGCCATGAGCGAGTTCAGATCATCCGACGAGGCCTGACCGCGAAGAGGAATAACGTTCGAGCTATCCGTCAGAGGAGCAGTCATGTTGAGATTGTAGAATTTCTTAATGTCGTCCACGAAAAGAGGAACACCGGCAGCTTCGCATTCTTTCATCCGGCGCTCGAGAGCAGCTTCTATTTCATCACGAAGAGACCAGATGCGGATGGAGATCTTCTTCACTTCAACAGGATGGGCGGACTTGTTGTAAATCATGGCGATTACCTCTTAGAGATATTGTCGCTTAAGAATGAATTTTCCGGGAGTAGGAAAGATGTTTCAAAGTGATTGGGTCAGGTAAAAAAGAAAGCCCCCATTCGGGGGCTCGTTTTGGCTTTTTATGGCAAAAGGTTTATTACCGGAAGTTTTTCCGGAGGAACTTGGAAAGTCCCATTTTATCGAGAGTTTTAATCGTCGAAGCAGCGAGCTTCAGGCGGATAGTCTGGCCAGATTCAGGATCGAAGATCTTCTTCGTCTTGAGGTTTGGCTGCTTGAAAACGCGAGACTTGATGTTCGAGTGAGACACTTTATTGTTGGACTGACGTCCCTTACCAGTAAGATCACATTGACGTGCCATTGATTATTCCTTAGTCAAAATTACTAATTTTAGTTCAGAAAATCTAAGTCTTTTTGAGCACCTTGGCAAGGGAGAAGTTGAAGAAAATTGTGGACTTAAAGCCTTTAAAAAGACCATACTTAGACCCAAATTTCCCTCACGAAAGGTGGTCTCTTCATGGCACTTAAACCCTTGAATATTAAACCGAAACTTCTTCCAGCACCGACTGGTGCTCCGGTTTATTCCGTGAAAGCGAAGAACACGAAAGGGAAAGAAGTCCTCCTCGCCAATCCCAAGGCCACTCGTTCTTTGATCGCGCTGATGGACATGGCCGCCACGAACGGAGGGGCCGCTTGTCACTGGGGTGGGCCATCGGCGATGACCGAAACATGGACGGCACTTCACCAGATCATGTTTCAGAATCAGGACTGGTTCCATCATTTTAATTTTGTAAACGACATCGGCCACGCGGAAAACGGTATCTATGCTCTTCGCACAGTTCTGGGGTACGGCGACCTGACGCTCGAAACCTTGAAAGGTTTCCGCGCGATGAATTCTAAACTCACGGGCCACGGAGAGTCTCATCTTTATCCGGAAGGCGTTCTTCTTTCCAATGGTCCCTTGGGTTCAGCACTTCCGCAGGCGCAGGGTCTCGCTGTTGCTGACAAACTTTCGGGTAAGAAACGCGTAACGATTGTTTCCGTTTCCGATGGAGCAGCGATGGAGGGAGAAGCAAAAGAAGCTTTCTCTGCGGTTCCTGGACTTGCGATGAAGGGAAAACTGAATCCTTTCGTCATGCTGGTTTCTGACAACAACACCAAGCTCGGCGGAAGAATCGATAAAGATGCTTTCTCCATGCAGCCGACTTTTGAATCTCTCGCTGCTCAAGGTTGGGAAGTGATCAAGGTTGAGAATGGGCATGATCTCGAAAAAGTTTATCAGACTCTTGAAGCTGCCATTGATCGCGTGAACGCTGACTCCACCAAACCCGTCTGCGTATGGCTCAAGACTATTAAGGGCTACGGAGTAAAATCCACCGTCGAAAGTTCGTCAGGCGGTCACGGCTTTCCACTGAAGGCCTACGATGAAGGCATTCATGCTTTCGTCAAAGAAATCTGGGGCAATGATGAAGTGCCGAAAGAGTTTACTTCTTGGGCAAATGAACTCACGGTCAAGCCAGAGAAAAAACCATCATCGGGCCCGGTCAAAGATAAAATTCAAGTGGGAGTTTCTAAAGGTCTTTCTCGTGCCGTGAAAGACGGTTATCCGGTTTTCTCGATTACGTCGGATCTTCAGGGATCAACTGGAGTGAAAGCATTTCATACGGAGTTTCCGGATCACTATATTGATATCGGTGTGGCAGAATCCAATATGGTTTCTACCGCTGTCGGGATGTCGAAGGCTGGATTTATTCCGGTGGTTGATACCTTCGCTGCTTTCGGAGTCACGAAAGGAAATCTTCCACTGATTATGGCCTCTTTATCTCAGGCACCAGTCATGGCGGTTTTCTCTCATACGGGATTCCAGGATGCGGCAGACGGAGCGTCTCACCAGTCACTTACATATCTTTCAGCACTATCAAGTGTCCCGCATCTCAATGTCGTGAACGTTGCTTCGGCGAAAGAAGCTGAGGAATATATTTATGCGGCTTCAAAGAAAATCGCGACTGAAAGAGAGAAAGGAAAAGACGGAGAGTCTTATATTTTCTTTGTGGGTCGAGAGAACTTTGCACTCGAATTGAAAGACGGTCTTGGTTATGAACTCCATAAAGCGCAACGTCTGACGGATGGTCATGATGTGGCGATCGTGGCGAGTGGATCTCTCGTGGGGAAGGCCCTCAAGGCCTATACCGAACTGAAAGAGAAAGGTATCGAGGCCACGGTCATTAATCATAGCTTCGTGAATAATTCAGATTTCGAAGAAATTGCTCAATGGATCGATGAGGCGGGCGGAAAATTAATCACAGTGGAAGATCACCAACTTATCGGAGGAATGGGTGCTCAGCTCGTTCATCAGCTTAAGCTTTTAGGTGCTGAATTCAGCGTAAAGAGTCTTGCGGTACGAGGTGAGTTTGGTCAGAGTGCATATTCCGCCGACGAATTGTATGCTAAGCACCATGTCGACACCGGTGCTATAGTTGAAGCGGCCGTAAAACTGGCAAAAAGCAAAGGAAGCTCTATGAACATTGATAAGGAAATGCTGATGTCACGCTGGAAGGAAATCTCTCAGCTGGCGATGAAAAAATGGGATTCTATTTCTGAGAAAGATCTCGATAAAGTCCGCGGGAATGCTGTCGCCCTCGTCGCCCTCGTTCAGGAAAAATTCGGAGTTTCGAAAGAAGAAGCAACCAAGAAAGTTGAAGAGCTCATGGCGAAATATCCTAAAGATGAACTGAGAGCAAAGGCGACTGAAACTGCTCACAAGGTTTTTGATACTGCCAACACGATCGCCGGTATGGTCAAAGACAAACTGAAAAAATAAAAATCTCAAAGGAGGGTCAGAAGGCCCTCCCTTTTATGTCAAAAAGAAAAATTCTCCTTTCCCTTCTCTTTATTATTCACCTGTTTATTCCGGTTCTTTTCAATCTAGACCCGCAAGCCGGTGGTCTTTTGATGACGTACGGAAGACTGACTGGGCTAGCAAAGAGATGGAATTTTTTTTCACATGTATTCGAGGCAGAGTACATTTTGTATTTCACCGGAGATGGAAAGAAAATTCCGGAAAATATTTCTCGCGATAACTGGCCCATTCAGAATTTTGTCAATGGTAACCATATTGACTTCTACGCGAAACTCGCTGGAAATCCGGAGCTTCTGCAAGGGTATATGAAATTCCTATGCAAAAAGTTTCACCCTGGGGATGTAAAAGCAGAACTGATTGTTCGTCCATTTTCTCTTCGAGAGGAGGCACGGGTCTCGGGGACACACGTGAAAGGTCCGGAGCGGAGAGAAATAATCGGGGCGCAAACATGTCTTTGAATTTCTGGAATCTCTTCTGGTTCTCTCCAATGGATCCGGCCGTTCTGAAGAGGTTCAGGATATTTTCAGGTCTTTATCTTGTTATGTTTTATGTCATGGTTTTTTCTCACTGGAACGACTGGTTCCAATCGAGTGGTATCCTCTCGGGAAGATTCTTCCCTTGGAATGACTATTCTCTTTTCTCCTGGCTTGAACCAACGGGAACCATCTTTCCGCTCTGGTGTCTGGGGTTTGCCACTGGAATTCTTTATCTTTTTGGAATTAAGACAAAGATCATGACAGTGATCCTCTTCCTTTTGCAGCTTTCGATGGTCCACCGAAATCCGATGGTGATTGGCGGAGGGGATTTCGTGATGCTGCCGATGTTATTCTATTTTATTTTCGCGAGTCCGAGGGGAGAAATCTGGCCTCTGCGAATGATGCAGCTCCAGATATGTCTCATTTACTGGCTTACACTTTTTGGGAAAGTGTCCGGGCATGAAAGTTGGGTGAGTGGGGAATTTATGTACCACTTCCTGATAAACCCGATGTGGTCTCACTGGCCTCTTCCAGGAATTCTTTATTACAAGGCCGTGACTGTTTTTATGACTTGGTCTGTCCTCCTCTTTCAATTATCTTTTCCTCTGCTCATCTGGGTCAAAAAAACAAGAAGGCCTGTGCTCCTCATCGCCTTGCTCTTTCATCTAACGATAGCTGTCTTCGTTAAGCAGGTATTCTTCCTTTCTTTTGCGATGATCATTTGCCTGACGCTATTTATGGATAAACTAGATTTAACTCTCTTTTCTAAGGAAGAAATATGAAATGCCTTTCCATCCTCGATACTATTGGAGATACGGCGCATCTAAAAATGAATAGGTTATTTGGGTCGAGTGAAGTGTGGGTGAAGCTCGAGCGCCAGAATCCTGGTGGCTCGATTAAAGACCGCATTGCCCTTTCCATGATGACTGAAGCTGAGAAGCGTGGGGATTTAAAAAAAGGCATGACGATCATTGAACCCACCTCAGGCAACACCGGTATCGGGCTGGCGTTGGTGTGTGCGGTGAAAGGCTACAAGCTCATACTCGTGATGCCGGAATCCATGTCGATTGAAAGAAGAAAGATCATGTCTGCCTACGGTGCAACGTTTGAACTCACTCCGAAAGAGAAAGGTATGAAAGGTGCGATAGCCCGGGCGCAAGAACTTTTTGGTTCAACCGCCAATTCATGGATGCCGATGCAGTTTGATAATAAAGACAATCTGAAAGTTCATGCCGAAACAACCGCGCAGGAAATCCTTCGTGATTTTCCGGATGGACTTGATTACCTCGTCACGGGAGTTGGTACTGGTGGACACATCACCGCCGTGGGAATTGAGCTCAAGAAAAAATTTCCGAAACTCAAGGTGATTGCTGTAGAGCCAGCTGATTCTCCGGTCCTTTCTGGAGGGACACCCGGACCACACTCGATCCAAGGTATCGGAGCAGGATTTGTTCCTTCGATTGTCGATCGGTCTGTGATCGATGATGTTGTCACTGTGACTAAGGATGAAGCTTTTCTGATGGCGCAAAGATCAGCGAAAGAAGAAGGACTCTTTGTAGGAATTTCCTCGGGCGCATCTCTGGCAGCAGTGGAAAAGTATCTGAAGAAAGCCGGCCCGGGAAAAGTTCTGACGTTCTGCTACGACACAGGAGAGAGGTACCTCTCTATACCTGGGCTTTTTGAGGCTTAAAATTAACTGCACCAGCCGGCGATGATGATTCGCCGGCCCTTAGTCACTCTATGAATTCTGTGTTCATAACCATACAGTCCCGTGAGAAAGAGAATGATCCCGCCGAATTCTGGAGTGGGAAGAAGAGCTACTCTTTCATCGCTTCTTCTTTTTATTCCTAATCTTCCGCCTTCAATCTCTGAAGCATTTTCAGTCAGCGATAAAGAGAAAGCAAAAACCCGCGAACCATCATCGTGCCAGATCCCGTCTTCTTCCCATTCCGAATCAGCGTCGCGGATACTGATGATAAATTCGATGGAAGAGAACTCGTGATACTGCTTCAGGAATTCAAACAGTCTTCCCTTGGGAGACGAGAGGTGCTTAAAAGCGTCGTCGATTTCTTTCCAGTTTTCTGTGCGGACATAGTTCCGGATATCTTCCGTCAGGGGGAAATAGGTGAGATGGAATCCGGTATTCATCAGAGCGGGAAACTTCAGCATATGTCATTCTCGCTTATTACAAATATCAAAGCAAACCTCATCACTCTCTTGTAGGGCCCACGTTGAATTTACCTTGTTGAATATGAGCCGGAGAATAGACAGAGAGGTGATTTATGAAAGAAACAGATTTCTCCCTTGGCCCCATCATGAAAGCAGCAAGAAAATTCAAGAAGTTCAACCAGGCGGATGTCGCCAACGCCATTGGTTGTTCTCAAAGTGCGCTCTCTAAGATGGAACATAATCTTCTTATTCCTTCGGCGCCTCAGTGGTTTCTCTTTTCACGTTTTACATCCATCCCTCCGGAGAGTCTGGAAAACGGTGTGATTGATCGACATATCAAGGTCAAGTTTAACAGCGAGGAAGTCTCGTTAGGATTTAAGATTCCCAAAAAATACCGCACGCAAAGATCCCAGAAGACCCGTGAAATTTATCCTTTCATTCAATATATCGAAAAAACAAAGGGGAAAGAAGCACTCACGGAGTATCTCCATTTCACAGGGCTTGATGCGGAGTTTTTTCTGGATTTTGATAATCTCATTAACTTTCCACTCATCGCAGATACGATAAATTATTTTATTCGTCAGGGTAAGAATCGCCCGGAAGTGATCGAAGAGATCGTGGCAACCGGTCAAAATAATCTTTACTGGGATCATTATGGGGTGGAGTGGAAAAAACTCGGCACTCCCAAAGCTGTGCTGACTGAATACATCGCTGATCAGGCCTTTTTCCAGATGGACTTCCAGCTGAACCTCGAACAGGTCGATGATAAAATCTTTGTGACTTATCTGCCGGAGTTTCATCTGAAACAATTTAAGGAAATTGATGATGAACTCGTGACCTTCCTGAACGAGTACCGAAAGGCCACGATTGAGGGACTTTTAAAACGCGTTCTGGGTGTGAAAGCGCATGTTCACATTATGCCGTCAGAGAAGGGGTCTCTGACCAGTAAACTGGAAATTAAAGTCTAATTCTCGTGCGGTAATTTCTTTTTCTTAGGTCGGAAATAACTTCTGGGAGAGTAGTCCATAAAGTCCGCAATTTTTGCCATGTAAATACAGGCGTATTTCTCAATCTGGCCGGCAAGACGACTGGGTTCAACCCCTGAACGCATGATCTCACCCCAGTAAGGATTGAAGTGCTGGGAGTGAGCACGGATAAGTTTTCCAATTCTCTTATCCACTTTCTCAATCTTCTGGAAATGGGCCTGGATTTTTTCCTTGTCCGGCTTCTTACCTTTTTCAATCTCACGGTCAAAAATCTCATCGAGCTTTTGCTCCAGGATCACTTTTTCTGTCATGAGACCATTAATCTCTTCAGAGAGCGTGTTCGATTTAATAAGAGCATCACACTCGTGCTTGAGCTCATCAATAACCAAGGCCGTGCGCCAGTTGCAGGTTTTCTTGATCTGGAGAACATCTCCGTAAATATGATCGCCGAGATAGAGAATTTGCTCACCGGAAAGATTCGCGTGCTTCTGGATGAGAGAGGCACAACCACCCTGATAAACGCCATCGATGATTGGCCCATGATGGTTTTTCATGAGACCAGTTTTAGGATCTACGTGGAGAAGATTGATTTTATCTGTGAAGAACTTCGGCTTATTGGCCAGCGTGATCACGAGGTTAAAGAGTTCCGCCCAGCTCTTGTGATCCTCGAGATGCGGAGTGATGGCGTAATCAAGAAGAAGTTTCGAGTATTCAAAATCCGAGTTCGTAATCACCCAGAGTTGCTTCCCGTGCTTCTTAAATCGCTCGAGGGCCTTGACTGAATCAGGATCGGGCATGATGTATTTTTTTACATTCTTCTTCACCTGGGATTTCAGAGATCCATCTCGGTGAGAGATGTCGAGAGCTTCCAGCACATGCTGTTCAATCGTTTTGTAATCCGGAAGGTTGAGCTCAGGATAACTATCCTTCATTTCCACCATCTGCATGAAGAGTACGCAATAAGAAATAGAGAACGTCGTATCAACGATGGCGAAGCGGTCAGAGTCATTCAGGTCAATCGTAAGACCTTGGTAAATTTTTTGCTGAGACTTGAAATCCATTTCTTTCATGCCGTGATAGGCGTGCTTTACTTTCGAATACGTCGAAAGCTTGATGATATTTCCATGCGGCTTATCAATCACGAGTCCACGAATGGCGAGATTGAACTGAAACTTCAGACCATTTAAAATTTCCGGATAGCCCTTCACTTCGATGAGCTTTTTTTTCATTTCCAAATAGGTCATCTCTTCGAACGCATCCGAATCGTAGCGGACTAAGGTGTAGTCCATATCAAAACCAATCGCCGCAATCTGCTTCATGTTGAGCGTGCGGTTTACATAAATACCCATGATGATCTCCGTAAAAACGAGATTTTCCCTTGCCAACGTTTTTTCGTCAATTTTTGCTTTTTGAAATTTCGGGGGGATAGGCGTCATGAGAGTGGCCGAAGTCCGGGAAAAAAGGAAGAATTTACACGCTGCGGCAGTCTGGTTCCTCAAAGTTTTGATTCTTTTGTATAAGGGTGCTTCTTCAAAGGGAAATTCATGTTCAAGTCCAGCACACTCGTCGCCCTCTCGCTCATGTCATTCAGCATTCACGCTGCGGGTCCGGTCATCTACGGCGACGACAACCGTCAGGAAGTTTTTGAGGCGACGAGCTTCAATCAGAAACTTGCAAACGCTGCTGCGACCATGATTCCGAAAGATAAAATTCTCCGCACGGAAGATAAACCAGGGCTAGCACAGGTAGAACAGACAACTTTGCGACACTGGCTTGAAGCCCAGTTTGAAGAAGAAAAATCGATACTCCTAACTCCTGCTGCAAAAATTGCGGTTGATCAGAAAATCAGCTTCTGCGAAGGCGAGAAATATATTGAGCAACCCAACGCTGGTGTTTGCAGCGGATTCCTGGTCGGACCGGATCTTCTTGTGACCGCCGGTCACTGTGTGGCGGTTCCTGATTTTTGTGGAAAATTCAGCTGGGTCTTTGATTTCAAAGTGGACGCAGAGACGAAGACGGCCGGTATGGATGTGAAAGAAGAGAATATCTATAACTGCAAAAAGATTATCTCAACCACATTGAGTACAGGCCTCGGGCTCGATTTTGGTTTGATCCAGCTGGACCGTAAAGTGACGAACCGTGAAGCTGCACCGGTCAGAACTGAGGGAATAATTGCGAACCAGGCGCCACTGCTTGTGATTGGATCTCCATCAGGTCTTCCGCTTAAAGTTTCTGCAGGTGCTAATGTCCGCACCAATGTTCATCCTTTCTTTTTCTCTGCCAACCTCGACACTTTTCAGGGGAACTCAGGCTCAGCAGTCTTCAACGCTGAGACCGGTGTCGTAGAAGGTATACTCGTTAGAGGCGAAGAGGATTTCGAAGCCAACACAACTCTCATGTGTATTGCGGCCAAGAGATGCGAGAACAGCAGCTGCCGCGGAGAAGACGTATCTCGCACAACTTCTATTCCAGAATTTGCCTCAAAAGACGCTCTCTTTCGTGCTGCTGCTAAAGGTGACGTCCGGGAACTTGAGAAGCTCACGAAGATCAAGTTCTGGATTGATATCTACGGAGTTGATGGACGGACTGCTCTCATGAATGCAGTCGAAAATAAAAAATTAGAATTCGTAACGAAGCTTATCGATAAAGGTTCTGACGTTCAGATCCAGGACGCAAAAGGGAATTCGGCTATCCATGTTCTGGCCAATGTCCTGAGTAAATCTTCTTTGGATATTTTAAAAGCGCTTATGGCGGCGGGTGGTAATCTCGAAGCGAAAAATGATGCCGGAGAAACTCCGATCTTATCAGCAGCAAAATCTCTCAACATGGCCGGCGTGAAAGCGCTCATCTCTGTCGGTGCAGAGAAAAATGCTGTGGATAAGAATAATGAATCGATCTTGTTTTCTTTTGCCCGGAAAGGTCAAAATGGAATCGTGAAAGATCTGATTGATCTTGGAGTGGATGCAACTATCAAAAATAATGATGGTCAGACTATTGAGGACTTCAAAAAGCCTTCGCTATTGGCCCGTTTCAAAAAACATAAGTGAAGGTTACCAGAACTTCCATCTTTGGGTTTTACCAAAGACATGATGGAAGGCCTTCTCCACTTCTTTACGGGCCTTTTTTGTTCTCTCTTCTGAAGAATTAAAACCTTCAGAGGATAGGACATTACCCATGATCTGGCTGATTTCTGTCAGGAGGTCATTTTTTTTCTTACGAATATCCTCGAGATCGTGCCGGTCAATTTTGTCCAGTTCGCGCGCGAGATCCGATTTCCTTGCTTCCGCATAATTTCTGAACTCTTCTTCCCACCGTGCTTTTTTCATCTCAAGCTGGGCATCGAGTTCGGAATTCCGGGCAGCACTGAATTTCTCCAGGTACTCGAGCTCCCTCTGGAAGAAAGACTTTTTTTCTTCGAAGATTTTTTGAGCATCTTCGAGCATGGCGGTATAAGAGGTACGGGATCCCTCCATGCGGGAGAGTTCATTCTGGAGGACCACGAGCTGGTCACGATGATGAAGATATTTGCGGTGAATCTCGGCCTCATCGTTTTTTGACATCTCAAGGCGCTTTCTCACGTCCAGGATATCCGCTTCGAGGGATTGCATCTGATCTTTTTTTCCGGAGATCACGTGCTCAAGATGTTTTTCACGAAGTTTCAGGCGGGAGAGGCTTTCTTGGCCATGAAATTCTTCCTGGTGGAGGCGCACAGTAGAGGTGTGAAGTCGTTCTTTTTCTTCATGGATTTTCTGAAGCTCAGCTCTCATTCCTGAAAGTTCATCTTCCATCTTGGCGAAGGTGAGGATGTTTCTTTCGGCAGCGTGAATTTTTTCTTCGAGCTCATGGAGGTCTTTTTTTCGCGTGTTGATTTCTGCAAAGAGACCCTGGTGATGAGCAATATCCAGCTTCAGTTCGGCCAGCTTTCTTACCTCATCCTGTTTTTCGGTCTGAAGCTTCTCAATGTCTTTACTAAGAAAGTGAAAATCACTCTGAAGGAGTTTGGAAGTATCGCGGACGAGATCACCTAGTTGGTGAATATAGATATTCTGTTCTTCAATCAGACCCATGTTTTTCTTACGGTCACTAAGATTTGATTCGAAGACTTGCTGGAGTTCGTTTCTTAAATTGGAAATGGTCCCGATTTTAGCTTCAAGATTTTTTTCGAGGGGAGCTATCTTGCGGGATTCCTGAAGGATGAATTGGGCAAGCTTTTTCAGGTCTTCATGGAGATTAGAGTTTTTCTGCTGGAGAATTGTCTGGAGTTCTTTTTCCGTCTGAACTTTCTTATCTTCGAGCTCCTGAATTTTTAATTCCATCTGGTGCTGTCTCAGATTGAAGATGCGTGTACTTTCATCCTGCTTTCTGACTGGCTGCTGTGCTTTCGCTACTTCAAGCTCTGACTTCAGCGTCTGATGCTCTTTTTTCAGATCTTCCACTGCCTGGCCCAGGTGTTCAGGAATCTCAAATTCTTCAGCAACACTGGAATCTTTTGTTCTGAGAGCAGCGGTCATAAGGGCCCGTTCGTTAAGGTTTCTCATGACCTGTTCGGTTCAGGGGAGATATCCTTTAAACGGGATTAATGACTGATTGTTTTGATAGGGTGCTTGCCCAAAGGCTTGGGCTTTCAGGCAAGCAGATGCTGACTGGATATATCAGTTATAGTCTTTCTTAGTCTTCGCTTTTTCTTTTTTCTTATCTTTCTTCTCTTTCGTCGTCAGCTTCGGTTTTCCCTTAATTTTGCCTTTGTCCTGTCCACCTTCTCCGCGGGCCATAATGATTCCTTTGATCGTTGTTTGAGAACATCTTTAGTCTAACACTGATCTGGTTTAAAAAACAAAGGCCTGATTATTATGTTAGGGCCTCAAGGCGTTTATTCACCTCATCCCAGTTGATATTCAACATAAAAGCATCAATATACTTAGCTGCTGCTGCTCCATAGTCTAGATGATAAGAGTGCTCGTACATATCCATCACGAGAAGGGGAGTCGTACTAAAGAGTCCATGCATGTGATCATAAGACCAATAGTTCTCCATCAACTTCAGCTGATGATTGTATCCCAAGATGACCCATCCTGGACCTCCACCGAGTCCATTAGCAATTTTCCTAAATTCATCTTCCCACGCGTTAACTGAACCAAATGCGAGAGAGATATATTTCTGGGCCAATCCTGAAATTTTTCCGTTACCTCCGAGATTATTAAAATAGAGTTCGTGATTGATCACAGACCCAGTTCTCATGAGATGTTCACGTTTTAAATCATTATAGAGATAGGCCGGAGAATCTTTAACCGCTCGAACTTCATTCAATTTCTTTCTCACTTCATTCAAGGTCTTAACAGAGCCTCCATAATTATTATCAAGATGGGAATTAATGAGCTTAGAAGAAAGACCTTTCAACTTGGAAGAGTCGAAGTTTAACTTTATCGGCCTGTGTTCGTAGAGAAAGGAATCCCTTACCTCCAGGCCAGAGTCCTTGCTAGTCGATAGACCTGGAGTCGAGACAGCGGCAGCAGAAACAAATGCTGCGGTTTTGATAAAATCTCTTCGTTCCATAAAATTCTCCAAAATGAGAAAAGAGTACCTAATAAATTCAGACAGAGAAGGTGCACAGGACCATTGAATCAAGAGGCTATAGAGACCCTTTCCAAACACTACATAAAACTTCCTCTTTCTCCTATTTACCTTCGTCTGATCTTTAGTGGATTTTGTGCATTGATCCTGTTTAATATTTTTCTATTTTTCAGGAACATGCCATGAATTATGAAACGATGACTAAGAGTGAATTGATCGAGAAGATTAATGAACTTGAACATGTCTGCTCAACAACTACCCAGCTTGTCACATCAACTGACGAAAAATTCCTTGATAAAATTATCAATACAATCGCTGATCCCATATTTGTGAAAGACGACCAGAGTAGAATGGTTCTTGTTAACGAAGCTTTTTGTGCCACCTTTGGACTTCCCAGAAGTTCTATTATTGGAAAAACACTTGCTGAGGACGTGCCTCCAGATCAAAGAGAACAATTTTTAAAAGTTGATCAGCAGGTATTAAAGGATGGAAAGGAAAATGAATGCCAGGAGTTTCTTACTGTCCGAGGTGGCGTAACCCGAACAATTGTCACAAAGAAGACAAGGTATATAGATGACCAAGGAAATAAGTTTATCGTTGGGGTGATTCGAGACATCACCGAGTTCAAGACGGTCGAAGAAAATTATAAACGATTGTTCGAGAGATTCAATTTGGCAACACGTGCAACTCAGATGGGTGTTTTTGATTGGGATATTATCAACGATGTCTTGATTTGGGATGATCGAATGTATGAGCTCTATGGAATAAAAAAGACCGAACTCCCAATGACATATGAATCATGGGCGCAAAGTATTCATCCTGATGATTTGGTAAATGCCAGTCGAATCGCTCAGGAAGCCGTCAGAGGTGAAAGGGATTATAACAATATATTCCGAGTTAAAATGCCAGACGAATCGATCAAATATATCAAGGCCAATGCGGATGTAATTAGAGACTCAAATGGTAAGGCCGTCCGAATGGTTGGTATAAATTGGGACTCCACTAATCAACAAAAGAATGAGGCACAAATTATTAGATCTGAGAAGCTTGAATCGATTGGTATTTTAGCTGGTGGTATTGCGCATGACTTCAATAACCTGATCGCTGGAATGTTTGGATTTATCGAATTGGCCTTATCACAATGTGATCAAAAAAAATTCGACAAAGTATCGGCAAGTTTGACGAAATCACTGACGATGTTTCATCGGGCAAAAGATTTATCTAATCAACTCCTCACATTTTCCAAGGGGGGCCGTCCTCTTGTAAAGCCTCAATCAATTGTTCCAGTCATTACCCGTTCCTCAGAATTTACACTCAGTGGTTCAAATATTGAACTTGCTCTGAACCTTCAAGATGATCTTTGGGATGTGGAGATTGACGAGAATCAAATAGGACAGGCCATCGATAATCTTGTCATTAATTCCAAACAGGCAATGCCGTCAGGTGGAAAAATTACCATCACTGCCCGTAATATTGGTCAGGGTAAAGCAGCAACGCAGGGACTTAAAACTGGAAACTATGTCAGTATTTTAATTGAAGACAGTGGTGCTGGTATTTCTCCTGAGATCTTATCCCATATATTTGATCCCTTCTTTACCACAAAGGCTCAAGGAAGCGGTATTGGTCTAGCGACTGTTCACTCGATTATAAAGAAACACGGTGGCATGATTGATGTTCAATCACAGCTTGGAAAAGGTGCCAGGTTTACAATTTACTTGCCTGCGAGCTCGCAACAAGAAATAAACACCCAAGAAATGACGTCGCAGAATTTTAAGTTCGAGGGCCATGCCTTAATAATGGACGACCAAGAGTCGCTACTTCAAATCTTCGCCTCTAATCTTGAATCAATTGGATGTACGGTAGTCTGTGCAAAAAATGGTGATGAAGCGATTAAGATTTTTGATGAAGCTTATAAAACAAAAAATCCATTTAATTTAGCCCTGCTTGATCTAACGATCCCTGGAGGGAAAGGTGGAAAAGATGTCGTTGAACATATTAGAAAAATCGACAAATCTCTGATTGCCATTGCCTCCAGCGGTTATTCTGATGATCCAATCATTGCAGAACCTAAAAACTACGGATTTAATGGTTCAATCGCCAAACCATTTAACAAAAGCGATTTAATAGAAATACTTGGGCGGGCGATTTCTCATTAAAACTGAACCGTATGTGATGAAGAAAAAAGTACACACACTTTGCACACAGCTTTTTTGCACAAAAAAAAGACCTAAGTAATTAAACTTAGGTCTAAATTCTAACAGAAAAATGGTGGAGA
>JBKJNQ010000137.1:0-3664 GCA_046593575.1 Bacteriovoracaceae bacterium
TTCGCGAGTTGCATACTAATCGTACTTCCCCCGCGGGTGGGATAATCGCGGACGGCGCCTAAGAGTGCTAGAAGATCAACTCCCGGATGACCCCAGAATCTTTTATCTTCGTTTTTCACGACTTCGGCGTAAAGCTCGCTTCCCATTTCTTTCAGTGTCATCCACTGCCTGCGATTCTTCTGAAAATTTATCCGCGTTTCATGGATGATTTCACCTTCAGAATCCTCAACCAGAAGATACGAAGAAGGATGTTGCTTCTTCACCTCTTCGAGGGTTGAAACTTTTCCGCAAGAAACAAGAATGAGGAGAAAGAGAAGAATCCTCATTCCTTAATCACCATATTCCAGTGAGGGAGCCTTCCGAAGACTTCAGGACTATAGAGTGCGAGGGCTTCAGCTCCTGGAATTTCAAAATTCCCGGCCTGGTTAAGCCTCACGAGCAGTGTGACCTTGTGAGTTCCTTTCGGCATGTACTGAGGATATCCCTTCCATTCCTGCTCAGTTCTTTCTTCATAAGAAAATGACAGGGTTTCGGATTCTGCTCCAAGAACAGTGACTCCACTGGGTAGTGGAACGCGCATTCCGGGCATCGCTACATCTGATCTGGTGATAACGGTGACGCTGATTTTGATTCTATCCTGGACCTTGAAATCTTTTCTCTCTTCAAGATTTTCAATTTTCTGAGACAGCTCGATACCTTCAAAGCTTGATTTCGTCGGATCAGGGTAGGCGAGATAGCGGATATCTACCCACGGACTTCCTGTTCCCTCGTGTTTCATCACCTGAGTTGTCCGGATTTCTTCAGGAGTGAGCATGAGTTTGGTAGCTTCGTTCTTTTTCCACGTGCTCTTTTTATCCGAAACAGAAGTTATTCCAGTTACTGGAGGGGCCTGCCATTTCTTCGCCAGAATATAGGCCAGCGTATTGCCTGGAGTATCGAGGAAGTATCCATTCTTCTGGACTCCGCGGTAGCCGCGGATAAATTTCCCTTCGTTGGCCTCGTAGAACGAGCCGAACTCATCTTTCATGGGCAGCATTTTCTGAAGAAGAAGGAAGCGCCCGAAGACTGTTGCGTCTCCCATCATGAACCAGTTCTGAGATTCATTACGATCAGAAACCAGCGTGACGGTTGATCCATCAATTTTTAGTTTTTTCTGAAGAAGTTCATGGGCAGCTGTTGCCTTGGGAGTTCCTGAGAAAAGAATCCATTTATTCATCAGGGTCATCAGGTCATCTGTTTCAGCTGGCGCCTTAACGTCGGCGAGCCATTGATTATTAAAATGTGAAGAATTTCTGAGCTTCAGGGTCACCATCGCTTTCATTTTGAGAGCAGCGATGTTTTTCCATTCCCATTCATAAAGGTCTTTGATGTTTCCCGTCACGAGTAATGCCAGAGTGCTCTCGAGTTGATTGTCCCGCGAGGTCTTCCATTTATTCCAGTGAGTGACTTCCAGGAAATAAGTTGTGAGCTCGAGATATCCCGATTTGTCCCCACCAGTCGGATAAAATTTCAGGAATCCGCGGCTATCGATATAGCTTGTGAGCTCCTTATTGATTTTTTTCCAGAGCTTGTCGTCTTCCATGATCACGGATCGAGCGAGCTGCTGCTCAAGGCAGTTATAAGGATAATCACGCATGAAGTTTCTCATGCTATCGATGGAAGGAAGAAGAGTGCCCGAGAGGAGAAGATCAGCTCCCGCCATCCTTTCATTAGTTGTATTACCCGGAACTTCGAGAGACTTGTCGAGTTGTTTCAGGTCGCTGTACGCCACTTTCGGAATATGAAGCGGCATAATTTTCTGAACCGTCTTCACACTATCGAGAATCTTTTTCCCTTCAGTGAGAGTAAGGAGATAAATAGCTTCACCCGTTTTCGTAAAGGCCTTTACCGGGACTTTCACAATCCGTGATTCTCCCCCCGGAAGAACAACCATCTCGTCGTAAATTTTTACCCCATTGAGATCCAGCTTCACGGAAAGCTTCTTCTCACCTGAGGTGATGTTTTTCAGGGTGTACATCGCAAAGAATTCATCTCCCGTCCGGATGGAGGGAGAAGTTCCCGTGAATGTCATGACATCCTGAGTGGCCACAATGCGCGTATCACTTTTACCGAATTTTTCTTCGCTGTAAGCTACCCCGTAAATCTTAAAGGATGTGAGGGAGTCATTCAGTTTAAACTCAACTTCAGCTTCGCCTTTCTCATTCACCGCGAGCATCGGATTCCAGTAGAGGAGAGTTTCAAAAAGCTCTCTCGGACGAAGATCCTTACCACCACCACCGCCATGAGGACGCGCCTTGAGACCAAAGTGGCGTTTTCCGATCACGTGACTCTGACCAGTGGAAGTAGAAACGAGATTTCCAAAAGGCATATAAAAGGATGCTTCCGGATTAAATGAGCTCTGATTGTTAATAAGGAGAAGCCCTTCATCAAAAACAGATATGGCAACTTTCGTATTCTTCACCTGCGTTCCATCGAGGCTTGTGACTTTTACCCGGAGTTTCACTTTGTCTCTTACCTGGTACGTCGTTTTCTCAGGAAGTAGCTCAAGCTTAAAGCGATGATCAAAGCGCGCGACTTTAATTTCTGTAATCCCCATTCGGTAAGCAGGCCTAGAGAGATCGACCATCCCTGTTGGTTGTCCTTCAGAAAGCCTTCCCCGAACAACGAACGCCGAAATAAATGTATTCGGGAAATCTTCTTTGGTGACAGGAACTTCAATGAAGGGATCCTTACGATCAAAACTTGTTACCCAGGCCGTCCTGATTCCCGCAGTTTCTTTGGTGATGAGAATTGTTCCCTTTGTAAATGGGAGCTTCAATTCAATTTTTGCCTTATCTCCCGGGACGTATTCTTTTTTATCTGTGATGAGATCCATCCGGTCATGATAATTCTGTGATTCCCAGGAATCAGCATCCCCGTAAACCCAGAAAGGTAGATTGTTCTGGGAATCATCGGTCTCCGCGACAAGGAAGAAGTGCCCGCCTTTCTCCACTTTGAACTTGCAACTAGCAAGACCCTTGTCATTTGTTTTTCCCGAACAGACTTCACCAATTTTCTCCAGGCGAGTTGAGTTGTCGTACGAATAAAACCCTCCAAGAATTTTTTTCCTGACAGAAGTCGTGATGCTCTGGATGAGAACGCCCTTCCACTCACGGTTTTTGATGGGACGTCTCTTGAGATCAAGGATCACCATCTGGACTGACATTTCTGTCCCGATTTTTTTATCACCCTGAGCTTTGAGACCAATGAGTTCTTTCCACGGGAGTACTTCTGCAGAAACTGCACTGGTATGAAATACACCGGTTGGATCCATATACTCAATCTCTGTCGTCACCTGCTGGAGGTATGAAGATTTTGGAAGATTTGAGATCGCGAAATTGACATCACCATTTTTATCGGTGGATCTGCTGACTTTATCAAGAACAACTCCGGCCGCTTCCTCGTCTCCTGGTTTTCCAAAGCGGAAGCTATACTCATCGTAATCGGGAACCGAAGTCCCGTAGCTGGCATTGATTTCAGTCCTGAGAGTCACGGGAGTGTCTGAAGCATTTCCTCCCGCAAGATATTCCAGATGTCCCAGAAGAATCATCTCTTCGCCCGGGAGATACTGAGTGCGCTTATCTTTAAAGTGAAGATCCGACCGCATGAGGGGAACGCGGAAGTC
>JBKJNQ010000018.1:0-9711 GCA_046593575.1 Bacteriovoracaceae bacterium
GTTGGTATGGAGATCGACTTCCAACGAGTCTTCGTCAGGTATATCTTTAGGCCTCTTACCGAATTTGGTTCTGAGGAAGTCTTTGATTTTATTTATCATCAATTTATTGTCATCAAATTTAATGTGATGTGCAAGTTCTTCTGTCGGTCAAGAAAAGGGAGCGTTTCACTCGGATAACGTCGCATGTGTTGCCCCTACGGAGGAATCACTTTTTCTGTACTTTGATTCGACTGACCTCATATAATAATGAGGATTTATCTCTCACAAAATTAAGAGGCCCACATGTCATCCCATCCAACTGGTAAAGAAATTCCCTCCATCGTCGCAGGAATGTTCTACGGCGAGATAAATGAGGATGAAGTTTTTCCGTTTCCACAGTTTTCTGAGAGTCAGAAAGAGATGGCGAAAGCAATGACCGATGCGATCGGAAAATTTGCTGAAGAACATATCGATGCGGCGAAATTTGATCGCGAATCTAAACTCCCACCGGAAGTTTTGAAGGGTCTCGGAGAACTTGGTCTTTGCGGTCTTGGAGTTGGTGAGGAGTACGGGGGACTTGGTCTCGATTCCACACTCTACGCGCGGGTTTTCGCTGAAATTGCGGCGATCGATCCGTCCATCGGGGTAACTCTTGGTGCTCACCAGTCGATCGGCTATAAGGCCCTGATCAATGAAGGCAATGAAGAGCAGAAGAAAAAATGGCTTCCACGACTGGCAACAGGAGAAGTCTTTGCGGCTTTTTGTCTGACTGAACCTGGTTCTGGATCTGATGCCTACTCCATCAAAACGAAAGCAATAAAAAACAGCGATGGCACCTATACCATCACCGGTCAGAAACTGTGGATTACCAATGCCGGTCTCGCTGGATTCTATTCTGTGTTTGCGAAAACTGATCACGACGGACCCGATGGCAAAAAAGTAGAAAAGATCTCCTGCTTTATTGTGGAAAAGGACATGCCCGGTGTTTCTTTCGGTGAGAAAGAAGACAAAATGGGAATCCGTGCTTCAGAAACCCGCGCAGTTTATTTTGATAAAGTTGTGGTTCCGGCCACGAATATGATTGGTGAACCAGGCAAGGGCTTTAAAATTGCCATGAACGTCCTGAACACTGGTCGTCTTTCGATAGGATCAGGTGCCGTGAGTGGAATGAAGATGATTCTCAAAATGGCGACTAATCAGGCAAAGCAAAGAAAGCAGTTCGGCGATTACATTATCAACTACGGTCTCATCCAGGAAAAAATCGCGGCGATCGCGGCCAATACCTACGCCACTGAATGTCTCGTCTACATGACGACCGGAAAAATCACTCAGGGCATGCACTTTGAGCATGAGTCGGCGATCTGTAAGGTTTATGGGTCTGAAAAACTTTGGGATTCAATCGATAAGGCAACACAGATTGCTGCAGGTAATGCGTACATGAAAGAGTATCCGTATGAGCGGATCATGCGCGACTCCCGCATTCATCTTATCTTTGAAGGAACGAATGAAATCCTCCGTATCTTCACCGCACTTTCAGGGATCAAAGGTCCTTCTGACGACCTGAAAGAACTCGGAAAGATTGCGGATGTTTCCAAGGCCCTTCAGGATCCGATTAAGTCACTGGGAGTTCTCACCAATTTCGCGAAGAAGAGAATCACTAAGCAACTTGGAACCAAAACGCTGACGAAAGTTCATCCATCGCTCGAACGTCATTCGCAGAAATTCTCGCACTCACTGAAAGATTTTTCTATTGCCGTGGAAAATACGATCATGAAATACGGTAAGGATATCATTGGAAATGAACTTGCTCAGCTTCGGATCGCGAACATGACAATTGAACTTTATGTTCAGCTTTGCGTGCTTTCACGTACGACGGCGATTCTGAGTAACAAAGCCATTCCGGAGGGAGAGAAGGAATACGTCACTCTTCTCACGGAAATGATCTGTCGCGATTCTCATCAGAGTTTCACACGTAACTTCCACCGCCTGACTTCAAACTACGACAAGCTGACACCTAAGATATCGAAGCATGTGGCAGAAAGAGATGGCTTCGGATTCGACATCATTGACTACTAATCTCCACCTTGGGCTCCTTCTAGGGGCCCTTTTTTTTCCTCTCGCCTGCTCGACACCCGTGCCTGATAAGAAAAGCTCGGACGAAGAGGGGATTGCTCTTGATGAAGAGCTCGATACTCTTTCAAAAAAAGTTCAGGTCACGAATTACGGACCAACTTTGAAAGAGGGCGGACAATTCAAGGACAAGACGGAAGCCTACGGACTTTCAGGTCTTCAGGCGGTTAACTTAAACGCCGTCGATCTTAATTTCGACGATCACACTGATCTCGTGATTATTCCCACCTACTATTCGCGACCTAAATTTTATCTCTTTGATCCTGCGAAAAAAAAATTCGTTAAATCTTCCTATGATCCTCTGCCGGAAGATTTTAAGGCTTCCTTCGTTGTGATTGTAGACATGAATAAAGACAGCATTCCTGATCTTCTCTCGGTAGTCCTGAATCAGCGAAGCGAAGTGAGTCAGATTCCAATAAAATATTATCGCGGCGAAAACGTGAGGGGATTTCTCTCTTTCAAGGAAGCCAAGGACGCATTCAATCTGCCCCCTGAGCCAACGAGTTCTCTGACTGTCGTCGATTATGATCTCGATGGATGGCCGGATATTTTTCTGGGTAACTGGTTCGAAACAAAAAATGGCCAGCATCTCCCTGTCGCCGACAGGCTTCTCCGGAATAATAAAGGGAAATTTGTCGAAGTAACCTCACTCCTCAGGACTGAGGCCGACAAGAACCCGGAACAGATTTACCCACCGAACGCGCGTCCCACTTACGGTTCTTCATCCTGCGATATTGACCAGAACGGCTTTCCGGAAATTCTCACAACATCTTCATCCGGATATAAAAATAAATTCTGGATGAATCTTCAGGAGCAAAATACCGGTGATCGTTATTTTAACGATATAGGACCCCTGACTAATTACGCCTCTGATCCCGATGGCATGCTCATCCCCACTGGTGGCGGGAGAAGTTTTTTCTCCGCCTGTACCGATTACAATGACGACGGGCTCATGGATATTTTCCTGGGTGAACTCTCACACGCCTATGATAATGAATCGGTTGATAAGTCGAGTATTCTTACCGGCTCGCGCGAAACCTATCCTCCTTATTTTATCCGCACGGAATATCTTTCAGACGCCACTTCTGAATCCTGGAACCAGGGTGATAGAAGGGCCATCTGGCTTGATTACAATATCGATGGAAAGATCGATCTCGTCGTAGATAATTCAGGGTTTCCGCCTTACTCAAGACTCGTGTTGTTTGAGCAGGATGAAAGCCGCGCATTTCTGAACGTCGGAAGCCAGGCCGGTATTGATATGGTGAATCCCACCGGCACGATCTCAATTGATATCAACGAGGACGGTCTTCCGGATCTCATTACCTCGCAGAATAAAATCCGTAAGGCCGACATCGCAGAGAGACTTTATGTTTTCGAAAACAATATCGATCGCGGTGGCAAGAAATCTATCAAGGTTCATCTTCATGGCATCAAATCTAATTCCCAGGCAATCGGGGCGATGATCATGCTCTATACGCAGGAAAATAAGCAGAAGATCGTCCAGCGCCGCTGGGTGGAAGTCACTCAGGGTGGACTTCCTTCCCAGAACGAAAGCGGAACTATTTTTGGTGTGAATGCCGGTGTGGAAGTAGTCGGACTCAAAGTTCGCTGGCCCTACGCTCATAAAACTGGACTGGGTTCAGGCACGGTGCTGGAGAAGCTTTATTCGTTGAAGTCTTATCCGGAAAAAGAATATCTTGAGATCACCGTCTGCGAAGATGGCAAAGTTCTTAATGGAAAAACGACCTGCCAACTTTAGGCCTGAAGTTTTTTGATGAGATCTACGAGTGATTTAATGTGCGGTGGAATGGTCTTGAAGTTCAGCGTCGACAGATGGATGTGCTGTTTAGCGAGACCCTTAATTTCATAGGTCTTCACTCCTTGCTCGCCTTCGATCGTGTGGCCCGGAAGAATCGCGATACCGAGACCTTTTTTCACCAGCTTCAGGATCGTGGTGATGGAGTTGACGACAACTATCTTCTGAGATCTTTTCTTATAGAGCTGAAAAAGATGATCGTGTTCAGAATAAACGATCCACGGATAAAGTTCCGCTTCTTTTGGATTAATTTCTGCCTTGCTGACCAGAACCATTTTTTCTTCAAACAGCTTGAGAGAACTCACGAGCTCGCTCTGGATATTTTCCGTCGTGAAGATGAGATCGTATTTCCCATTGTGGAGTTTTTCCTTGAGATTCTCCAGACTGTTCACTTCCACCGACATCTGATGGCTCGAGGATTTCCCGAACTCCACCATCACATCATTGAACCATGTTTCAAGGAGTCCATGAAGAATGCCGACCTTGATCGTTTTATTCATGTGACCAAAGAAAACTTCCTGAATCTTTTCTTCAAATCCAGTGAGCGTATCCAGAAGGGCCTGACCCTTTTCGGTCATAAGAACTTTTTTGGAAGAACGGATAATGAGCTGCTGACCCACAGATTCTTCCAGGAGCTTAATCTGGCGGCTGACGGCAGATTGGGCAATCCCTAAATCCTGCGCGGCTTTGGAGAAGTTCAGGTGACGGGCCGTCACCATGAAGGCCTTGAGGTAGCGGTAATCGAGAGAAATTTCTTTCATACCTTGGCCCAGGGAGGAAGCTTTGATTCGTCTTTGTAGAATTTCCCTTTGTGATCACCATCGGCAGCATTCGTGAGGACAAAGCCTTCCTCGTTGGAAGTCATATCGAGAAGATAATCGAGAGTCGCGTCCTGTGTATAAAAAGCGGTGAAGGGATCGATGAGGATCGTGAGTTCACAGCCGATCATCGGATATTTTTTGATGACCACCAGATCGTCTTCATGTTTTTCCGAAAAACCGGTGTCGTAGGTAAATCCGCCGCACCCTTTCCCTCCGATCTTGATCCGGAAAGAAAGTCCTTCAAGTGTGTAGTCGTTTTCCTGCATAAGCTGGATTTGGCGTACAGCACTATCGGTGATCAGAAGCTGAATATCAGAGGAAGAAATGGCCTTAGTCATGACAATAATTTACCAGAGGAATCATTGGTTGTATCCTGTAAAAATGAAAGCTCATTACATCGTAAATATTGAAACTCCAGAACAGAATCTCGTCAAGGTTACCCTGAATCTCACCCGTCCAGCTAAGGCGGAAAAGCTCAGTGTTTTTCTTCCTTCCTGGAGTCCGGGCTCCTACCTCATGCGTGAGTACGCCCGTCACATCCGCTGGATTGAATGTCAGCAGGATAATGGTGAAGTTCTCTTTCACACGCAGAAGGCAAAAGGCGTCTGGGAGATTGACTGGAAAGCTTCCGAACTGAAGAAGCCTTCGGATAAATTTCAGGTGAGCTATGTGATTTATCTCAATGAACTCACGGTCCGCACTTCTCACGTAAATATTCAGCACGCTTTTCTTCATGGGCCAACCTACCTCATGGGTGTAATGGGGGAGAATCTCACGAAACCCACGATTGAATTCCGTTTTCCCCCTGCGTGGGCGAAGCTTTCTACCTCACTAAAAGATATTTCTGAGGCGAGAGAAAAATTTCTCTACGAGGCAAATGATTACGATGAACTTCTGGATTGTCCGGTGGAAATCGGCTGCCAGGAAACCGACGGCTTCCTTGCTCTCGGTAAGCCCCACAATCTCGCGTTCTGGGGAACCACCTTCCCACATAAAGAGAATCTGAAAAACGACATAAAGATCATCGTCGAAACGGTGGCGGCGCATTTCAATCACGAACTCCCTTATGATCAGTATCTATTTCTTACGCATTGGGGACCGAAAATCAGGGGAGGGCTTGAGCACGCGAGCTCCACTGTTCTTCAATTTGACGGAAGAAAACTCGGTATCCGAAAAGAGTATCTGAACTATCTATCTCTGGTTGCTCACGAATATTTCCACACGTGGAACGTCAAAAGAATCCGTCCCATCGAGCTGGGGCCATTTGATTATCTGAATGAAAATTACACGACTCTTTTGTGGCTCGCGGAAGGTCTTACGAGCTGGATGGATGATCTTCTCGTCTACCGGGCCAATCTCTGCTCGCTCGAGGAGTATCTCGAGCAAGTGAGACTGAATATTGAGATCCTGAACTGGACTCCCGGAAGGAAATTCCATTCGCTGGAGATGAGTTCCTTCAATGCCTGGATTAAGCTGTACCGCCCTGACGAAAATATGAAAAATTCTTCCGTGAGCTACTACCTGAAGGGTGGACTGGTTTTCATGGTTCTTCACTCGCTCCTTCTCGAGAAAGGAAAGTCGGTTGATGATCTTCTGATCCTTCTCTGGGAACGCTTTAAGAAAAATCCTGCAACCGGTATGACGAAGGAAGAAGTTTATCAGATGGTTGAAACGCTCGGAGGCAAAGAAATCCTCGATCAATTCTCCACCATGGTAGAAACCACCCAGGATCTCGACTTCGATAGCACCATGAAGCGCATGGGATGCGAGCTCATTTGGAACGAACCAAAAATTCCTTATCTCGGCATCGAATGGGAATATGCCGGTGACCGCGCTTTTGTGAAAATGGTGTACCTGGATTCTCCGGCCTATAAAGCGGGAATCAATCCGGGTGATGAGATGATTTTCCTCAATGGTGTGCGCTTTCTCCGGGAAGATGCCCCTGATCTCATGGGTCTCCTGGATATCAATCAGACTTATGAGTTTATTATTTCC
Organism: Bacteriovoracaceae bacterium; assembly: GCA_046593575.1. Taxonomy (GTDB): domain Bacteria; phylum Bdellovibrionota; class Bacteriovoracia; order Bacteriovoracales; family Bacteriovoracaceae; genus Peredibacter. The sequence continues at coordinate 6,742 of JBKJNQ010000018.1, forward strand.
CGCCAGGGGAAAGTCGACCGCTTCGAGCTCATGCCTCAATCAGGTCTTCGTCTTCTTAGAGACATTGCGGTGAAAGACCGGGCACTTGCTGAAAAATCATTCCGTTTGAAATCTTCGGCGAAAGGTCTGGCGTAATGGCCGGGCTTTTCGCTCGGGATTCACACGTAACAGCATCAGTCTAAAGCGAATCTAAAGTCCTCTGCATCTGAGCTTCTTTGTCTTGAAACACAACAAAACGTTCTGTATTTTTATATTTCTTTGACGACGGCAAATGCCTTGTTGTTCCAATATTAAAGCACATTTATACTTGTTCCAGACACAACCCTCCAGGAGATGATTTCTATGGCCAAGCATACCAGACAAGACGCTAAACTCACCGTGTATGGACGGAAGACCCGTAAGTGTAATGTGCCTGTGAATGAGCAGGGCAAGTTTCTCAAGGTCAGCCAATACTACGGCGAAAACGTTTACAATTATCATCTTTCAAAATCTCTTTCTCTCGAAGACAAAGAGACTCTGAAGCAAGTGATCGACGGAAAGAAAACGATTGATCGTCCTCTGGCAACCAAAGTCGCGAACTCAGTTCTTGAATGGGCCATCTTAAAAGGTGCGACTCACTTTTGTCACTGGTTCCAACCTCTGACGGGTGCTTCTGCTGAAAAGCATGATGCCTTCCTTTCATTTGACGGCGACAGACCGATTGAAGCTCTCTCGGCGACTCAGCTCATGCAGGGTGAACCGGATGCCTCATCATTTCCGAACGGTGGATCACGCGCAACTTTCGAAGCACGTGGTTACACAACATGGGATTTAACTTCTCCACTTTTCATCCAGGAATCAGCGAACGGAAAAACTCTCGTTATTCCTACGGCGTTTGTTTCTTATCACGGTGACGCTCTCGATACGAAAACTCCGCTCCTTCGCTCAGATCTTAAAATCAATGAAGTGATGATGAAGTTCTGTAACCTGATCGGCATGAAAGATGTGAACAAGGTTTACACGACTTGCGGAGCTGAACAGGAATACTTCCTCATCGATAAGGCTTTCTACTTCGGTCGTCAGGATCTCGTGATGACCGGTCGTGCGCTTCTAGGTTCACTCACATCTCGTAACCAGCAGCTTGAGGATCACTACTTCGGTATGATCGAAGAGCGCGTTCTTGCTTACATGGCGGAAGTGGAAATCGAACTTTATAAAATGGGAATTCCAGCCAAGACCCGTCACAACGAAGTGGCCCCTGGTCAGTTCGAAATGGCGCCGATCTTTAAAGATGCTAACGTTGCCGCTGATAACAACCAGATCGTGATGACTGTTCTTCGGAACGTTGCCTTGAAGCACGATTTCGTTTGCCTTCTTCATGAGAAGCCATTCGCTGGAGTTAACGGTTCAGGGAAACACTTGAACTGGTCGATGTCGACAGACTCAGGGATCAACTTCCTCGAGCCGGGTCACGACCCACACGAGAACTACCGCTTCCTCGCAGTCGTTGCGACGGTTGTAGAAGCAGTTTATCGTCACGCTGATGCCATCCGCGCTGGGATTGCCTCTCACGGTAACGATCACCGCTTGGGTGCTAACGAAGCACCTCCTTCGATCATGTCCGTGTTCCTTGGTGAAACTCTCACGAAAATTTTTGAATCGATGGTTTCTGGTGGCAAGTATGTTCACTCTGCCCGCCAGATTCTTGATCTCGGAGCGCGCCAGCTCGCGGATCTCATGAAAGACAACACGGACCGAAACCGTACGTCTCCGTTTGCCTTTACTGGTAACAAGTTCGAGTTCCGTGCTTGTGGATCTTCGGCTTCCATCGGTTATCCACTTTCGATCCTGAACGCTGCGATCGCTGATATCTTCGAAGAAACAAACAAACTCCTCGAATCAGAAATCGCCGCTGGGAAATCTACTGACGATGCTCTCATGGCGGTGGTCCTGAAGTGGTACGGCAATGCTCAGAAGATTGTGTTCAACGGTGACGGTTACTCACAAGACTGGGTAAAAGAAGCGGAAAAACGCGGCCTCGGTAACCTCAGAACAACTCCTGAAGCAATCTCAGTTCTGAAAGACTCGAAGAAAACAAAATTCCTCATGACGACTGGTGTATTTAAAGAATCTGAGATCATGACCCGTCATAATGTGATGCTCGAGCGCTACATTAAGTGCCGTGACATTGAACTCAAGACTCTTCGTTCGATGGTTCAGACTCAGGTACTTCCAGCTGCTGTCGAGTACAAAGCTGCTCTCTCAGAAGGCGTGAAGAGACTGAAGGAATCAGGCATCGATACGTCGCTTGAAATCGATCTCTTAAAGGATCTCTCGGCACTTTCAAAATCTCTCTACGATGAGGCGAACAGCCTTGCTCACTCACTTGATGAGCTTCATCACAAGGGTGACGAAGAGATGATGGCGCGTAAAATCGCTACGGATCTCATGCCGAGATCAGTGAAAATCGCCAACCTCTGTAATCAGATTGAAGAAATCGTTCCAGACGGAATGTGGCCAATTCCTAAGTTCTTCGACATGCTTTTCATTCGCTAAGTTAAAAAAGAGAAGGGCCCGAAAGGGCCCTTTTTTAATTCCAGATATCCTGAATAATTCCTGCCTGAGCATCTTTCTGCCCGAGACTTCCGAGATTCCATTCCTCTTCGATGGTACGAAGAAGGCTGTAGTGATCATAGCGAGTATTCGACACAGTTCCTTTGCGGACATTGGCACCCCAGAAAAGTGTATAGATTCGATTATCCGAGAAATGAGATCCCTCATCGAAGGTAATGATGACCAGAAGGTCTTTGGGCATCTTGTCCGACTGAAAGATTGGGCCAAAATGTTCTTTAAGCCAACGGTCTCCGAAAGCGACCCCCGTATCATGACCGTCATTCTTGAGATCGGGCACATACAATGAATAAGCAGGCAGACTTCCATTATCAAAATCTTTTTTGAACTGGGAAGAGTTAACAATCTTGTTGCATCTTT
>JBKJNQ010000024.1:0-4955 GCA_046593575.1 Bacteriovoracaceae bacterium
ACTGATGAAACTCGCTATGCGAAGATCCTCAAAGATCTCGAACTTAGAAAATAATTTTGATGGGGAAGGGGGCAAGTGCCCCCTTCTCTTTTTACAGGACTAGTGGTTGCGGCAAGAGTGTTTAAGAGATTAATAGTTGTTTGATCGATGGCTCAGATGACTTTTTATCTCTCAAACTTTCCCTCCCAGAAAATCCTCAAGAAAACATCAATACAATACAAATGGCACAACCTTTGTTGTGCGCGCATTTAGGAGAATCTATGTTGAATAACAAGAAAGAATTTAAAATGAACTACGGTGGAAAGGAAATCATCCTGGAAACCGGACGTCTCGCTAAGCAAGCGACCTCATCCGTCCTCGCTTCGTGCGAAGGCACTCAGGTCCTCGTGACACTCATGTGTGCTAAAGAAATGAACGATGGGCAGGACTTCTTCCCACTCATGGTCGATTACAAAGAAAAGTTTTACGCTGCTGGGAAATTTCTCGGTGGATTCATGAAGCGCGAAAGCCGCCCTTCAAACGCTGAGATCCTCATCATGAGGCTCATCGACAGACCACTTCGTCCGCTTTTCCCTGAAGGCTTCATGTACGAGACAATCGTTACAGCTCAAGTGCTTTCCATGGGCAAAGGCGATCCCGAAGTTCTCGCTGGTCTGGGCGCTTCTGCTGCCATCTCAATTTCTGATGTACCTTTCAATGGCCCATTAGGATTTGCGAAAGTTGGCAAGATTGATGGAAAACTCACGCTCAATCCTTCAAAAGAAGATTTCAAGTCTTCTAACCTCGAACTTCTCGTTGCCGGTTCTTCAGAAGCAGTTCTGATGGTTGAAGGTGAAGCAAATGAAGTTTCTGAAGCAGATATGCTTGAGGCCATCTTCTACGGTCATAAGAACATCAAAGATTTCTGTAAGCTCGTTGAGACGATGGTGAAAGAAGTTGGTCAGAAGAAGCGCGAGTTCACTCCCGCGACTCCAAACGCAACTCTCATGGCCGAATCGTTCAAAGACTTCACAGGTGAGGCCCGCAAGGTTCTCGCTATCAACGTGAAACAAGATCGTTCGCACGCAACTTCAGGTCTCAAGAAAACTATCAAAGAAGGCCTCAAAGCTAATCCAACTAAATTCGGTCTCACTGAGACTTCTGATTTTGGAAAAGAAGCTGCGAAAGTGACTGATGAAGTTCTCTACAAGCTCATGCGCGCAGATATCCTCAATGAGGAAAAGCGTATTGCTGGTCGCCCGATTACAAAAGTTCGTGCGATTGAAACTGAAACTTCAGTCCTTGCTGGAGTTCACGGTTCAGCTCTTTTCACACGCGGAGAGACGCAGGTTATTGCTGCCGTCACTATCGGTGGTAAAGAAGGCGAGCAGATGTACGATTCTATCCACGGTGTTGGATACGATAAATTCTATCTCCACTATGCTATGCAGCCGTTCTCAGTCGGTGAGGCACGTGGATACAGAGGTGTTGGCCGTCGTGAAGTTGGTCACGGAAACCTCGCTGAACGCGCTCTCAAGAAAGCTCTCCCTGCTCAGGCAGATTTTCCTTATACAGTTCGCGTAGCTTGCGAAGTTTTAGAATCTAACGGTTCTTCTTCGATGGGTTCAGTCTGTTCAGGATCTATGGCGCTTCAGGACGCTGGTGTTCCTCTGAAAGGGCCTGTTGCGGGAATCGCGATGGGTCTGATTAAAGAAGGCGACAAGTACAAGATCCTCACTGACATCCTGGGTGATGAGGATCATCTCGGTGACATGGACTTCAAACTTGCCGGAACGAAAGATGGTATCACAGCGATTCAGATGGATATGAAAATTGCCGGTATCTCTGAGCAGATCTTTAAAGAAGCTCTCACTCAGGCTAAAGAGGCCCGTACTCATATTCTCGGCGAGATGGCGAAAACGATCTCTACTCACCGTCCGACTTTCAAAGCGGGTGTTCCTCAGATCAAGATGTTCAAAATTCCTTCTGATAAAATCGGTGCTCTCATCGGTCCTGGCGGAAAAAACATCAAAGCTCTCCAGGAAGGTTTCAAAGTTACGATGGATGTTCAGGAAGACGGAACGGTTAAAGTTCTCGGCGTAGACGTTCAGAAAATTGATGAAGTGATTGCTCTGGCAGAAATGCAGCTCAATGGTCCTAAGATCGGTGCCATTTATAAAGGTACTGTTGTTACGATTAAAGAGTACGGAGCTTTCGTTGATATCGTTCCGGGTCTGGCTGGACTCGTTCACGTTTCTGAGATCGCTGATGAGCGCGTGAATGATCCAAACGATTACCTCACTGAAGGTCAGCCGATTGATGTGAAAGTTCTCGAAGTAGATCGTTTCGGGAAGATCAAGCTTTCTGCCCGTGCAGTCACTCCGATTGCGAAGAAGGCGAAATAATGTCTTCAGTTGTTGAAGTGAAAATTAAAACCCTGGATCATTATGATCCGGGGTTTGAACTTCCGTTTTACGCAACTGTTGGTGCGGCCGGTGCAGATATCCGTGCCTCCATCCCTGAAAAGAAATCCATTACGGTCAAGGCAGGGGAGAGAGTTCTCATCCCGACTGGTCTGTCGATGGAAATTCCACTCGGGTTTGAAGTGCAGGTTCGTCCGCGTTCTGGTCTCTCACTGAAATCTCCTCTCATGATTGTGAACGCTCCCGGTACCATCGATTGCGATTACCGTGGGGAAGTGAATATTATCGTGGGAAATTTTGGAAACTCTGATTATGTAATTGAGCACGGTCTCCGGATCGCTCAGTTAGTTTTGTGTCCGGTTACACAGGCGAAATATGTCACGTCGGATTCTCTGTCTGACACTCAGAGAGGGACTGGTGGCTTCGGCTCAACTGGGACACGTTAACCAAGGAAAAATCATGGAACTTAAAATCCCTTATACAACCATCACGGATAAGTCCCAAGGCTATGAAGAGGCCAAGAAACGTATTCCTGAAGTTATTCAGAAATTCGGTGTCTCTGCTGACGTGAAGACTGACGATGCCAATCACACCTTTACTGCTAAAGGTACTGGCTTCGAAGCGAAGCTTCAGTTCCTTGAAAAAGAAGTTCTCGTGACTGTCGACCTTGGATTTTTCCTCAAACCCCTTAAGGGCAAGATCACGGAAGTGATCGAGAAACAAATTAAGAAAGTAGTATGACCCACAAACTGACCCTCTGGCCTTCTGGAGAAGTGATTGAAGTCGACGGCGAACGCAGTCTCTTCGAGCAACTGAAGAAATCCGGAAAGAAAATCAAATCAAGCTGCGGTGGATGCGCCACCTGTGGTGATTGCGTGATCATCATTAAGAGCGGGGAGCTGAACCTTAATCCTCAGCCCTTTGAAGAGACCCGCCTTCTCGGGAACGTCTTCCACATAACGAAAGAAAGACTTTCCTGTCAGACTAAAGTCACCGGCGACGTCACGATCGACATCTCAGCACACGAGAAAAATTCCGCATCTCTTAAAAAAGACGCTGCTTCAGTGCCAAAAAGTACCCAGGTGCTGGTAAGAAAGCGCGAGGAAATCGAAAAATCGGTTAGACTAAATGAGGAAAAGGCCCAAGAGAAGCCCGCGGACACGTGGTACAAGCACTGGGAAAAGGGCGATCAGATAGATCCGAACGCTCCCAAGCGCCTGGGCGGAAACAAGCGACCAAAGCCATTTCGATTCGAAGATAATAAAGACGAAGATGACTCTAAATAATTGAAGGAGAAAAACATGTCTCAAGCAGTATCGGCCGGTGCCACAGTATCGACCGCAGACAACAAGTTTCCCTCGCAGATTAAGTACATTGTAGGTAACGAAGCATGCGAGCGCTATTCGTACTACGGAATGAGATCAATCCTCACCGTTTTCATGATTCAAGTGCTCCTTATGCAGGACACAGAAGCTACAGCGACTTATCACATCTTCGCATCTCTGTGTTACTTCTTCCCACTTCTCGGAGCATTCATCTCTGACAGAATCTGGGGTAAGTACAAAACAATTCTTTATCTTTCACTCGTTTATTGTGCTGGTCACGCTGTTCTCTCAATCTGGGAAACAAAAATGGGTCTCTACGCTGGTCTTGGGCTTATCGCTCTCGGCTCAGGCGGGATTAAGCCATGTGTCTCTGCTCACGTAGGGGATCAGTTCAAAGCAAACCAGACTCATCTTCTGAAAAAAGTTTATGAGCTCTTTTACTTCATGATTAACTTCGGATCATTCTTTTCAACTCTCATCACTCCATGGACTCTGAAGCATTACGGCGCTTCGATTGCATTCGGTATCCCGGGTGTTCTCATGTTCTTCGCTACGATCGTCTTCTGGATGGGACGCAATGAATTCGTTCACGTTCCTCCGACAAAGAGTGACGGACACGGCTTCATGGCAGTTGTTATGTCAGCTTTCAAAAACTCTTCTAAGCGCAAGGCCGGCACATCATTCATTGATGGTGCAGTAGGCGAGCACACTCAGGAGCAGGTTGATGGAGCGAGAGCGGTTATCGATATCGCGAAACTTTTCGCTGCGATTTCTGTTTTCTGGGCACTCTTCGATCAGCACGGTTCTTCATGGGTTATCCAGGCGATGAATATGGACCTCATGTTTATGGGTGTTCAGTTTGAAGCTTCTCAGATCTCTGCATGGAACCCGATCATGGTGATGGGTCTCATTCCACTTTTCTCAATGGGTCTTTATCCGATGCTCGACAGAATGGGCCTCAAGACAACTCCTATCCGTCGTATGACGTGGGGAATGTTCGTGGCTGCTGCTTCTTTCGGAATCGTCGGTGCTCTTCAGATGTGGATGGATACTTCAGGCGATAAGATCAATGTTATGTGGCAGTTCTTCCCGTACCTCGTTATCACGATGGCGGAAGTTATGATTTCAATCACAGGTCTTGAGTTCGCTTATACTCAAGCTCCACGTGCCATGAAATCATCAGTTATGTCGATCTGGTTGTTAACTGTATTCTTCGGTAACATGATTA
>JBKJNQ010000171.1:0-4826 GCA_046593575.1 Bacteriovoracaceae bacterium
AAGTATCGGTCAGCGCCAGTCCATGAACCTGACTTACAGTTTAAATAAAAAAGTACAGCTTGAAGGTGTTTACGAACTGAGAACGAACGCAGAAGGTGAGGAAGATATTATCGATAATTCCATCGGTGGAGATTTGAAATTCAGGTGGACGTTCAAATGAAGTTCATCTTTCTTCTCGCCCTATTCTTCATCGGAAGTGCCTTCGCGGCATCTTTTCCCGTTTCCATCGTTAAGGTGAATTGCGAAGCTTCGGAAAGATGCGTCGATAGAAGAAATCGTTTTGAAAACCTCGTCGGCGAATACAGAAGTCTCATTCACCTGAAAGACACACTGAAAATCATGGCCTCTGACGGAGGCTATCGCTCTTTTTCTTACGTCATCAACCGCATTGATGCCAGCAACGAACTCGTTATTGATCTCGAGCTTAAGCCGATCATCAAAGAAATTAACGTTGGTTTCACTGATAAAAACCTTGAGGCCGATGCCGTTCAGCTCATGACCATTAAAGAGGGAGAGGCCTTCGAAATTCAGCGACTACAGGAAAGCATCGCTTATCTTCAAAAGCGTCTCGAAGGTTTGGGATATCCTGACAACAAAGTTGAATACGATGTGAATGAGTCCGTCTCGGAAGTGAAAATCAATACCGTCGTGACTCTGGGTGAAGCGCGAATCTTTAAGGGCACCCGTAGTAATGCCACGAGTCCATTTGTGCGGGACTATCTTGAGAGAAAATTCGTTTATCTCTACAATAAGCCTTTTGATTTTACCCGATTTAAACTCCAGCTTGATGATGCCCAGAAGGAGCTTTTCGCCTACGGATACTTCCTGTTGAACCTCGAGATTAATCCCATCATGAAAGGTCATCGGGTCACTCTCGAGCTTGATGTCAACAACGACCGCCCTTTTGCCTTTGACTTCCAGAATTTGAAAAAAGAAGCGCGCGATGTTCTCCATGCAATTGTTTCTGATCTCTTCAGAAAATATAAGCGCCCTCTGACTGAATCAGTGCTGAAGCAGTCGCTGGTAGAGCACTACCGGAACAAGGCCCTTCTTATGCCGGTCATCACAGTTGAGACTGAGCGCTACAAGAATAGTTACCAGGAAGAGATGACGGTCTATCGGATCAGTATCATGGAAGGCGAAAAAACCCGGATGGATCAGGTGACTTTTACCGGCAGCTCATTTTATAAACCGGAAAAACTGAGAAAGCTCTTCGATCGCGAAGCCTTTGAACTTGCGTCGGCAGGTTTCTACGATGAAGAATACCTCAACTACTTTGCGGGCTTTCTTCGGAACCGTTACGTCCAGAATGGATTTGTGCAGGTTAAGGTTCAGGACCCGATTAAGAATATTGACCAAGACAAGCAGCACGCAACTATTGATTACATCATCAGCGAAGGTCCTCGTGCTTACGTGCGCTCAATTAGTTTTGAAGGAATTCCGACTGAATTTGAAGCTCCCATTCTTAAGCTTTGGAAAAACCAGGTGAGCCGTGCCTTCAATCCGATCGCTCTCGTTGAAGATTTCAAGAAAGTTGCGACTTTCCTCCAGGAAAATGGATTTTACTTTGCCGAGATACTGAATGCGGATGAAGAAAATGCAGTCACTTATTCCCGCTCAGGGACTGATGTTGATATTCGTCTGGCGGTCAAACCTGGTCCGATACTTCGCCTGAATCGCGTCATCCTTATTGGTAACAACAAAACCCGCAACCGCGTAATCATGAAAAAAGTTCCGCTTGAAACCGGGGATCTCATTACACCTACCAAGACTCGGGATATCGAGTCCGCACTTTCTTCGACCGGACTCTTTAATTCCGTGACTGTCACTCCGCTCAGGAACAAGGCGAAAAATGCGACAACAGATCTCATTATCAAAATGAGTGAACGGGATTTTGGGTTGGTGGAAATTGCTCCCGGCTTCCGGACAGATATCGGACTCAAGCTTACCGGCACAATTTCTTATCTCAATATCGCCGGGCGAAACATGTCGATCACTCTGCGAAGTCAGATTAACCAGCGTCTTTCTTATCAGTCATTTGATAAACGCCGTCGCCAGGAGCACAAGTCACTTCTCGAGTATCTGAACAACGTGACTTTTAACATGGGTGATATCTTCGACACGAAGATTGATTACAGTGCGGGTTTCACCGTTCAGCGGAAGAGATTTTACAGTTTCGACGCTGACATCATCAGGATCAATAATACTTTCACGCGCGATCTCACAAAAAAACTCTCGTCTTCGATCCGCCATCAGTTTGAACGGATTAAGCAGTGGGACGCCACCCAGCCGAAAGACAACGTCGAACTCGACATCGGTGCCATCACGCCTAGTTTAACTTTTGATCTTCGTAACTCTCAGGTGAATCCCGTTTCGGGTGCGTTCTTCAATCTCTCGTGTGAATTTGCCAATCCTTATTTCGGTTCACAAAATAAGCCGGACCTCACGATCGATTACTACAAATTGATTTCCCGGAATCGTTTTTACATACCCCTTAAGCGCGGAACGATTGCGATCTCCATGGTCGCAGGCCTTCAGGAAAACCTCGCCAGAGGATATGTCCGGGATGCGAACGGAAATCCGGTCGAAATTCAGGAAACTGTAAAAGGACAGGTCTACGACACCAGAAAACAGACTGTGGGATATATTCCGAACATCAAAGTTTTCCGCCTGACAGGTATGGATATCGTACGAGGCTTCTCGGATGAGGAAATTAACAAATTACCTGATCGACGGGATATTTCGGATACCCGGGTTCAGAATAAGGCGTACTTAGCACTGATGAAGATAGAGCCGAGATTCTTTGTGAACGATTCCCTGATGACCGGGGTCTTTCTTGATGCGGGGCGCGTGTATGTTGACCAAGTAAATTTCGGGGAACTTAGAAGTTCTGCCGGCATCACTTTTAAGATCGTCACACCCGTCGGCACACTTGATTTCGACTACGGTTTTAAACTCTTGAGGAAAAGAAATCTCGATGGTAGATTAGAGGACCCCGGACGCTTCCATGTGTCAATTGGCTTCTTTTAATCCCGTTAATTTAAAAGAAACCTGAGAACTTATCGCTGGCCCTTAGCAAGCTGGCTTAGTGAGTTTTCTTGACGTAGGGCCGCATAGTCCATATAAGGGATAAAATTTTTTATTAATGGAAGGTTGATTATGATTACTCAAAAATCGTACACGATCACTAAAGCCGAGATGGCTCACAAAAAGTGGTTCGTTGTAGACGCTACAGACATGGTTGTTGGCCGTATGGCTTCTGAGATTGCAAAAATTCTCAAAGGCAAAAACAAGCCGACTTTTACTACTCACAATGATGCTGGCGATTTCGTTATTGTCGTCAACGCTGAGAAAGTGAAGTTCACTGGTAACAAGTGGAATGACAAAGAATATAACTGGCACACAAACCACATCGGTGGGATCAAGAGACGTTCTGCAAAAGTTATGCTCGAGAAAAATCCTACTGCCATCGTTGAAGAAGCGGTTCGCGGTATGCTCGGTAAGAACACCCTTGGCCGCTCTCAGTTCACTAAGCTCAAAGTTTTCGTAGGTCCAACACACACCCACGAAGCCCAGAAGCCTGAAGTACTGAAGCTCAACAACTAATTAAGGGAAGAATTATATGTCTAAAGCAAAATCTTATGATCTTCACACTATCGGCCGTCGTAAGACTTCCGTAGCTCGTGTTTATGTTTCACGTGGTTCAGGTAAAATCTCAATCAACAAGCGCGACGTTGCTAACTATTTTCCGAAAGCAACTTCACGGTACATCGTATTTCAGCCACTCAATCTTCTGAAGATGAATGAGGCCTACGATTTCCACATCAACGTTAAGGGTGGCGGAGTTACTGGTCAGGCCGGAGCAATCCGTCTCGGTATCGCTCGCGCTCTTCTCAAACTCGCTCCGACTTCAAGAGGCGAACTCAAGGGTGCTGGATTCCTCACTCGTGATGCTCGTAAAGTTGAGCGTAAGAAACCAGGTAAATCTGGTGCTCGTAAGTCTTACCAGTTCTCGAAACGCTAAGATTTCCAGACAACATTGTTTTACTCAGAAAGGCTCCGCAAGGAGCCTTTCTTGTTTGTGGAAGTCTTGCGCATAGACCTGCAGCTTACTTACTGGCATCTTAATCACTTATGGAAAAGCACGACGTGGATTTCATCGAAATCCGAGGTGCCCGTGTTCACAACCTCAAAAATGTGGACCTCGACATTCCCCTCAGAAAGCTTATTTGTTTCGCGGGCCCTTCGGGATCCGGAAAAACATCTTTGGCGTTTCATACGCTGCTGACCGAATCCAAGAGAAGATTCGTAAATTCTTTTCCGAACTCCATGAAGTTTTTTGCTGAGCGCCCGGCGGCAGTGGATGTTGATCGCATCTTTCCCGTTCTTCCGGTTTTTGGACTTCCGCAGATTAATCCCGTGGTGGGTTCGCGGTCGGTTGTTTCCGATGTGATGAGGCTTACCGACAGCTTACAGAATCTCTGGTTCAGCACTTCTAAAGAACTTTGTCCCACTCACGAAATTGAACTTGAGATCATGCCTATCGGTAACCAGATCAAGTCGCAGGTTTCAGAAGATAAGGGGATCTTTCACATTCTTCTGACTCCCGGTGAATTTCAACGGGTTTTCGGTGAAGAATATCTCCCTCCACGTTCGTACAACAAGAAAAAAGGCGTTGGTGAATTTGAGAGTGAAGATGAGCTCTGGGAAGTCACACGCTTCAAGATGGAGAACATTTCTGCACTTGAGAAGAAATGTTCTCCATCTTGAAGCGTGTGACTTCCCAGAGCTCATCTTCACTCTCAAATTCACCAACGCCTTTTTTC
>JBKJNQ010000206.1:0-5922 GCA_046593575.1 Bacteriovoracaceae bacterium
GGAATTCATCGTCTCGACAATTTTCTTTCCATCTTCCATGCTGGTGCGGATGTTATCCATCTTAATTAAGATTTTATCGGTGACGTCTGCAATCGACTGACCCTTGATCATCATCGAAGCTAATCCTGGAGAGTTATCAGAAGTGAGGACATCTTTCTCCGGATCAAAAGCTCCGCCTTCTTTTGAGCCGCCTTTAATCTCCAGAAACTTATCACCAACGAGACCCGCGTTCGAAACGGACACAGTTGTGTCTTTTCTGATCCACGGAAGTTCTTTTTCCAGAACGGTGAAAAGAATTTCGACTTCATCTTCACTCACGATTTCAATGGAATTAACTGAACCGACTCGAATCCCTTTCAGTTCCACGTAAGAACCAGGTTTTAAGTTCGAGACGTTTGAGACACGCGCGCGGATTGTCGCCTTGGGATCGAAGAGCGAACTTTCTTTTCCGATACTCGCCACCATGACCATCAGAACAACAGAAAGGACGGAGACGAAGGCTCCGACCTTGACCAGGTTCTGCTTATCTTTTTTACGCGTTCTCATATCTTCCTTATGTCCCCGTCAGAAAGCTCTGAACAAAGGGGTCATTACTATTTTCAAATTCAGATGTCGTCCCGGTGAAGCCCACTGTTCCGTTCTTCAGGATCACGACACGGTCACAGATTTTAAGGGCCGCCGGAATATCATGAGTAACAAAAATCCCGGAAAGACCCTTCGCCTTAAATTTTTTCATCACATCGATCACCATTTCAACGTTAATGGGATCAAGACCAGCTGTTGGTTCATCATAGAGGAGAATGTCGGGGTTAAGTGCCATCGAGCGGGCAAGACCCACGCGTTTCTGCATTCCCCCGGAGAGATCACTGGGCATGAGGTCGCGGGCATCGGCCATGTTCACGAGCTCAAGAATTTCCATCACCCGCTTTTCAACTTCCACTTCTTTCATCCGCGTGTGTTCAAACAAAGGATAGGCGACGTTCTCGAAGACAGAAATGGAATCGAAGAGGGCCCCATTCTGGAAAGAATAGGAAACCTTTGTCCTGACTTTGCAGAATTGTTTTTCTGAGAGGAGATCAATGCGGGAACCGCGGTACACGATCTCGCCTTCATCAATGCGGTCAAGTCCGATCAGTGAACGAAGAAGAACAGACTTACCAGTTCCCGAGGGACCCAGGAGCCCGAGTGTTTCGCCTTCTCTCAGGGAAAAGGAGACACCGCGGTGGACTTCTTTCCCCTCAAACGACTTGAAAACATTTTTTACTGCAAGTATCTCGTTCATATTTACTCAAACAAAAGGATAAGGGCCTTACTAAGAAAAAAATCGGAGATCAGAATAATAATCGAGGTTCTTACGACCACCCATTGAGCCGCTGATCCCACACCTTTGGTTCCGTCCGAAGTCTGGAACCCGCGGTAACAGGCAAGAAGAGCAATCACGATCGCAAAGAAGAGACACTTGGCCATACTTCCGAAAACATCCACGATGGTGATCGTATTCAAAACTTTATTCACATAGAAGCCCGCCGGCATGTTGAATTCCGCCATGGCGATGATAAGACCGCCAATCATTCCAACGAAGCTCGACAGGGTCGCGAGAAGGGGAAGAGAAATAATCGTGGCGAGAAGTCTCGGAACCACCAGCACTCTTACCGGCGAAGTTCCCAGTGCGCGGATAGCATCGACCTGTTGAGTGACCTGCATGGCGCCGATCTCGGCACTCATCCCGGAACCAATTCTTCCTGCAATCAGGAGAGAGGTGAAGATAGGACAGATTTCTTTCACTAAAGAAAGGGAAACAATCGCGGGAACGTAAAGTGTTCCGCCGAATTTTGCGAGTCCGTATCCGAACTGAAGAGTCATCACGAGGCCCGTGACAAAACCAATCACGAGAGTAATAGAGAGGGATCCGATACCGAGGTGGATGATCTGCTCAAAAACGCGACCCCAGTAAAAAGGTGCGGTGAACATGCCGTAGACACTTTGCTGAAAGAGAAGGATCACTTCGCCGGTTTGCTGAAACTGTCCTTTAATAGCATTGATCATTGAAACTCCACCGACGACAGAAACCGATCAAAGAGAGCAGCATCAGTTCCGAGAAGTTTTTCCGGAGTGATGGCAACGAAATCAAAGTAACAATTATTTCTTCTGGTATTGAGAAGACGAAGACCGACGGGAACTCCGTCTACTTTGCCTTTTCCTTCGAGCCGATAGGCCTCTCTGTTATGAAGCTTGGTCCATTCACCCTTTTCTAACTGAAAGTCACCAACGGCCTTGAAAGTTTTACCGGCGAGGTAATCAAGTTCCTGTTCCTGGAATTCACCGCAGAAACTATTACTGAGAAGAATTCTTCCATCCGCATTTTCATAGACGTAATCCGAGCGCTCGTCTTTCTTCAGAAGTTTCCAGTCGGACTCAGCGAATTGAATTTTATACTGTTTTCCCTTCGCACTCGGAGGTGCTCCGTCTCCCAACATAAAGGAACACGAACAAGCGAAGAGCATGAGAAGAAGAACACGCATTTTTTAAGACCGTTTCTAACGGGTAATATTATTTTTATTTTAAGTCATTGTTATCTTTTAGGTATGTCAAAACATCGACTGGCCATTTTTGCCGATGGGTAAAAATGTTCTTTGAGAAAAGGAAAATTCGGCTACACTCGAAAGTAGGTAGGTAAAAAAGGCCACACGGATGTGACCCTCAACCTAAGTAAAGACAGGAAGTCTTAACGAATGACAAAGCTCACGGTTCTTCTGACAACAATCTTACTTGCCAGTGCTCTGACCGCGCCGTCTGTCTTAGCTGACATCATTAATCAGGAAACATTCAAAACTCATCTTCGTTGGAACCTCGTGGTGCCAAGAGACCAGTTAACGGTCGTAAAGCGCGATCAGACTCTTTATATAGAGACTTTGAACCTTCAGCTCTTCGAAACACTTGCTGGGGATCTCGCCCGCGTGAAGGCCGATGGCTCCTATATAGAGTCCGTCTCTTATTCCAAAGATAATTTTCCGGCCAAGCCCGCTACGGTTCTGGTTAAGCTCAAAGATCCATCGGTTGAGCTTTTCTCTTTTTATCGGGACGCAGACAAGAAATACATTCTCGATTTCTGGATCAACTCTGATCTGGTTTCTGAGAAAGGTCCTACGATGCAGAAGCCTCTTTCCCTTCCGGTTGAACCGGTTGTCGTGAAAAAGAGAGTCGAGCTTCCGGTGAAGAATGATCTTCTTATTGCTAAGAGCAAGCTTCTGACGAATATTGAAGTCAAGAAGACGGAAGAGTCTTTGATCAATCCTGGCTTCCGCGATTTCCGTTATGGCGCATCTTTTCTGTGGAACTACAACGCCATGATCCCGTCGGTTGAAAAAGACATTAATCTTGCTTCTAAGACTCCCGAGACTCTTTTTCCGGTGAAAGACCGGGATAATCTTGATGATCCCAAAGAAGCGCACATGCAGCTCACCATCAACTTCTTCCGTGAAGAGAAGTGGGGACTCATGAATAAGTCGATTGGTTTGTATGAGAAGAAATACGGAACGAGAGACGCCAGCTACGTGATCAATGAATACCTCAAGGCCAATGCTCTTCTTAAAGGTAATCTCGCAAAACCCAATCGCGGTATTACCCAGTCTGCTATGGTCATGCTCTCTAACATCAAAGACCTCACGACTGATTATGAGTTGAAGAGTGCTATCCTCCGCTACCTGATTCAGTACCACGTTGATGTGAAAGACTTCGTCCGCACTCTCGAGCTTTCAAAAGAACTTTACGTTGAAGCACGCGGACAGTTTGACCAGACTCTTATTATCCAGTCGGCCCTCACGATTCTCCACTCACTCGCTGAACTTAAGCAGCCGGAGAAGATTGAGGCATTCCTGTCTGAGACCGAGAATAAAAAACTCCAGAGTATCCTTCCTGCTCAAATGAGCATGGCGTATATTTCTTTTGCTCTCCTCATGAAAGGGGAAACGAAAGAAATCATCAAGCGCTACAAGCTGGTTGAGAAATCCCTCATGAGGCCGGTTCATCCTGCGATTCTCTTCAACGTCGGAGAAAGTTATTTCCGTCATGCTGAATATGAAGCTTCCATCAAGGCCTTCGATGAATTCGTTTCCGGTTACTCTTATGTCAGAGAAGCTCCTCACGCGCGCCTTCGCCTGGCCCTGGCTTACGAACTCCTTGATCGCCCGGCAAGTGAAACACTTGTTCTTTATAAGAATGCCATCGATCGCTCGACTGATCCTGGGGTCCGCTACGAGGCGAAACTTCGTTACGTGGGGATGAGAGTCGCCAGAAAAATTAAGCCTGATATCGACGACCTCGAAACAGAAGTTTTCCTTGAGCAGTCTCCGGATGAATCAAAAGTCCTGAACAATGAACTGAAAAAACTCCTATGGCTTGTACGCCTTCGCCTTTTCGTTGCTTCAAAAGACTACGACAAAGCACTCGCTTACCTCACGGGTATTCCGGTTGATTCCCTGAAGCCTGCTGAAAGAAGAGTTTTTGAAGGCGACGGAGCTGAGATTATTTTTGGTCTTATCCAGGCGGCTTACCATGAGGAAGACTACGCCAAGACGGTGAAGATCTGGGAAACCTATCGCGCCAAGTACGAGCAGAAAGTTGCTTCGAATCTCTATCTGAACTTTGTTATCTGCGACTCATTCTTAAAGCTCGGCATGTATAAGAGCTACGACCGCTCTCTAAATTCATTTAAAGAAGTTCAGAAGGCCGAACCCCGTACTTACCCGATTTGGGTCGATCGTACGAAGACAACTGACCTCGGGCAGATGATTGAAGAGCTCAATATCATCCGTCTCGTGGGGGACCAAAAGTACACCGAGGCAAGTGACAAGCTGGCCACTCTTCCAGTGTCACTAAGGGACTCTATAAATTATCCCTTTTATGTGGGTCTTATTAAATTCAACCAGAAGGCCTACTCTGATGCCGTGGTGGAATTTGAAAAAGTGCTCGTTCGCCAGAACCCTACAAACATCCTGACCCCCCGTCAGACTGCAGACCTTCTCATGGGTTACGTGGAATCTCTCTATCAGTTGAAGGACCAGGAACGCTTCAAAACCGTCGTAAAAGCGCTGTCCGATGATGTCTCCTCTTCTAAGTCGGCACCGATCTTGAATATCTCTGAGCGAATCAATTATCTCCTCATAGAAGCCTATGCGGGAGAGGGTTCACCCGAGTGGATGGAGATTGAAAATATGACAAAATCATTCAGAGGCAAATTTCAAAAATCTCCTTACACTGCACGTATCGGATACCTTTACGGGTTATCATTGATAAAGAACTCGCGCGTACAGGAAGGACGTGGAGTTTTGAACGAACTAACGAATGACAAAAATGTTCCTTCGCACATTAAAGAAATGGCAAGGAGCGAGCTCGCGACCCTGGAACTGATAGAAAAAAAATTATAAGCAAACCACATAACAACGGACAGGAGGTCTAATGTTAACTCAAGGTTTAGTACTCGTAGGCAATCACCCAAAATTCAACATCGCTCTGGAGACTGCACGTAATGTTGCTGTCACTAAGACTCCTGTTTTGATTTCAGGTGAAGCAGGTTCAGGCAAGAAGGCACTTGGATCATACATCCACAACAATTCTGCGAGAAAGAGCGCACGCCTTGAGGTCGTTGATTGCGGCACTGATGGTGCTTCGGTTGAGAAGATTGTTCTCGGCTTCCGCGACGAAGAGTCAGGGAAGTTTAACCGTGGTGTTCTAGAACTTGCCAACGGTGGTACGGTAATTTTTGCCAATATTGATGCACTGGATGAAAGTTTTCAGAAACGCCTCTATACTATCCTTCAAGAACTACCTGATTACGAGTTAGACGTCCGCATCCTTGCTACTACCTCGAAGAATCTCTCTAAGTTGGTTGGTGCAGGAAAGTTCTCACGTGCTCTCTATACT
>JBKJNQ010000115.1:0-3145 GCA_046593575.1 Bacteriovoracaceae bacterium
CTTCGAAGACTGCTTTGAAGGCATTAAAGTCATGAACAGCGAGATCAGAGAGCATCTTTCTGTTGATCGTGATGTTCTTTTTCTTCAGGGAAGAAATGAACTGAGAATAT
Source organism: Bacteriovoracaceae bacterium (assembly GCA_046593575.1). GTDB lineage: Bacteria > Bdellovibrionota > Bacteriovoracia > Bacteriovoracales > Bacteriovoracaceae > Peredibacter. Next base: position 111 of record JBKJNQ010000115.1, read on the forward strand.
GAAGTACCAAGCATACGAGAGCCAGCATTGATTCGAACGATCCAAAGCTTGCGGATGTCGCGCTTGAGGAGACGGCGACCGATGAAGGCATAATGAAGAGCGCGACGAACTGTCTCAGAAGCATGCTTATACTTCGTACGACGATCGAAGTGGAATCCCTTCGCCAGTTTAAGAACTTTATTTCTACGTTGACGGGCCTTAAAGCCCCGCTTGACTCGTGCCATGATGGCCTCCTTCTTCGTTCCGTGGGGGACTCGCGTCTCTTAACCCAGTTTCACTACTCTCAAAGTTTATAAAACAGTGTGCCCGGAGGCACACATTGAAATCAGATTCGAATGCGAACTAGACCAGATAAGGAATGCACATAGCTGCATTATGGTAGTCACCAGCATTTACATATCCTGGAGTTCCCTTATCTTTCTTACCGCGCTTAGATTTGTTCACGAGTAAGTGACGAAGGTGGGCCTTCTTATACTTAATTTTACCAGTAGCAGTTACTTTGAAACGCTTGGCAGCCGCACGTTTAGTCTTCATCTTCGCCATATAAAGCTCCTAAAGCTAAAAAATATCATTTCTAAAAGAGTGCATGAAGTTAACACGGGAGATTTACGAAATAAAGCGTTTTTAGAGGGGAATATAAGGGGAACCGAAAAGGTTCCCCTTGGAAGCTTATTTCTTAGCGGATTTTCCTGGAGCAACCATGGCAATTACCCGGTTCCCCATCATTTTCGACGGAGATTCGATCACGGCACCTTTCTCAAGGATGGCCTTCACGATTTCATCGAATTTCGCCAGACCAATCTCTTTATGGGCCATTTCGCGACCACGGAATTGCATAAGGAGTTTCACCTTATCACCATGATCGAGGAATTTTTCAATGTGATTGAGTTTGACGTCCATATCGTGTTTCTCGATATTTGGACGGAACTTGATTTCCTTAACCTCGATGACGACCTGCTTCTTCTTGGCCTCAGCGAGCTTCTTCTGGATCTGGTACTTATATTTCCCGTAATCCATCATCTTCACGACTGGTGGAACAGCATTTGGGGAGATTTCGATCAGGTCCATATTCTCACTGTCGGCCATGAGTCTTGCCTGGGCGAGTGTGACTACACCGTAGGCTTTTCCGTCATCGCCAATGAGTCTGATTTCGTGTGCGCGGATTCTTTCGTTTACCCGCGGTTCCTGGACTTTATCGCTTATAACCCACCTCCATAATCTGTTCGGGGCTTTCTTATTTTATCAAAAATTACAACACTGTCTGTCGTCCGACAAACTAAAAAAATCTGAAGAACACCTCTACCAGAAGTGTGAGTTCGGGATTGAGCCTGCGCCCAAGTTTCAGCGTGAAGCCCTTCTCAAGGCGCTTCCCTTCCCGCTGTGCCTTTTCTCGGAGAGACTCGACCTGTTCGATCATCCCTTCCCAATCATTCTCCTGGACGGTGTTCTGATAAACCTGACTGGCGACCCAGTCTTCCAGAATCCAGGGCGCGGGAAGGTTCTTCTTTCCGCCGATCACAGATCTTGAGACGCGCGCCTCTCCGGTGCCGGAAAAGGTCACATAAACCGTTTCTTCAGCGAGATCGAGCTTCTCGGTCTCAAGACGGGCATCAATTTTTTTAGCGAGTTTATCCCAGTCGCGTCCTTCGTGTTCAGAAGGTAAACCCAGGAGCCTCATATTGGGCAACAGGGTCACGGCAGGGCCTTATTGAATTTAAGATTAATCGCCACCTGATCATTCAGATCGCGAATAAATTTCTCGATGGTTTCATCGAGCTTTACCGAATCAACAACCTTGAAAGTGCGATCATCATTTTTATCAATGATGCGCGCATTCTGATGGTAGACGAGTGTGTCTTTCACGATCGGAACCGCGAAGGCTTCCGGATATTTCACAACCCTTCCATGTTCCTGCTCGAGCTCAAAGAGTTCTTTCGCGACCGCTACAAAGCGTTCAGCGGTGAAAGATTCATTAGCGAGATATTTAATCGTCACACACGAGATGTAATAAGCTTCGTAGAGATAAGAAAGCGCCGTTGAGAATCGTCTCACTTTCGTGGCGATAAGATAAAGTTCCTGCGGCTCGAGCTTCATGCACTCTTCAAGCGATTCAATTTTTCTGCCAAGACAGAAAGAAATCACTCTCAGGGCATCAACGATCATCTCTTTCACACTCGGGAGATAGAACTCGTATTTAAGTTCTTTCCGTTTGTTCATCAGGAAGCGCGTGAGCTGCATGCCATCTTTGATCGAGCCATTGAAAACGTTGAACCAGGTCGAGTTGATGATACACGGAACCAGAAAGTGATGAAGGATCATGTTCTTGTGGAAGAGAACTTCCACACGACGTTCGGATTTGATGACGTAGAAAACCTGATTGAGTTTTTCGCGTTTTAAAACTTCGATTTTTTTATTGCCGATGAACATATCAAGGGCCGTCCGAAGGGAATCCCGGAAATTCTCACACGAAAGTGTCGGAGTCATAGGGATGTTGAGTGCCTTAGCGTATTCAATGACGTCCATCGCGCGCTCTTCAATCTGTTTCCAGGTGAGAGCTCCCGATGGTTCATCGAGCATGATGAGGGCGAGTAAGGATGACGGAGTGATCGGCATATTGCGGCCGACAGACTTAAAGCAAGTGAACGCAAGATTCTGAGTGGCAACTTTGAGATCCCCATCAAATCCATTCATCACAATTCCCTCTCCGAAGTGAACGTGAATTGTGCCTAAGCGTTTATTGAAAAGCTTAAAGAGCTTAAACAACTGGGCTCCGGACTCTGGGACTTTTTTCCCGCCGCCGAGTTCGCGCGCGTGTGCTTTTTCCTCGGGGATATGCTCGTGAGCAATCGAAACCGGAATAAACAGAAGCGGCTTCACATCAGGAATCTGAGAATGAGTCTCGAGAAGCATCTGGAAGAGACCATATTTTGGCTTAAGTAATTTGCCAGTTCTGGTGCGGCCACCTTCAAAGAAAAATTCCACGATCTGGTTTGAGGCGAGAAGATAAAAAATATACGCTTCAAACACGAGCTTAT
>JBKJNQ010000145.1:0-6640 GCA_046593575.1 Bacteriovoracaceae bacterium
GTATGCGGAACCCAATAGAAGCCAACAACGTTAAGACCAATATTATAAAAAAGAATGATGAGTAAAGACTGCTTCAGCGTTTTTGCGCGCTCAAGAAGCCACAAAACAACCGGGACTGCGATAAAAAGAAGGGGAAACCAACCTGGCATCCAGGTCGCGGGATAAGTCAGAGCATAAAGGGAGCCGGCCACGAAGGCGAGAAGGAGGAATGATTTCATCCTTCCATTCTAAAAGATTAATTAACGATTTGCTACCTGACGGTTACCGAGTTTGGCACTTACTGTTTCAGCGAGTTCGAGCGCCTTACCAGCGTCAAGCTTACCTGAGCCGAGAATTTTGCCTTCAAATGTTTTCACTTTAAGTGAAGAGCTGAGGATGATGTTTTTAATCTGGTCATACTTCATTCCCGGATACTGGGCCTTGATCATGGCAGCGACTCCGGTAACAAAGGCAGTTGCCTGAGAAGTACCAGTCATATAACCGGCAGAGCTGTTAGGAATGGCCGAGCGGATACGGTGACCTGGAGCCGCGATATCAACAGAATTCTTACCGAAGTTTGAAGATGGAATGATGTTAAGAGCGTCGTCATGAGCACCAACAGTGATGATGTTCGAGAGACCGTAAGAAGCAGGGTAATAAGCGTGGCGCTTGTCATCGATGTTTGAGCGCTCGTTACCGGCAGCTGCGATCACGAGGATACCTTTTTTCTCAGCAGCTTTCAGAACGCGAAGTTCATCAACAGAAGCTTCAGGACCGCCGCCAGAATAATTGATCACGTCAACGTTGTTATCAACCGCGTACTGGAGGGCCTTGATGGTGGCATCAAGATTCGCCTGACCAGAAGCTTTTGGATTGTAATATTTAAGAGCGAGAAGTTTTACTTCAGGAAATACTGACTTCACGATACCGGCAACGTGAGTTCCGTGTCCGTGAGCATCTGTTGGTGCAGTCGTAACTTTCTCACCGGAAAAATCAACGCCGTAGTTAGAAGCAGAAACTTTACCGTTAATGACTGCGATATTGTCTTTGATGAAAGGATGATCGCCCTGAATACCAGTATCGATAACAGCAACAACGATTTCCTTATTCTTCTTGAACTTAGTCCATGAGTCTTTGAGGTTAATAGAAGCGAGGTGTTTGTCCGGGTCAATTCCCCATGAAGCGTAACGAGAGATAAGGAGCTCAGGGTTGTAAGCAAGGGACTGAGCAAATGCTAATCCCATGTTCAAGCTGAGGGCCAGGGCGAAGAGGTTTTTAGCAGCGTTCTTCATGTCCAATTCCTTACCACGTTTTGGGGGACCCGATTCATCACCGGGAAAACTTGTAATACTTAAAGCAAGGGGCTTGCCACAAAGGGGGATGGGGTATCCGGTGGTTAGCTGGGGAAGAGTGTTCGAAATGTGATGGGTGTTGAATGTTTAGACACTATCGATTTCGGGAGAAAGCTCAGTGTTTACAAATAAGAAGGGCCCCTTTCGGGGCCCTTCGGGTGAGACTTAGGCTTGACGGTAGATTTGAGATTCTTCTCTTTCTTTTTCCTCTGCATGCTGGATACAGAGATCTGACCACGGCTGGTTCTCCAGGCGTTTGGCGTTGATTTCCTCTTCGCATTCTTCGCAATGTCCGTAGACACCTTCGTTCACGCGATCAAGGGCCGCATCGATCTTACGAAGCTTGGCATATTCCCGGTCACGGATCGTGCAACTAAGCTGCTGCTGAACCAGGGAAGTAGCGAGATCCGTTTCATCAGAGAGGTCCTCTTCAGAAACATGTAAATCGTCTGACTTATTAAGGAGTCCTACATTGAGGATTTGCTGTCTTTGCTTCAGTAGCAATTGTTTGTAGTGTTCGATCTTCTTCTTGTCCACGAATCCTCCTCATAGGGGTAAGTGAGCCGCCCATTATACAATAGAAACCCACATTTACCTATTTTAGAGCGTCTGTGGATCCTACTCAAGTGAGGTGTTCTATCGGCAATTTTGTTCTAAAAATTGAAAAATTATTCTGTCATTTTCCCTCAAATATAGACCTCGGTTTGACATGCATGTTCAGAACTCGTTAAGGTTAAAGAAGCACATTAATAAATTTGAGGCGTTATGCTGCATTGTGACGTTGCAACCTCGGTTGGACATATCCCTTCAGGATTATTCATCGTTTCGGTGATGGACCCTGAAACCCGCAAAATCGATGGTTATCTGGCCAGTTGGATTCAACAGGTTTCATTTAATCCCCTCCTGATCTCCTTGGCCATTAAGCCGGGCAGGCCTGCTTATGACCTGATTAAGTCGGGCAATGTCTTCTCGGTGAACGTGGTGGGCGAGCACGATAAAAGTTATCTGAAGCATTTTTGGAAGGGTTACGACCCGGACTCAAATCCCTTTGGAGAACTTAATCACAGCATCTCTTCTCATGGAGGTGTAACACTTCTTCAGGCCAAGTCCTCAATGGAATGTCAGCTGGTAGAAGTTATCCGCCCCGGTGATCATGATATTGTGATCGCCAAAGTTCTCTCGTCCACCCACATGGCCGAAGAAGCGCGCCCGATGGTTCATGTCCGTAAAACCGGGATGGACTATTAATGTTCAAATATCTTTCGATCATCCTCATTGTTGGATTAATCGCTTCTTGTGGAAAAAAAGAACAGGGAGCATCCGGCGAAACCGTGATTCCTCAGCCGCAGATGCCAGAGAGAGAAGAGTTTCTCGAATCTCAGCAGATTCTTTGTGAGTCAGGTACATACTGTCCCGATTATATCGCTAAAATTGTCGTCTTTGATAAAGGTACTCCTCGCTTCTGTACCGGAACGATGGTTTCAAAATCCCAGATTCTCACAAGTGCCAGCTGTCTTCCGTCTTATCTTCGGAATACCGATGCTGACTGCAGTAAGGATGTCTTTTTATTTTTTAATAAAGGCTCACGTCCGCCGGAAAGAGTGGGATGCAAGTCTATCATTCAGATATCTACTCTCGATGGGAATAAAGCAGAATACTGGCGCGATGATGTGGCGATTCTTCAAATGGACAGAAATCTTAACTGGCGCGATTTCCGGGACGTAAATCGGAATGGATTCTCTGACGGCTCGAAGATGCGATTCTTTGCTGTAGATCAGTCGAACAATTTCACGGGCATTATCCGCAAGGAAGAATGCGAAGTTGTCCTGGGCTCATATCTTTACCCTTTAAGCTCGAATGAATCCTCTCCCAATATTCTTCTTTCCGGTTGCACCAAAAAGAATGGATACAGGGGAGCCGCGATCCTCGATAACTTTCCCAGAATTCGTGGGGTCCTTTCGGATCTTAGTGCTCTTCGATCCTCACTCGAAAACAGCAGCCTTCTGATCAAACCCTTAAAAGACTTCGTTCATGTCTCGAACTTTGCCTGCGCACCATTTTTTGATGAGACATCAGTGCTGAATGAAGTGGAATGCTCGAAGAACCTCGATTACGGACTCCTCTCTTCGGCCCGAGAACATCTACTTTCAGATCAAGAAAGATTTGGTGATCTCATTGGGAAGCTTGAGCGCAATGCTGATGGTCTCAGTAAATATCTAAAGATCACCACAAAGCTCACTCCTGTGGGGGACCGTCACGCGCTCGATTTCCTTCCGATGTGTTTTAAAAATATCTCTTCATGGCTTCCGGGCATTTCTACGAAATCAAGTTTTGATTATGAAGCAATCTTTCCGGCCCGCACTTTGAAAAAAGGCGTGGATTCCAACGGTCGCGCGATCACTCAGGAAGTTGAAGAAAAACAGATGAAGTATTACTTTGGGTTTTCTCCGAAGCGATTGCTAAAAGAAAAACTCTCTGATGTTTTCCTCAGCACTGACGCTACAGATACTCTCAGGATCTCAGCATTGAAGGCGTGCCCTTAAACGGACCTCGTCTTATTGCTTCAGATCTCTCCAGGATTTTCCCTGTCTCGCGCGATGATTTCTCTGCCATTCATTCACGGCTTCCACATGTTCCTGATATGTACGTGTGAAAGCATGTGTTCCATCGTTTTTACTCACGAAGAACAGATACTCATTTGAATCAGGGTTCAGTACCGCTTTAATCGCTGCGATACTTGGATTTGAAATTGGTCCCTTGGGAAGGGCGGGGACTTTGTAAGTGTTGTAAGGGGTAAGTTCGAGAAGGTCATCTTTTCTGATGTTTCCCTTGTAGCGACTCCAGATCCCGTAAATTGTGGTGGGATCAGATTCCAGACGCATTCTTTTTTTCAGGCGATTGGTGAAGACGCCGGCAATCGCAGGTCTCTCAGCTTTCGCCCCCGTTTCTTTTTCCACGACACTCGCAAGAATCACAACCTGGTGCTTGTTAAGAAAAGGGTGACTCCAGTCGATGTCCTCAGTCTTCTTTTTAAAAAGATCAATCATGGTTTTAGCGACATCTTTGGCGGGAGTATTCGGCGCAAACTTATACGTCTCCGGATAGAGATATCCTTCCAGCGAAGGAGCTTCTACTTCCAGCATAGCAATCAGATCCGGATGCTGAACAACTTTCAGGAATTCTTCTTCCGTGGTGATCCCCGCACTTGCCACCAGCTTTGCCACCTCATACATGTTCTTTCCTTCCGGAATGGTGATGCTGGTGAGATTTGGTTGCCCGAAAACCAGAGTGTCGAGAACGTCACTCATCTTCGCGCCACGGGGAATGGTGTAGGAGCCCGCGCGGAACTTTGCCATCACACCTTTATATTTTGCGTAGTAATGAAAAATGCGGGTGTTGGAAATGAGGTCTTGATCAGACAGGCGCTGATTGATTTTTCCGAACGTATCACCGTTCTTCACGATGAAGGTTTTATCAGGACCATCGTAGCCCTGGTTCAGTATGAACCAAACATGGGTACCGATCATGAGGCCGGCAACGAGTGGTCCTACGAGGAAAACAAAAAGCAGAGTTTTTTTAATCATGGGAAAATGATAAACCAGTTTTTTACTTCTTGCGGCGAATAAAATCTTCAAGAATCACACTGGCGGCAACCGCATCGATTTGTTTCAGGTCAATCTGGAAGTTATAGCGGGGGGAATTCTTCATGCGGGACTCGGCTTCATAGGTGGAAAGGGTCTCGTCCTGCTCTTCCACCGGCAAAGCAATTTGGTTGCGTATCTCACTGACAAACATGACCGCTTTTGTGGTCATGTTTGTCGTTTTCCCATCGGTAAGTCTTGGGACACCTATCACCACAATATCAATCGATTCTTCCTCGATGAGTTTTTGAAGCTCTTTCACGACGTGAGGCATGCTGTGATTCTGAATCCTGCCAAAAGGAACAGGAAAGGGATCTCTGTTCACACAATAGGTCGCGACACCAATGAACTTCTCACCAAAATCCATGGCGAGGACATTCTTAAGATTCAGTTCGTGATCAGCGGGGAGATGAAATTCATTCATGTGCGGAAGTTTTAACCCGAGGCCAGGTCATCCGTCAAAAGATCGAGCTGGAACTCTTCTTCTTCCTCTGTGACCTCGTCATAAAACTTCACCCCAACTCCCAGGAGTCTGACGGGCCTCGGATCGGATGACCATCTCTCTTCCATCAGCAGCAGAAAATTCTCTTCCTCGAGCGGAAGCTGGCGCTCGATCGTGGTCTGCCGGAAATCGTGATATTTGATTTTCACATGGAGATTTTTCACTTCACGATCTTCATGGTCTTTGAGCGATTCTTTGAGATCGGCGACCATCGTGATGAGGTGAATTTTCATCTCTTCGAAATTATCAATGTCTTTATCAAAAGTGCTTTCGTTACTGAGGGATTTCCTTTCGTATTCGGTTTCCACTTCCCGGTCGTCTATTCCCCGACAGTAATCATAGAGAGCATCACCGAACTTACCCATCAGGTGAATCATTTCGCTGCGGGAGTATTTCTGCATATCATGGCAGGTTTTTATTCCCAGATCATGGAGATACTTGGCAGTGACTTTGCCGATCCCGTGAATCCTTTCGACCGGAATAGTTCTGATAAAGTCGTCCACCATCCAGGGAGCGACAGTGAACTGGCCATTGGGTTTTTTGTAGTCACTTGCGATCTTGGAGATCAGTTTATTGGGAGAGATACCAGCCGAAGCGGTGAGACCAGTTTTTTCAAAAATCTTTTTCCGGATATCTTCGGCTATCCAGGTGGCAGAGTTCTGAAACAGATCACAATCGGTCACATCGAGATAGGCCTCATCAAGAGAAAGCCCTTGAACCAGATCAGTGTACTGATGGAAAACCTCAAAAACCTGCTCGGAAGCTTCACTATATTTATGGTAGTTCCCTTTCACGAGAACGAGCTGGGGACAGAGCCTCATCGCCGTCGCCGTTGGCATCGCTGAGCGGACGCCGAATTTGCGGGCCAGATAATTAGCAGTCGATAGAACACCCCGACGGTCACTGGAACCACCAACGGCCATGGGAACATTTCGAAGGGCAGGGTTGTCACGCATCTCTACCGACGCAAAGAAGGCGTCCATATCGATGTGGATAATCTTTCGCATACGTTTATTGTACGGAAAAAGTACGGACGATGCAATCAGGGAAAACTTCATCCTTTGGACAGATTTAAGATCGTAATCATTTGAAAACAGGTCGTTTTTTACAAGTACAACTCAAAGATGAAATTGACTTCTGCCCGATTCAGGTTAAGATAGTTGGGA
>JBKJNQ010000205.1:0-17678 GCA_046593575.1 Bacteriovoracaceae bacterium
AAGACAAATACACCTACGAATTCCCAGGAAACAGCTCCAAGAGCTAAGGCCCCGGTTAAGTTTGAAGAAAACGACGAACCGGCCGTTTCTGATCGTGGACCAGCTCCAAGAAGACTTCGCCAGCATGGTTTAGGTCTCGGTATCGGTCAGACAATGCTTTTTGGAAATTACGGAAAATACGGACAAGATAAAATCACCGCAGACATTCTCTATTCATATGCAGCTTCTCATTCGTTTGATCTTCTCGTGGACGCTCACATGTCCACTCACAAAGATAATTCTGAAGAAATGAAACTCCTGGGTCTAGCGGGATCTATCAAGGGAAGAATTTTCGAGTACGACAACTTCTCGCCTTACTTCCTCGCGGGTCTTGGTTTCTATGCTCCGCAGGCCGATCGCGATGGAACTGGTCACACGACAAGAAAACTTACCTTCGGAACAAATTTCGGCGGTGGTATGGATCTTCGACTGAATGACAGCTACGTCATCGGTGTGATGGCCCAGATGCACTGGCCATTTAAAATTCAGCAGGATTCAGGTTCTGATCTCAAGGGCTATTACATGAAGCTCCTTCTCACCGGAATGTACTTGTTCTAATGAGCGCTCCTCACCGCCTGTACGTATTTACGGGTAAAGGCGGTGTGGGCAAGACAACTCTCTCGAAAGCATTCGTTCGTAATCTTCTGAATCAAGGCCACGAGGCGATCTATCTCACATTCAAGAATCAATCGATGGGAGAAAATCACTCCTTCGGCAGCGATATGAGTAGCAGTGGTATTCGTGAAGTCGCACTAGATCTTGAAGAGTGTGCGCGGGGATATATCGAAAAGAGACTCGGTTCAAAGCTCATCTCAAGTTGGATCGTGAAGACCGCTTTTTTCAGAGCACTCGTAAACATGATGCCGGGATTCAGTTACCTCATCTATTTAGGGAAAATTCTCGAGATGGGAAAAGAAAATCCTAAACTCATCGTCGTTCTCGATGCACCTGCCTCAGGACACGCACTGACGATGGTGGAATCTACGACAAATTTTCAAGAGATCTTTGAATCCGGTGTGGTCTTTGACGACACAATGAAAATGCTCGCAAGGCTCAATGACCCGCAGTACACAAAGTTCAATGTGGTGAGCCTACCAAGCCTCATGTCCTGGCAAGAGGCCCTGGAGCTCCGGAAAGGGCTCTCTCAGCGCACTCCGGTTCCGGTCACAATGACCATCAATAATTATCTTTATCCCCTACTGGAGAAAGATCTGGATGCACTCCCGGCCGTTCTTCGAGACAAGGCGATGAATGAACAGAAACTCGTCTCGGAAAATGCCCATGATGTGCAATGCATCCTGCCCCATTCTCTTCGCCATTCGTCCCGTGACATCGAGGCGGATTTAGTTGGGTCTCTCGGTAAACTCATATAGAATATTGGACCATGGGTCCATCTACGAAATCCTTCGAAATTTTCTGCGGCACAGGCGGCGTGGGTAAGACGACCCTTGCGACCTCACGCGCGCTTTTTCTGGCCGGCAAAAAACTTCGCGTTCTTCTCATCACCATTGATCCCGCTAAACGCCTGAAGGACCTTCTTGGTTTGAAGGATGAAAATATCGGAGAAGTGACGAGTGTTGAACTCGAAGGCCAGAAACTCGATGCTCTTCTCATGTCGCCGGAAAAAACAATCCGCCGTATGGCCACTTCAGGAAATACCCCCGATCTTGGTACCAACAGAATTGTGGGTATTCTTTCAAAACCATACGGTGGGATGAATGAAATTCTCTCGCTGGTGGAAGTGCAGATGCAGTTTGAGAGCGGTAATTATGACGTGATAGTTCTGGATACTCCTCCCGGAGCACACTTTCTGGATTTTCTTGAAGGCATAGGAAAAATCAGGTCGTTTTTTGATAAGAGCTTTGTAGAAATTTTTGCTCACATCGGGCAGAAATCAGGCAAGGCCAGCAAGCGTCTCTTCGGATTAGGTATCATCAACAAAGTTGTTTCGGCTGGAGTAAAAAAGCTCCTCGCCTATCTTCAGAATGTGACGGGTGCAAAGTTCATCGAAGATTTCGTGGAAGCAGTACAGATCATCTATCAATCAAAAGATGCTTTCTTGAAGGGTCTGTCGCTTCAGGAAAAACTGAAAGAGCAGTCCTCGTGTAACTGGTTCCTTGTGACCAGTGTAGAACAGGGAAAAGCTCAGGAAGCTGTGGATCTCAAGGGTCACGCCTCCCATTACATCCATAAAGATCATTATCTTCTTCTCAATAAGTGTCTCGAAAATGTGGTGAAAGAATGGAATCCGACACAGGAAAACCTGAAGGCCGTAAAAACGTCTCTGGAAGAACAGGAACAGGGTCTTAAGTCCCGACTTCGCGAAAGTTTTGCAAATATCCTGGAATTTCCGGAAGTCGTCAGTCTTTCACCGGCCGAACATCTTCACTTTCTCACCTTAAAATGGAACAGCTATGTCTTATAAAATTCAAACCAAACTAGATCTCGAAAGCTATATCTGTCACAACTGGGATACGGTGAATCGCTGGATTGATGAGGCCCAGGGCGGACTTCCCCAGCCACTGACATCCAGTGTGGACGTTCGCGAAAGCCGGACGAAATTCGCTCCAGTTGATCACAACATGTATCCGGCAGGATTTAACAATCTCTGCTCGAAAGATCTTCTTCACTGCGCGGATCGCTTCCGCGAAGCCTTTGATCATCTTGCTCCTGGTACCCGGCGTATTGGCCTTCTTCCGGAATCCCATACAAAGAATAAATATTACCTCGATCACCTTCATCACCTGAAATCGACGATTGAAAAATCTGATGTCGATGTCGTGGTTTTCTCACCGGATCCCGCTTTGTTTGAAGGCGACGTACACTTCGTGGAACTGGAATCACATTCAAACTATCCCGTAAAAATCTATCGCGCCAAAGTTGAGGGCGGAAAATTTGTACCGTCGGGTGATGTGAAATTTGATTTCGATTTTATCGTTCTTAATAATGATCAGTCAGTGCCGCTCGCTGTTGAATGGAAAAATATAAAAACTCCTATTCACCCGTCTCCCCAGGCGGGATGGTTCGTGCGCCAGAAGATTCGTCACTTCGAGCATTACCGGGATGTGGCGAACCGCTTCGCGGAACACTTCGGAATTAATCCTGATCTCATTCAGGCACAGTTTTCAAGTGTCGCTCAGGTGGATTACAACACGAAAGACGGTCTGGATGAGCTCGCGAATGAAGTGGATAAAGTTCTGAAGTCTCTTGCCGATGGCTCGTCCGTTTTTGTGAAAGCCTCGCAGGGAACATACGGCATGGGGATTTCGGTGGTCGCAAGTGGCGATGAAATCCGCCAGATGAACCGGAAGGTCAGAAACAAGATGGATGTCGGGAAGAATAATCTGAAATTCACGTCAGTTTTGATCCAGGAAGGTGTCGAAACCATCGTGAAATACGACGACGCTCCGGCCGAAGTGACAATCTATCTGGTGAACGGAAGAAGTTCCGGGGGATTCATGCGGACCAATCCGCTGAAAGGTACTCAGGCGAACCTGAATGGTCAGGGTCAGATCTATAGAAAATTTTGTATCTCAGATATTAAGCAAGACTGTGATCATCAAATCAAAGAAGGAGTTTACTCCGTGATCGCGAGACTCTCAGTCCTCGCGGCGGCCTTTGAAATGAAAGAAATGATGAAGAACGCATGAAAGAAATGAAATTTGAAACTAAAGTTATTCACGTAGGTGGAGAGCCGGACCCGACAACGGGTGCGATTATGCCGCCGATTTACCAGACGTCGACGTACGTTCAGTCTTCGCCGGGGGAGCACAAGGGTTATGAGTACACGCGCTCTCACAATCCCACCCGCACTCGTCTTGAAGAATGCCTGGCCTCGATTGAAAACGCTAATCACTGCCTCGTGACAGCGTCAGGTCTATCGGCCTCTACGCTCATCATGCATATGCTGCCGAAGGGATCAAAGATCTTCTGCGGTGACGATGTCTACGGCGGAACTTATCGCCTGTTCTCAAAAGTATTTCCGGAGATTCATCAGTATCAATTTGTTGATACAACGAATCTCAAGAAACTCGAAGAGAAGATTCTGACTGAGAAACCGGCGCTCATCTGGATTGAAACTCCGACGAACCCTCTGCTGAAAATCTCTGATATCGCGGCGATTGCAGCGATGGCGAAGAAAGTCGGAGCACTCACTGTTGTGGATAATACGTTCATGAGTCCGTTCTTTCAGAATCCATTGAATCATGGGGCCGACATTGTTCTTCATTCGATGACGAAATTCATCAATGGTCACTCCGATGTGGTCGGTGGGGCGATGATGATGAACTCTAAAGATCTCAGAGATAAACTCTTCTTCCTTCAGAATGCCATCGGTCCGGCCTCATCTCCGTTTGATTCGTGGCTTGTTCTTCGCGGAGTAAAGACTCTCGCGATTCGCATGAAGGCCCATGCTCAGAATGCGATGAAAGTCGCCGAGTATCTTGAGAAGCACCCGAAAGTCGAACGCGTCGTTTACCCTGGGCTCAAGTCTCACCCTCAGTATGAACTCGGGAAAAAACAAATGAGCGGTCCGGGGGGAATGATCACCTTCTTCATTAAGGGTGGGATTACTGAATCACGCCGCTTCCTTGAGAATGTGAAACTGTTTGCTCTGGCTGAATCTCTTGGAGGTGTTGAATCCCTGGTAGATCACCCTGCGATCATGACTCACGCATCGATTCCTAAGGAAGTGCGCGAACAGCTCGGCATTTTCGATAATCTCGTAAGACTCTCCGTAGGAATTGAAGATTGCGATGATCTGATTGCGGATCTTGAAAAAGGTTTTGCGAAAGTTTAATTAACCGGGGCCGGTGCCACCACTTCAGGTGCTGCCGGCTCAACTTTCTTGATTTGAGCAGGTGGACTCAGCTTCTGCTCAAAAATGTCCTGAACCTCAGTATATCTGCTGAAAACTATCGAATCGAGAAGGTAGCGACGAAGAAGCAAGTAACTGCAATACGTCTTACCGTGATCTGAGGAAAGATTATCTCGGTCACCTTCAGCAAAAATCAGGCCCTCATCCTGAATGACATCAATAATGTCGAAATACTGGGAGCAAAAATCCCCGGTGTCTCTCGTCTTATCTGTGTGCACGCATTCATTGATTTTTTTCGCTACATCTACGCCAGTGGCAGATGTGACTTTAATGTGAACCGGCTCTCGACAAACATCAATCATCCACTCCCGCGGGAAATATTTTCGATACGTGATGGTGAGATTACAGTCTTTCTTGTTAATGACGAACTCATGCTTCAACAGACCGAACAGAGGTCCTTTCTGAATCATGCGCATTTTAAAATGAGAATCAAGGCAAGCTTTCGGACTAAAGCGAACCTGAGCGTGTGCCGCAGACAGAGTGAGGATGAGGAGGAGAAAACTAAACTTGATGTATGCCATGTCTTTTCACTTCCATCATCGCTACTGTTGCATCCCGTTTCAGGAAGGGAGATTCCTTGTCCATTTTAAGCTGAAAAAAAAGCTCGCTTAAAATATCACCCGATTTTATCGACTGAGTTTTCAAAAATGTACAAACGTCCACCTTATGGGTTTCTTTCCAATTAAAGAGGAATCCGGGAGAGAAAACAATGAGATTCTCACCTTTCTCAAGCTGATAGGAATCCTTGACCACCACCGGGCCTTTTTTCTGACTATAGAACTCGGCCTTCCCTTTCCCATGAAGAGTGAGGGTGAGTTTTGACGTATCGAGATCTAGTACCAGTACTTCGACTTCGGATTTCTTTTTCTTAGCGCCATTGATGACGCCGATTTCAGCTTCCGCATCCTTCAGGAAGGAAATCGGATCAAAGTCTTTTTGCTTATGCTTGTTGAGTAATCCCAAGAGAGAGCTTGAGATGAGATAAGACTGGCTGGAAACGAGAATCTGAAAAACCCGGTTGCTACTCTGGAGAACATCGTAAAATTCTCCGCCGCCGCCGTCCCCTGCTGCATATTTATTGGAAAAAAAGACACCTTTGATTTCATCATGACGGCGTGGAATGAGAACTTCATGGATCTTCTTGGCGCGGGCCATTTCTTCAGCTGCTGATTTTAAAACCTGATCGAGTTCCTGGCTGAATTCCAGCATGTGCTTCTGAAGTTTCTTTTGCTCCTCTAAGAGCGTCCAGAAAAATTGAAGCTGGTTCGAGAGCATAGTCCACTGAAGCTGGGCCATGGGAAGTGAGTACTCTCCGACAATTTTCGTGAGAAAGCCGGCCTCATTCTCAACCCACTTCTGGGCCTTATCGTTAGCGTGTTCATGAAAAAAGACGACACCGATAAAGGTATTGATGACGGAGCGAAAAGTTTCCTGAAGTTCGGGATGGCGAAGAAGTGACTCTGTATCAACGAGTAAAACATCCGCGCGACGATTGAGCGGAAGCTTACAGAATTCGGCGACTGACATGACCTGATGATCCTGCCAGAAATCGAATACGGTAAAACCTTTCTCATCCATCTCTTTTTCTATGAATTGGCGTTCGTCGACGATGAACATGAAGCCTTCCCAAGTCTTGGAATTCTTTGTTTTTTCGATGCTTTAATAGGGAATCGAATCTTTTCACCATTTTACCGTTTATTTTTCTCCAAAACAACCGAAGAGAAAGTGTAGGTGGACTTTGTCTGCCTGGTAATTTGCTGGAAGAAATATGAAGAAAAATAACGTCTTTGAGCTACCATCTCTGTCTACCGCACTTTCCCTCCTGGGACTTGCGTCTCATGTGGAAGAGCTTAAGGCCGACAATAAGAAAATCTCTGAGCAAGCGGCTCGTACAATTCTCAAAGCGCTTGATTGCAAAGACAGCTATACCTTCGGCCACAGCATGCGTGTTGCCTATTTCTCACTGGTAACGGGGAGAGAGGCAGGAATGTCTGTTGATGATCTGCATGAGCTTGAGCTTTCAGCTCTCTTTCACGACATTGGTAAAATCGGAACTCCGGACGCTGTTCTGAATAAGCCGGCACGTCTGTCAGAAGAAGAGTTCCTCATCATGAAGCAGCACCCGGAAAAATCTTACGAAATTCTGAAAGAGTTCCCACATTTTGAAAAAATCGCCATCAATGCAGGCTCTCACCATGAGCGCTATGACGGTAAAGGCTATCCTCACGGTATTAAGGGTGAAGATATTCCGGTCGCGGGTCGTATCATTCTTATCGCAGACACTTTTGATGCCATGACCTCAACTCGTTCTTATCGTAAGGGCCTTCCTTATGAAGTCGCGTTTGAAGAACTTCTCCAGTTTGCAGGATCACAGTTTGATCCGAATATGGTGAAGCTCTTTATTCAGGGAATGGAAAAAGAAGCATTGAAGGGAGAAGAGGAATTTTTCATTCCTCTCCTGGACAAGAGCTTTTCAAAGAAAGCAGCTTAATCAGCGCAAAATTCTGTTTTAGAGCCTGAAGAGACCATGCGGTTCTGCATTTTCTCACAACCACTCTGTGCCTCATAGACATTGAACGGATAACATTCAGCTTTCTTCTTCGCAAATTTATTGGATGAAGAATTGTCTTCACAGTTGCGATAGCTGGGAGCATCGACACACGCCCAGTGTTTTCCGGTGCAGTTGTAGACCAGTCCGCGACCGACATTTTCATAATTCGGCGGCGGAACATATTCAGTCTTCATGGGCTTTTTCTCAGTGTCCTTGGCCTGGTCTTCAAGATCCTTCAGGATCTGATCAGTGAGGTTGTCTTCTGACTTCGGAGTATCCTCACCATTGACTGAGTCTGTGCTGGTGGGAGATGTCATGGTTGTATCAGTCGGAACGGTTTCCGTCGGTGTCGTTTCAATAGGCGTAGTCACGGTCGCATCTGGAGGAGTCGTTTCCACCGGAAGACCATCAGTGGGAGTCGTTGTAATAGGAGATTCTGTTGTTGGAGTCTCGGTTGTAGGTGTCTCCGTGGGCACAGTATCTGTCGGCGTCGTCACAGTCGGTGTTTCAGCTGGTGTTTCCGGTGTTGTTTCAGTTGGAACCGTATCTGTCGGTGTCGTCACAGTCGGAGTTTCAGTTGGTGTTTCGGGTGTTGTGACAGTCGGATTTTCCGTTACCGGAGTTTCCACTGGCTTCTCTTCAGGAGGTTTCGGTTTCTTCTTTTCACGGGGCTTCAGCATTTTTGCGGGATCTGCGACAGGAGTTGTATCGTCACCAAAATCTGAAAGGAAAATAAATCCGATCAGCAGTAGAGCGCCGACGATAACAATGAGATTTGGTTTTTTCTTTTCTTTGGCAGTATCAGGAGAATCAGAATCTTCGTCGAGTCCGACATCTTTCTTTTTACGAAAAGCTGTAAGCTGCGCCTTGATTTTCCCTATGAGAGAATTATCTTTGGTACTTTCTTCATCGTCTTCGTCAGAACTTTTAGAGACGTTCGTATTATCAGAATCGTCGACATCGGGAACTTCCGTTTCCGTGCTCGTGTCTTCGTCTGAATCTTCATCGCCTTCTTCGTCATTCCCTTTCTTCTTACTCAAGAATGGGACTTTCGCTTTCAGGTCGCCGATCAATTTATCGAGGATAACTACTCCTAGGTGAAATGGGTCTTGAACTAACCCCATGTTATCCAGTATTCTCATTATAAGTTAGCTATGGGAGATTGCAATAAAATCCCATAGGAGATCAAGGACTTATCTGTGACAACGACGAGAGATGAAGGAGTCATCAAATTCCGGTTCACTCTGAAGCGGGCCCCCGCTCCTGAGATGACCCAGGTAATTGCCTTGGAAAAGTGGCGCGCGCTCTTTTTTAAGTTGGGACTCATTGGTGAATACCCGATCGATAAGATCGGCTACGGAAATCTATCTTCTCGCCTGCAAAAGAAAACTTTCATCATTACCGGAACCCAAACGGGGCATCTTCCTCACCTTCAGGCCCATCATTACACCAAGGTTATTGAGTGCGATCTGAAGAAAGGCATGGTTTCAGCCGAGGGTCTCATTCCTCCCTCCAGCGAATCACTCACTCATTACGGTATCTACGAAGCAAATCCAGCGATTCAATATGTCTTTCATGTTCATCATCAGAAACTCTGGAACATCTTGAAAGATTCAGATGCCGATTCCATTTCCGAAGATATTCCTTATGGCACACTCGAAATGGCGGAAGCCGCTCAGAAAGTCATGAGTGGGAAAAGTTCCGGCATTATCGTCATGAAAGGGCATGAAGACGGAATTATTTCTTACGGCACTACGGCCGATGAAGTCGGAAAGAATCTTCTGGATGAATACCGCAAGCTCGGAATCCGTCAGTAAAAATTCAGATAAAGATCAAACCGCACACCTTCGGGAGACAGCTTAAGCGATCTCTTCCCCTCTTTCATGTTCAGGGTGAGAGATCCCGCGCCATCTTCGCCGCAGTATCGGGAACACAATTCCCACGCCGTTAATCCCATCGTTCTTCGGGCGTTGATTTCCGATAAAGCGTGAATCTTCAATTCACCATCTTCGAGATAAATAAAAGAATCGATAGAGTATCCGGTTTTATGACCTGTTCCAAAATGAGAGATGATTTCTTTGAGACGGGATTGAAACTTCTCCCATTCAGAAGGTGAGACTTCCTTGTAGAAGGAAAATGATGTGATATCGGCCTTCTTGATCAGCGGAAAGCGGGTTCCCCGGTACTGAAATCTTTCATCGACCATATTCTCATAGCCAACAAAGGTTCCGTCCGGAAAAACATAATGAGAAAAATCATAGCTCCTCTCAAGGAGTGGTTCGATAAGAAATATATCATCCGGATTTCCTGGCTTCCGGAAGTGCTCGCCTGGTTCCAGAACTTCCAGACCTTTTCCCGACATGCCATAGGGATCTTTGATGAGCATCCTTTTATCAAAAGTCAGGATCTGAAATTCTTTCCTAGAAACGACCTGACCTTTCGTCCATCCGTTTTTCAGCGCCAGGTGGAAGCTCGTAACTTTAGAGTTAAGTCTTCTTTCTTCGGGAAGATTGAGGAGTGGGCCCCACCAGTTAAGATAATTTCCCGACGTGACAGTCCGGGGAATTCTTCCGGAAACACTTTCAACAAAACTTAGATATTCCTGGGTGTAGGACTTGGATGTCAGAACAGGTAATTCTTCCAGAAAGAAAGGCAGATATTCGAGAGTTTGATTCATGATGACAGGCCCGGGCCGGGCATGAAAAAGCACAGATTCGTAATCGGCATTCACTTTCAGACAATCGAAGGGCATGACAGAATGATACATGAATGCTTGAATTGAGGGATGAAAATAACATTTTTGACGCTGGTTCTTATCCTCGTTTCTGCCTGCGGACAGAAAGGAAAAACGAAGTTTGTAGCGGCCAAAGAAGAAAACTTTGCCAGGCTCATCAATGATAAAAACATGCCTTCAGATCCGAACATGACTCTGGATAAATCCATTATAAACAATGCCTATCCGATTCAGCTCGCTCTTTATAAAGACGGTAAATTTTATTACGATCTTCCGACTTTGAATGATGGCACGGGCACCTGGACCTATAACAATGGTCAGATCACGCTGAAATCAAAACATCGCCTGTTTGATATGAGAATTGATGTGAGAGCGCTGGATGAAGCTGCAAATAATCTCGCCATCACTTTCATCGATCGCTTTGGCCCGCACACTCTGAAAATGGCCAACGAGAACATAGAGTAATTTATTTTGTCTTCGGTCGGCGCGTGACTTTGAAGTCATCGTTGAAGGCTGAGAGATGACTGATAAAATCCTGATCCCCCACCGCTTTTAGATGCAGATCACTGTCAAATTCAATCCCCTTGCTTCTGGCCGGTGTCACGGGCCACGGAAGTGAAGTGCGGTAATACTCCCAGAGAGTCTGGTCTTTTCTCCAGTTTTTCATCCAGTGAGCGCCGAAAGCGACGTGAGAGATTTCATCTTCCAGGACAATGTCCATAATCTGAGCGGTTCGCTCGTCACCAAGCTTTTTGAAAACATCACGGTAAAACTGGGCAAAGTCGAGATTGGCAGATTCAAAAGTCAGCGCCATGACGGAGAGATATTGCGAAGCTGTTTCCAGTTTCGGCATCTGCCGCCAGAAGAAATCATTAAGCGCAAAATCACCAAACTCATAACCCAACTCATTTAACCTTTTAATATAAAGCATGAGATGTTTCTGCTCATCTTTCAGGGCGGTCACAATCCCCTTCTTAAAGCCGATATCTTCGTCAGACTTATGGGGATAGATAAGAATCGCTGCTGCCATCATTTCAATTGCGAGAAGCTCGTGGTTGGCAAAGCTATGAATCGCCATGGCTTTCTTATCAGTCTCATGAAGATGAATCGCCTTGGGAAACTTCATTTGCTGTTCAGAAAAAGTAAGTTTACCGGTTCTGCCCGGTAAGGCAGGAAGCGGGAATTCATTCCAGGCATTCCACTCAAACTGAATATTGGTGAGCTTACTTTCGAGAGTTTCGCCCAGGAGAATCTCCCGGGCATAATCCTGATACGATTCCATTATCTATGTTTGCGAAACGCAGCTGCCGCGTTCTTATTTGCGCCGGAGCCTGGCTTTTTCGTGGTTCTGTTCTGAGGACGCTTAATCCCGGTCGACGCAGATGAAGAAGAAGATGAAGATGAGGACTGAGAAGAAGAGGATGACTGGCGATTATCCTCGCGCGGCCCACGGTCCTTATTCTCACCGCGAGGAGGGCCCTTGCGATTATTTTTATTGTTGTTTCTTCCGCCGCCTCCGCCGCCACTATTTCCTCTACCGAAGTCTCTGCTTTCCTCACGTTTGCCTTCCTGCTTACCATCCCTTTGAGGAGGTCCACCACGGCGAGAGAAGCGTCTGTTAGCAAAGCATTCATCACAGATATTGAAGCGGGCATTGGCCGACATTTTACAACCGCAGCTGGAGCAGGTTTTGGAAATTTTCTCAGAGAGAAGACTATTCAAGCGCTCAATCGCCTTGGATTTATTATCGAGAAGTTGTCTCTCATCGAAGACGAAGTTTTTCTGATTGAAGTGACGTGAGAGCCATTGATAGAGCTCCACACACTTAATCGATGTCTCGAGGTAGTCGATATTATCTGACTTATCATCAATATCTTCGTTCACAATACTTTGCTCAGTCACATAGTGATTGAGAATCCACATATAATACTGAACGTGTTCCATGAGCCCGAGATTAACGGGAGCGCATGAGAAACCGAAGATCTCAGCATAAGACAGAGTGCGGTCTTCATCTGCCGACTCTACCATTTCAGCGAGCTCGATCATTTCCTTCATATCCACGCAATAGAATGGCTTCTGAAAAGTCATGGTATTGAAGAGACGAAGGAACTCTGAGAGAGAAAGTGTCGGAAGCGAATGCGACTCGAGTGCCAGATTTACGCGTGAGAAGATATCCAGATCCGGACCAACCATCGCCTTGTCTTGCTGGCTCAGTTTGTGGACAAGAGCTTCGTTCAGAATTCTTAGTCCATCTTCAACGCGATTAAGAGTCGTCACTTCGCCCAAAGGAAATCTATTAAAGCGTCCGGCACGACCAGAGATCTGTTTAATCTCTGAGAACGTCAGCGGATTTTCCCTGTCATCGATAAATTTTGAAAGTGCTGAGAAGACAATCCGTTTCACCGGAAGGTTCATCCCCATGGCAATAGCATCAGTTGAAACCATGATGTCGGTTTCACCTTCATCAAATTTTCTCGCCTGCTCACGACGGACCTCAGGCGAGAGTCTTCCGTACACAATCGAGACTTTGAAATCGAGTTCTTCGAGATCAGATTTGTATTTGAGAGCATTTCTTCTTGAGAACACAATGAGGGCATCGTTTTTCTGGAGCTGAGTGAGGGGGATCTGATGATCCATGACCTTCAGCTCAGTCATCCGCGTGTATTCTTTAATTTCGAGACTGTCACCGCAGAGAGCGAGGACTTTTTTCACGAGTTCAAGGACAGAATGATCACCACAAATATGAATTTCACTCGCCTGAAGGTTTACGAGAGCACGGGTCCATGCCCAGCCCCGCTGAGTATCCGTGAGCATCTGAACTTCATCGATAACAGCGCAATCAAACTTTTCGTTAAGCTTCGCCATCTCAATGGTGGATGAATAATGTTGAGCACCGGGCACTTCCACCACTTCTTCGCCGGTGAGAAGAGTTGTTTTCACACCCTTGTTATTCATCGTATCGAAGAGTTCAGAGGCGAGGAGACGAAGAGGTGCTAAGTAACAACCTTTCTTCGCTTCACACAGCGCCTGAATCGCATGATAGGTTTTTCCCGAGTTGGTCGGACCCATGTGATAAATAATTTTCCGGTTCATCCGGCGAGCTTCAGCGTGTTGCCAGAACTGCCCGAGATAATCGCGGAGGATCGTCGACGACACATCTTTTCTCTTCAGCGCCATGATGGCGTGAGTGAAACGTTCGAATTCCTTCTTGAGGAAAACTTCGCCTTTCCAGATATTGGTCTCAAGCTGGATGTAGAAGCGGTCATACTCTTCGGGACTGATGAGTTCAGGCTTCAGTCCCTGCTCTACCAGAAGTGTGTTGAAGAAGACCGTGAGCTTTTCACGATAAACTTTTCCCAGATCTGATTTCGTACCGAATTTGGTACGGAAGTGTTGCTTCACTTCGTTCTCAAGCTTGTTCACGGATGAACGCTTGAGCTTATTTCTCATCGCATGGAAATTCTTATCAAGATTTTTTTTGAGATCAAAAACAGCATTAGAGACATCAGAGATTCTTTTGAAGAGAACGACGTCATGAAGTTTTTCTTCGGTCTTATCGATGAGATCAGTCTGAGTCGCGTAAATCGCCTCACGGACCTGAGTACGGAAATCCCCCAGGCACTGGGCACACTGACAGGCGATGTCCTTGTCCTGCAGTTTCATATCGAAGTTTGTCTTCAGCATTTCCTGAGTCGCTACATGTCCTTCTCCGCGCTGGTCGGCCCAGGCCTTGAAGATATCTTTATAGGACAGCGTAACGTCAGCATTGAACTCGCCGTCGACGAGAAGCGGATACTGGCCGGTAATAGGAAAGAGAAAGTCTTCGAGAAGGATGGTTTCGACAATCGCCTCGCGATCAAAGAGATCACGATAAGGGCCAAAGTTTTTTTCAAAGAGAGCTTCAAGAGAGGGGTGCAATTCGATCAGTGCACTCGCGTCTTTGGCAATGCTCTCTTGAGTTTCGAGAATGGTAAGGCAATCCGCTTCAGGACGCGTTCTGGGAGACTCTTCGTCTCCCAGAATGCTTGTCGTCATTAAAGCTTTTTTTGATGTTTCGAGATGAGAACGGATGTCCTGATAAAGTGACTGGATATCTAGCGTATTATTATTCAACTTACTTCAACTTCCTTAGTTCGCAAGCTCTCCAATGAAGGATACGCCAAGCTTGGAAAATTTGGCGGCATGTTTGGCGTCGCCACCTGCGTTTTCAATTGTGTCACGCTCAGTGTGAATATTATGGTTAATATCTTCCATTGTCGACTCAAAAGGAATTGAGGCGGGATAGCCGTTGTTGGTCCATGAAGCATGGTCAGAACAACCGTATCCGCACTTCGAATATCCCCATGGAACTTTTACGTATTCATCAATGAGTTTTCCTAGGAATTCGTTCTGTGCCGCATTGGTAAAGTCGGACATGAAGACGATGTCCTTGTCAGCAGTACCATGACGAAGAGTCATATCGAATTGGATGACACCGACAACTTTTTTGCCTGCAGCTTTGTAACTGGCAGCGATTTCTTTTGAGCCAAGAAGGCCGACTTCTTCAGCAGCGTAGCCCATGAACTGGACTGTACGCGAAGGCTTGAAGTTGCTCGCCATAAGAACGCGGATGATTTCTGTGATGGATGCAATTCCAGAAGCATTGTCATCTGAACCCGGAGCGCGTGAGCCACCGCCGAACATGCCCGAGATAGAATCAGCGTGACCGCCGATGATGACGATTTCGTCAGACTTATCTGTTCCCTGAATGGTCATCGCAATAGAAGCCTGAGGCCATGAACGGTGAGCAATCAGTTCTACCTTCACGTCATTGCGATTTCTCGCAAGAGCGGCCCAGGTATCACGGATGAACTCAGAAGATTTTGTTCCGGTTTCAGTTTTATAATAACGAGTCTTGAATGCAGAAAGCTTGTTAATCGTATCTAAGATGTTGGCATCAGAAACTTCTGCAACCATTGGCTTAACGGCATTCTGCTGGTTGATCGAGTAATCAGCAAAGATCGCTGATTTAGCGAAATACATGTCACCCTGAAATGCGAGTGTATCGCGAGCCTCCTCAAACGTTTCGTGGGCGATGAAGCCACCACAACGATGAAGATCCTGGTGAATGAGATGCGAAAGTCTTTCTACTTCACGCTCTTCAAGCTTAACAACTGAAGCTCCCTGAGAAGTGAAAAGAGTCTGAACTGATTTGTCGAGCTTAGGGCGGATCTTTGCGAGGACATCATTGTCCACGGTCAACCACTGAGCTTTTGGAGCTGCAAAGGCCGCAGTCGAAAGGGCCAGCACGACGATCCCAAAAGTTTTTTTCATATAACCATCCTTGTATGACTTAAAATGACTGTTACAATTAACCCATACGGTTCTTACTTTGAAAAACGAAAGTCTCATGACTTTCCCTTACAATGACACAACATGAAAACCAAGCTTACTGACATTCTCGCGATCGATTATCCCATCATCATGGCACCGATGTTTCTCATAACGAACGTGGACATGATGGTCGCTTCTCTCGAGAGCGGAATCACGGGTTGTATACCTGCCTTGAACTTCCGGACCATCGAAGAACTCACGACTTGTTTGAAAACAATCAAAGCGAAAAGTGACAAGCCGTTCGGGGTAAATCTCATAGTAAATAAGTCAAATACTGCTTACAAAAAGCAGCTTCACGCTTGTCTGGATCAGGGGGTGGATTATTTCATCACCTCTTTGGGTTCTCCCGAAGAAACGATCAAAGAGAGTAAGAAAAATGGGACAAAAGTTTTCTGTGATGTCATTGATGAAAACTACGCCTTAAAAGTTGAAGCTCTGGGTGCTGATGGAATTATTGCTGTGAACTCTGGCGCCGGTGGGCATCTGGGAAATATTCCCGCAACAGTTCTCATTCCGATGCTCAAGCAAGTTTGTAAAATTCCCGTGATCTCGGCCGGCGGAGTGGGAAGTGGAGCCGGTATTCTTTCCATGCTGGCCCTTGGTGCCGATGGCGTTTCGATTGGTTCTCCTTTTATTGCTACGACAGAGGCTCCCGTTTCTCATGAATATAAAATGGCCTGCGTGGAGTACGGCGCTGAAGATATTGTTCTGACCAATAAGTTTTCCGGTTCCCGATGTACGGCGATCAATACACCTTATCTGAAAAAGATCGGCGTGAATCAGAACGCCGTGGAAGTTTTTCTCAATACGAATAAGCAGATAAAAAAATACGCCAAGATGCTGACCTATTATCGCGGCATGAAACTCCTGGAACAGGCGGCGTTCGGTGCGAGCTATAAGACTGTGTGGGTCGCCGGAACATCGATAGAGTTCACAAAAAAAATTGAACCACTGAAAGATATTGTTTCCCGCTACATCAGAGAAATGGAAGAAGTCAGGAGTAAGTTATGAAACTTGGTTACAAGCTGATCGACAAGCTCATGGAAAATCCCACGAAGTTTAATCTCATCGCACTTGATAAAGTCATGACTCTGGGAATCCCTTTCAATGCGCCTCATGGAATGAAGATCAGACAAATTTCTGAAGATCAAGTGAGAGTGGCACTCCCCAACAGAAAATTAAATCACAACCACATTGGCGGAATTCACGCCTGCGCCATGGCGACTGTCGGTGAATACTGCGCGGGCCTCTCTCTTCTTTCTTCTTTCGGCATCAGTAAGTATCGCCTGATCATGTCGGAGCTTTCTGTCACTTATACCTGGCAGGGCCGCACGGACCTAGAAGGAATCTGTTCTCCCAGAGTCATCGATAGAGCTGCAGTCAAAGCGGCACTTGATGAAGGGAAAACCTACACGCAAAGTTTTGAGACAATTGTTCAGGAAGGAAAAACCGGTAAAGAAGTCGCCCGGGTGAAAACAACATGGCAGTTGAAGCCGTGGGGTTCTGTGAAGACTAAGGCGTAAAAAGCATTTTCGTTACCCAGGCCATAAGATACGCGAGCGCTAGGGTGTATCCCACCATGAAAAGTGGCCACTTCAGACTGTTTGATTCTCTTCTCATGACAGCAAAAGTAGAAAAGCATTGAGGCGCGTATACAAACCAGATAAGAAGCGCCAGAAGACTTCCGACACTGAATTCTTTCACCAATGTTTGCGCCAGATGATCTTCAAAGCCCTCACTTCCCTCTTTCACAGATAAAACCAGAGACATCGCACTCACAACAACTTCACGAGCAGCAATGCTCGGAATAAGTGCCGTCGTCATCCGCCAGTCAAATCCTAAAGGCCGGAAAACAGGCTCGAAAAATCTTCCGATGTCCGCGGCATAGGACTCTTCAATCACCGTATCGCCATTTCGCTGGGGAAAAGTGACGAGGAACCAGATGACAATACTTACGAGAAGAATTGTTCCGCCGGCCTTCGTGAGAAAAATTTTTGCTTTATTCATCATCACACGAAGGAGATTCTTAAATTTCGGAATGCGGTAAGGAGGTAGCTCCATTAAAAGCATTGATGGTGAAGACTGAGGAAGAGTATTTTTAAAAA
>JBKJNQ010000008.1:0-8049 GCA_046593575.1 Bacteriovoracaceae bacterium
AGAAATTTTCTTGCGATGGAAGAGTTTGTAAAACACCTCAAACCCCTGCATAAAGTCGACGGTGGTCTCGAGCTTCCGGCGCGTCTTAAATACTGGCTCCGTTCCGACGGTCCGGCCGAACTTTTCGTCTGGCAACACGGCGACGGAGAGCTGGCGAAATTTCAGGTCCTTTTCATGGAAACTTTTGTCGAATGGGAAGATGGTTCTGGTCTTAAGACCGGACGCATTCTTTCCAAACGAAACGTTGATTCTCCCCTCATCGAAGAAGACGAATGCGTCTTCCGCATGGACCAGAATGTCGAAGAAGAGAAGCTTAACCGCGTGAAGGATCTGGTGGATCTTATCCCGCATGAGCTCTTACCCTCTGAGGCACGGACTTTTATCGCGCGTCAATTGAGTTAATCACTTCAGAGAATCCTTCATTTTTGGTAAGATTCCCCCTGTTAAACACAACGAGGGGAATTCATGAACCGTAACCTTGCCATGGAATTTGTCCGCGCCACTGAAGCTGCCGCGATTGCTTCTGCCCGTCTCATGGGCCGTGGTGATGAAAAGGGCGCTGATCAGGCCGCTGTCGACGCCATGAGAACTCTTCTCGGATCTATCGAATGTGACGCCACAGTTGTGATTGGTGAAGGCGAACGAGATGAAGCACCCATGCTTTATATCGGTGAAAAAGTCGGAACCGGTCATGGATCAAAACTTGAAATTGCTCTCGATCCTCTGGAAGGAACAACCATCTGTGCGCACGGTGGATATAATTCCATTTCCGTCATGGCGATCGGTGAAGCGGGCGGACTGCTTCACGCTCCTGATACTTACATGTTGAAAATTGCCGCCGGAAAAGAGGCGCGAGGCCTTCTCGATATTCGTCAGACACCGACAGAAAATTTAAAGCGTCTCGCTGATGCTAAAAAATGTCGGGTGAATGATCTCACGGCGATTATTCTTGATCGTCCGAGACACAAAGAACTCATCGAAGAAGTGCGCGCTTCAGGCGCCAGGATTCATCTCATTGGCGATGGTGACGTTTCTGCAGCGATCGCAACTGCGACACCTAATTCTGGAGTGGATATCCTCATGGGGATCGGCGGAGCTCCGGAAGGAGTGATCGCGGCGGCTGCCCTTCAGTGTCTGGGTGGAGAGTTCCAGGGAATCTTGAAACCAAGAAATCAGTCCGAAATTGAGCGCGCCCGTAAAATGGGTGTGGAAGATATCAACCGGGTCTTCCAGATTGGTGACCTCGCTCGTGGGAACCTGATGTTCTGTGCTACGGGTGTTACTTCCGGCAACTTCCTTGATGGCGTTATCTTCAAGTCATGGGGCTGTTATACACATTCTCTGGTGATGAGAAGCGAATCTGGTACAATCAGACATATCAGAGCTGAACATCATTTTGATAAGAAACCGCGCTACTAAAAAAGGATTTTTATGGCACAGGCCAGTCGCACCGAAACCTACGACGTTCCCGTAACCAAGTTTTACCAGGCAGTCATCGATTACAAGAACTATAACAAGTTCGTGCCGGGTGTGGACTCGATTGAAGTCCAGAATGAATCTCCTGAAGGGGCGACGGTTAAGTTCAACATCAACGTCATCAAGAAAATTTCCTATACGCTCAAGCTTCTCCACAAGAAAGAACAGGAAGTCAGCTGGTCACTCGTGACAGGTGACTTCATGAAAAAAAATAACGGTAAATGGACTCTGGAAGATCTCGGAAACGGAAAGACGAAAGTCACGTATTCACTCGAGATCGAAGTGAAGGGATTCATCCCGGGACTTTCTCTGATCGAGAAGGGTCTGGTGGAAACCAATCTTCCTCTCACGATGTCTTCCTTTGCTAAACGTGCGGAGAATCTCTGATATGGATGACAATCGCTCGCCTGAAGGAAAACTCGGAGACCTCTTAAAGAAAGTCCTCACGACTGGCGTGACTGCGGCCTTCATGACCGAAGAAGCTGCCCGGGCGATGTTGAAGGATCTCCCGCTCCCGAAAGAGATGGTCGGTGGCCTTATTGAAAACGCCAAGACGACAAAAACAGAATTCGTTGCCGGTGTGAAAACGGAGCTCCGTAGCTACCTCGATAAAATTGATATCTCTAAAGAGATCGACAAGCTTGCCGAGAAATATGATTTCGAAGTTAAGGCCACGATCTCTCTCAAGAAAAAAAAGCCGGGGAAGGATAAGGAAGTCGGATGAGTGACCGGAAAGCATTTCTCGCACGGAAGCTTTCCGAAACGTCATCGCGTCTTAAGCCCGGTGTAACCCTCCTCATCGTATCAAAAACCAGACCGATTGAAGATATCCAGATGTACTACGAACTTGGAGTTCGTGACTTCGGTGAAAACCGTGTGCAGGAACTCTTTGAAAAATCAGAGCTCCTAAAAACGAAATGTCCGAAGATCCGCTGGCACATGATCGGCAATCTTCAGAGTAACAAGATCAATCAACTCTTCTCGATTGAAAGTCTTTTTGCCATCCACTCAGTCCATGATCAGGAACTCCTCGATAAGCTCATGAAGGCAGAACACCGGCTCTCACATACGGTAGAAATTTACCTGCAATTCAACACCAGTAAGGAGTCTGAGAAATCTGGCTTCGAAACTTATCATGAACTCGAGTCAGCGGCGGAGACGGCCCTCAAGGCACGGAACTTAACGCTCGTGGGACTCATGACTATGGGAACTGTTCGCACAGAACATTTTGAGGCAGAAGCGGGTAGATGTTTTCAGGATCTGGTGGTTGAGAAGGAAAAACTTGAAGCCGAACTCGAGATCAAACTGAAAACGTCGATGGGTATGAGTCAGGATTTTGAGATTGCCATGAGAGAAGGGACGGATTGTATCCGTCTCGGGACCATGATGTTTCAGTGAAAGAATATCCTCTGCGTGACACTGGTTTTCGTATTGAATCTGTTCCTCTCTCTCCGAAAGTCGCGGGACTTAAGTTTATCTATCCCGAAAATTCATTTGTCTTTCCAGCTCCTGAAGAATGGCTCGTCAACTTGAAAAGGGCGATTCTCGCTGAGGAAGGGAACGAGCTTCTCCTGCGTGTGGATAAGCATCGGTTTCAAGATATTATCCCGGAGCTTCCTCATCTGGGTTTCAAGCTGAAGCATGAGCGGATTGAATATCACGCAAAAGTTTCTACACTTCCGGATGATAAGGGCAATCCACTCACGTGGAAGGCGATGGAGAACATGGAAGAAGCTGCCAAGGCCCTACACGCGGTCGCAATAGGGGATCCTGATTATGATCCGAATGAAGATGCGCTCGAGGGGATTAAGTATTATCTCGGAGACGCCCTGTTCAAAAGTAGTTCTGTTCAGCTGGGCCTTATCGAAAATAAACTCGCTGGTCTCGTGATCGCTCAGGTGAAACCCGATGGTTGGTCCCGTATTACCTATATGGGAGTCCATCCTGATTTCCGAAAACAAGGTCTGGGAAAATGGATTCACCGAAAAGGTTTCATTCTGATGAAGGAAATGGGTGGGGTGGATTATTTCGGCGGAACAGTGTCGACCAATAAGAATATGATCAGGCTCTTTCAAGAAAATGGTTGTGAAGAGTTGCGAACCCTACAGGAGTGGGTTCGCGAAAAATCTTGACGTTTACGCCGCCGGCGAAGCTCTGCGTAAAGTTGTCAGAGCTTTCAGATAAATCATCGAAAGAATAAATCCCCAATACACATTGAGATTCCAGTCCCACATGAGAACTTTCGTGTTGAGAAATACTCCAGTCATCCCAATGGCGTAGGCACCGATTACACTTACGAGGTCGAGACGGTAATGGAAGTATTTCTTCAGCACCACCTTACTCACGAAAAGTGCCAGGAGTGATCCTCCGGTCCATGACTGCGCTTTAAGGCCGAGAAGGAGAAGACCATCAAACTTGGACGAAAGAATTGCAATCCCAAGAATCGCCACCCCTAAAATGATCGAATCAATCAAGCTCCAGAACTCAGTCTTCGCTTTATCACGATTGGGAAGAATGTCGTTATACATCGTTGCACAAAGTGCGTTGATGGTGGAATCGAGCACACTCATGGTTGCCGCGAGAACACCCGCCACCATAATACCTTTCATGCCTACCGGAAAATACGTCACGATGAAATGCGGGAAAAGATAATCAGCTCCCGGAAGATTCGGCGGCAAAGGATGAGACTGATAGAAAACCCAGAGAAGGGCACCAACTCCGAGGAATAAAAGCCCTACGGAGATCGAAAGAAAAGATGAGAAGAAGATCGCCATCTGGCCGGACTTCAAAGATTTGTTGGCGGTTAATCTCTGAGCGAAATCCTGATCCACACCGTGCGTGGACATATCAAAGAGAAAGCCGCCCATAATCCCGAAGATGAAAGGCCATGGATTAGAGAAATTGAGAATCTGGGTTTTGCCAGCGGCCTGAGCGACATTCATCATGTCTCCCCAGTTTGAACCCGCAACTTTTGGGATGAGATAGTGGGCGAGTGCTCCGCCAATAATAAATAAGCTCATCTGGAACATATCGGTTTGTGCCACGGCCTTGAGACCACCGAGCTGAATATAAATAAGAGTCATGAAAGTTACAGCAACGAGGGCGGTTGTGATGGATGTGTTCGTGAAAGTTGCGAGCATGATGGATCCCGAGAAGAGCCGGACTCCTACAGACACAACTTTACTCATCGAATAGAAAACACCGACGGCCCGCTGGCCGCTGGGAAGTCCAAAGTCCTGGGCCATCACTTCGTAGATCGTCAGACCCTTATTGTACACGCGTGGGAGAAAGACCGTGGCTATCACAAAGCGGGCGGCAATTGCTCCCATGTAAATCTGAACGAAAGAAAAATCTTTATTGAAGGCGTAAGCTGGAACACCGACGAAAGTGAGGGCAGAGACTTCGGTTCCGATGATTGAGCAGAGGGATTCAAAAAATGTAAGCGACCTGTTTGCGAGGTATTTTTCTTCGGCTATTTCGCGGGGAGTGCGGTCTTTATTATGTGACTCATCCATTTGTTTTCCGGCCTTGATGGCAATGCCGAAAACAACGACGATGTAACCGACGATAAAAATCCAGTCGACGAACTGGAAATCCATGAGAGCTCCCTGATGTATGATGGAGAAATAATATCAGGCGTTAGTTAAAGATGAAAAGCAAATTCCGGTATGACAAAGTTTGGTATGAAAAATTGAGGCATATCAATTCTTGTCCCGAGATGATTAAGACTTCCCGTCTGTCCCGAATTCCGAAGCTCAGTGTTCACATCCTGAACCGCATTCTGAAATTCTCGCTCAATAATCGCTCTTGAGGCCGGAGAGAGATTTGGATTGACGGTCTGAACACCAACTCCGCCTGTCCCCGGGGCAGTCCCCCGCATCTCGACGGCAAACAAGGTCTGGCGTAATTCTTCAGGTGTAAGCTGCCCTTCAAGACGAACACGAAGTTTTTTCTCAACGGATTCACCAATGGTGGCCTGAATAGAACGCGACGCCTGATCCGGAATTCCTTCACTGAAGAAACTCGTGCGCATGCCTGACGGATTTGTAACCGTTCCTCTTTGCGCCACGACCTGGGCCTCAGCAATTTCCCGGCGAACATCAGGCGTCAGCACTTGATTCGGAACAACCAGCATGTCATCACCACTGATGGTGATTTCGGCATTTATGTCATGGCGACGGAGAACTTCTTGAATGGCGTTTTCTGTGCGGGCCTTGAGCATATCGAGATCATGAGTCACGAGAAGTTCGCGGCGACGGATATCAGCGACGGCTCCGGAGAGATTTCTTTGGGCGAGACCCATCGCTGTCGCCTCAGCGTTAAGAGAACCGACGCCGGCAAAATCTACAGAGAATCCGCCGTGGACAGCATTATCAAAACGATGCTCAACCCGGGCAGGAATGAGAAGTCCTGGTGAAAACTGATCGACCTGATTAAAATAAGTGCGAAGAAGTTCCGCGTCCTGAGTGGTGACGTTGCGATTGTAGCGACCGGAAAGAATACGTGCGACATCTTCCGCGTTTTCATTTTTTCTCACGACCTCAAGCACTTCTGCTGACGGAACACTTAAGTCAGAGTTCTCTATCCGGCGGAGAAGCGGAGAATTTCTGAACCGGCCAGCGAGTGTCACCCGCGATTGCTCAGCTAATTGCCAGGCATTCCGAATGCGGCCTTGAATAGCAGTGGTACCGAAGGAAGAAGTGGTGAGATCGGTATCACGACGTGAGAAACGTGTGACGAGATTGGCCTCGTCGGCGGTTCTGCCAATTCCAGCGCGGAACCAGCGCTCCCCAATAAGAGATTCATCGACAAAGTTTCCAGCCCGCAGTTCTGCAGCGAAACTTTCACCGGTAGTATCGATAATCCTACCCAGTTCTGCCATGAGGGCGTCTTCCTGTCCCGGGGGCCCGCGGATCGAAGCACGGAATGATTTGTAATCGGAATAAAAATTCACTTCAACACCCGGATGAGCGGCACGGAAATCTTCAATGGCATCCATTACGAGCTGGTTGTAACGATTGCCGAAGGCATTCACGAGAGACTTATCGCGAAGGGTATCGTTTAAGCGCTTAAGAGCGGTGTTTTGCGTATCAAGGAAAAAGACTCCGGGTTGTTCGTCTCTGAGAGCGTATCCAATGTAATTAGAATTTTCTTCGGCAGTGGTCGTTGTTCTCGTGGACCACGATTCTAAAAATTGCTCACGAGTTGGCGGTGTTCTTCTTCCCGTGACGACGATGGTTTCCAGTGTCGTGGCTTCAGGAGGCGGAAGGGCCCGTGCCACTACGGCAGCGGGTTGCCTTGGACTGAATTGAAATGAGATATCAGAGGCCAGGTTTCCATTGCGATTATCGTGAACAACAACTCTTCGTTCACCTGATGTATCTCGCGTGACTGTGATCGACATGTGTCTGCGTTCTTCAGCAGTCATATTCCTAGTGGACTCTCTCAGATAATCCTGAGGGGTCGCAACTCTGGCGTATCTTCCGGCGGTGATATCGGTAAGTTTTGGATACTGAGAGTAAAGCCATGCCTGTGTACGATTAGCGGCTTCACCGGTCGCTCGATATCCTGCCCGGTAGGATGCAAAAGTGAGACGATGATAGGCCCTGACGGCAGTGAGAATTCCGTCCTGTCCGGCGGCGTAGAGAAAAACTTTTTTTCTCGCAAAGCCGTTCACGGCCGCACCGGCCGCGCGAAGTTGACGGGCCACACTTCCTACACCCTGAACAGTTCGGGAAGCACGCAATGATGTCCAGACAGTTCTTAGTGTTCCCGTAATGGCGCCACCGACTCTTGAGAGGCGTCCAGCTACGGCCATCGTTTCTGCAATCCGGGCAGCTCCGGGAATGGATCTTGCGACGGTGAAAACAGCAGACGCCGCAATCTTTCCCGCGATCTGAGTCGCTGCGATGGCGCCGCCAGTGAAAAAGTTTGCGATGAAGTTGGCCCCGACGTAACCCGCGACTCCGCAAATCATGTTGAGCTTTTCATTGCAGTTGGCGCATTCAAAACTCATGGGCTGAACGCACTCTGAGACATGCGGAAGGCCAGACCATTCCGCGCAGCCGTAGCGCGAGGAAATGGATGAGATCATCATGTCGATCATGCGCTTACCGAAATTATAAACATACGCAATAGGATCGGCCAAAAATTGATCGAGCTGTGAATCGGTGACTTCAGTCGCGGCAATTCCGCGCAGAGAAGTGTGATCTTCCGCGCGCCAGAGACTTCCGATCTGATCGCCGACCCATGAAACGGCCATAGAACCCAAGTGGTACATACTGGTGACTGTGTCCCAGAGGTTATCCCAGATCGCCTTACCGATATTTGAAAAACAGCTCCCCGTTCCGGCGCAACTTTTCATCAGAGGGGAATCGGGGAAAGCAAAGCGGGCTGCGGCGGCCCCCACCGGAATGACGGAAGTGAGCAGATTACACGCCAGACTGTTTGTGCAATCACTGGCCGTTCCCATGCCGGGGCAACTAAGTTCTGTTACAACTCCCGACGTCCCATTTAGAAGATTAATAAGTCCTGAATCATCGATGCGTGCGTCCGCCGGGCAACTTGGTGACT
>JBKJNQ010000036.1:0-29217 GCA_046593575.1 Bacteriovoracaceae bacterium
TGGAAATTTCCATCTCCTTCCGGCATGTAACGGCTCAATTGAAGTCTTTGAGTCGAAACTTCACTTCGATGAAGTGATCATCGACATCATCCAGTCTCACGAGCATGAATATGATTACATCATTCTGGATTGCCCGGCCGGCATCTCTGTTTCGACACTCACACTGAACGCTTTTTGCGATCACCGCTTCGTTGTGGTGACTCCTGATAAATCATCCATCACTGACTCATATTCGCTCATTAAAGTGCTTTCTAAACGCTTTAACATCATTGAGAACCATCTCATCGTGAATATGTTCCAGCACGAGAAACAGTTCCAGAAAGTAGTCATGACCCTGACGGAAACAATCGAGAATTACATCGGAGCACGCACGCTGGTCCTCGGTGGTATCCCAAAACTGGATGTTTCTGCCGAGGGGTTTGATACTTTTTTCCTCTCTGAAGGGAAAAATGAATTTCATAAAAACTTCGTTAAACTTTTATATGGGTTCACCGAAAAAGTTGGTGGACCAATGATCCGCACTTCGAGCGCGGGTCATTTGGCCTTTGAACACGACGTTCAATAAAACGGCAAAAGCAGGAGAGCTAGCAAATGTCATCACTCACGGCCAAACTGAAAAACCTCAAAGACTACCGCTCTACCGTTGACCCTAAAGTCAAAGACGAAATCATTCTTGAATACGCTCCCTTCGTCCGATACATCGCGCAGAAGATCGCCAGCCGTCTTCCCCCGAATATCGAGCTCGATGACATGATTTCATGTGGAGTTATCGGACTGATGGATGCGATCGAGAAATTCGATCCTACCCGTGATAACAAATTTAAAACTTACGCTGAATTCCGTATCCGCGGCGCCATCCTCGATGAACTTCGTTCTCAGGACTGGGTTCCCCGTTCAGTTCGTGAAAAAGCTAAGATCGTTGAGAAGGCGTACGCGAAACTCGAGAAAGATCTCGGCCGTCCTGCCTCTGACGAAGAAATGTGCGAGCATCTTGCGTGCTCCATGGACGAGTTCCATGAGCTCATCAACAAATCAAAATCTGTTTCTCTTCTCAACATCGAAGATGCAGCAGCGATGTCCAAGGGTGATAAAAAACTCATGGTCTCTCTCATGGAAACTTCCCGAGGTGCTAACCCGGCAACTGCGGTTGGTTTCAAGCGCGCCCAGGAAATTATCAAGGACGGGATTAAGTCTCTTCCGGAGAAGCAGCGTCTCGTTCTCTCGCTTTATTACTTTGAAGACCTGAACCTGAAAGAAATCGGCCAGGTCCTCGACGTAACAGAGTCGCGCGTGTCTCAGCTTCACACTCAGGCGATCCTGAAACTGAAGGCGAAACTCCGCAATCAATTCGATTCATACGAAGATCTGGCGAGCTAAGATAAACTCACCAGTCATATTTCAAAAAGCCCGAGTCTTAAACTCGGGCTTTTGTCGTTTTATTTAGTACTTTCCAATCCGTGTCATTTCGTCAGAAAATTTAACTAGCGGAAATTATTCTACAGGGGTGCTTCTATGGATTGGAAAAAAACCTTCACTAAGGGCTCATGGCTTATTCACGGGATTTTTCTCGTCGCCATCCTTTGCACACTGGGCACCGGGATTTTTGCTCTTCGCCTTTCCCAGTACCAATCAACCGAGTCCGAAAGAACGACCAAAGTAAAAGATCTTATCTCGTATCTTAAGAGCGAAGACTCCTTTGAGAAAATTGCCAAATATCTTTCATGGGCCCAGTCAGAAAAAGCTTTTGAGAAAGTCAAAGAGCTCTCTGCCCGCATGGCGGAAACTGAAACGATTCTCGAAGTAAAACCGAACGACGAACTTCAGAAATCCCTCCGCACTTTCAACAAGCTCATCACGAAGGGAACCGGCATGTCGGATCCATCGGACGCGCTCAAGGTGATGGGCCACAAGATCAATACACTCTCAGATGTTGCTCACTCCCATGGTTTCAAGAGAGTTTCTGCGATTGCTGACAAAATGAAATCCCGCCTCTCAAATCTCACCGCCAAGACTGTCGCAGGTTCTGTTCAGGTGAGTTATCTCAAAACTGATCTTAAGACTCTCACCACCCTCGTAAGTTCTGCTGCCTTAAGTGAAGGAGAAAAGAAGGGTCTCTTGGCCCGTTTTGAATCCATCGATCAGGAACTGATTCTTCTTTCATCTCTGAGCTCTGAATCGCGGAACATGAAAGTGGAAATTACCGCTGCTACTCTGGCGATGACGAAATGGGTGACTCAGCTTGAAGCAAAGGCGCTTACTCTTTCCGGAGTGCCTGTTCAGAAGCAAAAACATCTCATCATCTTCCTTTTCTCCATCGTGGGTTTTCTCATGACGGCGTGGCTGGGTGTTCTCTATCTCTTCCGCTGGGAGAAGATCACCATCGGCAACCAGGTGGAAAATGAAGTGAAGAGTGTGATTGAAAAGGGAATTCTAGCTGACCAGAGATTCATGGTCGATCATTATTCTGATTCAACCCGCGATGATATCATCCGCCTGCTGGATGATCTGAAAGTAAAACTCAATCTCGGTTCCATGCTCCATGAAGGACTCCCTTTCGGTGGCTGCATGCTGGATAAGAATTTCCGTGTCACATGGTTCAATGAAATCTTCCTCGAGCAGTTTTATCTTTCGCCGGAAGAAGTTCATTCGGAAACTTTTCACTGGGATTATCTCCGCGAAACGCTGAATCTCTCTGAAGATCCGGTTTATGAAGCTCTCGTGAATAAGGTCGCTGGAATCTATCCGGTGAAGATGAGACAGGATGAACTTTCTCCCGCTCAGCCTTACGAAATGTATGTCACTCCGATCACGACGAATCGCGAAGACAGAGTGATGGTTTTCTTCTATCCACTCATTTCCGTCAAAGATGCGATCACGGAACAGGTGAATCTTTCCCGCGACGTCATGAAGCGTTTTGCTGATCTCTGGAACATGGACACTCTCGATGAAGATGAGCTCGCACTTCTTGAAAAAGATTTCGCGGCCAACAATCTCGATGATACTTTCCAGGAACTGCGGGATCTCTACGAGCGCGTGGCCCTTGAGAAGCAGGAATATGTCCGTACGATCCAGGTTCTCGAGTCTGAGAACACAGAATACCGAAACTCTCTCGATGCCATCTCCCGCATGGAAGATGACAAAAAAGAAATCATCAGAAAAGAGATGACCATCGCCAATGAACTCAAGACGTCGATGATCACGACTCTGGAAAAATGCGAGATGCTCACGCATATTAATAAGGGTGTTCTCCAACAAAACGATGAGCTTCGTAACGAGGCGATGCGGATTCAGGAGAAAGGGATCGAGGGCATGAAGCGCGTCCGCGAAGTCATGGACATGGTCACTCAGATGGATGGCCTTCGCGCAGATTACAAGAAACTCAAATTTGATCTTATGGAAAATAAGGCACGCCTTATTTCTATGAACAATTCTCTTCTTTCCGGACTTCCCCCGCTTGATGAAAACCAGCAGAAGCTTGCCACGAAATACAAAGATGAACTGGCCCGCCTTGATGTAACGGTGAGTATCCTTGAGAAAAAACTCAGTTCGCTCGATGTCGTGGTCGCCAAGATGAGCATGATGAATGAAGCGAGAACTATTGAGCAGCTGCCCTTCAATTTCCAGACGTCCCAGAAAGATCACGCTCTGAAAGAAACCATTCACGAACTTCAGAAAGTCCTGACGGCCGAAGAAGGTAAACTTGTAACAAATCTCCAGACTCTTCGCGAACTCCTGAAACAGGACATGGAAGCTTCACGCAAGTCTCAGGAAATTTCTGAAAGAGGCGAGAGCAGCTCTCTTCTCTCCTGATGAGAACATTCAAACTTAACGTCACCCGCGCCGATCAATCTCTGGGTGACGCTCTCTCCGCTCTCTCAAAATTTCCCGCTCAAAATATTGCTGAGGCTGCCTGGAAAGGGGCGATCTGGCTTCAAAAAGGCGGCAAGGGAAAGATCCTCCGCGAGCGAGATGCCACTCTCATTTTAAGACCCAAAGACCTCGTCACCTTTTATCTTGATCCGAAAGTTCTCTCCTTGCCGGAGTTGAAACATGCCGCATGCCTGGAAGAGACCCGACACTATGGAGTGTGGATCAAACAGGCCGGAGTCGTTTCCCAAGGCACCCAGACGGGCGATCACACATCTCTCCTTCGCTATGTGGAACTCACGAAGAAAAAAGAAACCTTCCTCGTACACCGACTTGACCGCGAAACTGAGGGACTGACGATCATTGCTTACACTTCCGAAGGAGCAGCAAAATTAAGTGCTCTCTTTCAGGAAAATAAGATCGTGAAAACCTACGAGGCGGTCGTGCTGGGCTCAATCACTCCTGGCATCAGTCGAACCATCAGCGCACCCCTTGATGGGAAGGAAGCCATAACCCATTACAAGGTCATCGACAGCTCCGAGAGCAAAAGCCTGCTCAGAGTGGAAATTGAAACAGGAAGACTCCATCAGATCCGCCGTCATCTGGACTCTACCGGCTACCCCGTCATGGGTGATCCCAAATACGGGAAAGGGAATAAAAACCGTAAAGGCCTTCAACTTCTCGCAAGTTCCCTTTCCTTTGTCGATCCCTGGGACAAAAAACAAAAGACCTGGACCCATCCCGCTCATCTGACTGTCTAAATTTTAGTCAAACCCCGTCTGTCATTTTTACCTTAGACCCCGTTTTCTCAGCTCCAGATCCTTAGGCCGGATACAATTCGGCCATTAAGGAGTTCTCATGTTTCGTTATAGCTCGGCCATTTTGATTGCCCTCGTTTCATTCTCCGCATTTGCCCGCGTGAGCATGGAAGAAAAAAAAGACCGTGTCCGCTTTCTTGAGCGCCTCTCCCGCGCGATTCCCGCTCTTCACATTGCGGGCTATCACCGTGAATTAAGTTACGAAGAAAGAAATCTCTCGATGGATGAGCGCGCTGAAAGCGAAGCTCAGCTCATGGCCGAAACAATTAAAAAGCAAGTTGTCGCTTCATATGAAAAAGCTTTCGAAGAATCTTCTGATGAGGACAAGGCCCGTGAGACAGTAAAAATATCCATCGACCGTGATCTTGAACTTGCTGAGCCGGACATGCGCGACTCGATCAAAGAAATTGCTTACAAGGCATTGGAAGACGCTGCTTCTGGCATCATTACTTCTGAAGAAAACACAGATCCACTCCAGAAATTTATGCTGACTGAAGTGACTGAACGTTCGCGCTTCCTGAATCTTGAAAGTCTCAGCAGTAGCAGTGCAGGTGCTGCTTCTCCGATCGCAAACACTGACCGCGATGCTGAACGGAAGACCTATCATAATAAGGCCGAAATCCTGGAGTCTCTGACATCAGAACGGGCCAATACCCGCTGGACGTCTTCGGCGAGTATTACAACGAACTCTGCTGTTACCAAGAGTTTGGATGCCAACGTCAGTTACACTCTCAAAATTAACTTCCTCGGCGCCGAGCTTTCCGGTGGACCAAACATTGCTTTTCACCGGCATTACGAATCCCGCGTGATTATTATGTCGGAAGGACTTAATCCAGGTGTCACAGCGACGGGTGAATTTGATTTCAACAAGCGCGACCGTGCGAACCAGATCATCATAAGTGGTGGAAAAGCACAGAAGCGATACATCTCATTTTACTGCGAGCTTGCACTCAACTTTAACACTGAGTATTCCGGTAGCGGGAGCTTCAGTATCGCCGGCATCGGTGGGGGTGCTTCTTATGGCCACCGTTACTCCAATGAAGTCACAATGACTTCACGTCGTATCCTGGTTCCTGAATACTTAGGAAACCAGACCGTAACCATGCCGTTTCTTCAGCGTCTTTGCCACAATGACTTTCTCACTGCCAAGGTCAATAACTTCATGACGGTAAAACAGTCTCTTAACATCCAGATGAGAAACGTCATTGCCTCTCTTCGTTTCTCTCATCCAAATACAAAATGTATCAAGGACTCTCAGTGTGTGGGCTGGTTTAATTCCGGTATGAGGGGAGTGGTTGGGAATGCTGCTGTTCCAAGATGCGTGGAAGAGTCGAGAGAAAAATACTTTGCCTGTGCCGTCAGATCAGTCGTGAATCAGAAATGCCCGGTGTTCAAGAATGGTAAGCATACTTCAGATGGAATGTTTGAATATGCCTGTGATCGCGGTCTTTATTGTAAGACGGTTAAGGAAGGCGGCTGGTTCCAGTCACTCAGCATCTTTGAGTATGCTGAAGGCCGCTGCGCTCCACGCCGCTGATTTATTCAAAAACTTGCCGGAGAAACTGTTCAACTTTTCTGGCAAGTTCCGCTTTGGTCGACGAGTTGTCGATAATAAAATCTGCTCTGACTTTCTTATCCTCAATATTTAACTGGCTCGCCATAATCGTTCGCGCCATGTCTTCCTCATCTCCATCTCTGGCCATCAGTCTTTTTCTCTGAATGTCTTCCGGAGCATAGACGAGAACTTTCACATCAACGACGGGATCAAGTTTCTTTTCAAAGAGAAGGGGAACGTCGTAAACGACAAAATCAGGACTGCCAAGTTTTTCATAGGCTTCCGTAAATGCATTCTTTAGCCGCCCATAGATGTGCGCCTCGACATCATCTTTTACAACAGAATCTGTAAAAACTTTTTCGCGGAGTTTTTTAAAATCAATGTCGTTATTTAAAATGACTTCGGGATAGTTTCTCTTAATGAAAT
The DNA here is from genome assembly GCA_046593575.1 of Bacteriovoracaceae bacterium. Lineage (GTDB taxonomy): Bacteria > Bdellovibrionota > Bacteriovoracia > Bacteriovoracales > Bacteriovoracaceae > Peredibacter. The sequence continues at coordinate 6,667 of JBKJNQ010000036.1, forward strand.
TCCGTGTTTCTTCTTTCGAGTAGATCTCTTTCACGAGGAGGTCGGCATTGATAACTGGGAGACCCTTTTCAATCAGAAGCTCAGCGACTGTTGATTTTCCTGTGGCAATTCCCCCAGTCAGTCCTACGATCGGAACATCGAGAGTGTGAAGTCTCATCCCCGGAGTTAACTTTCTCCATTCGGCTCTCAGTTTCATAACTTCTTGACCTCAATCCAGATTTTCTCAAGTTCGGCCTGCGGAGTTTCACCGAGCTTTTTTCCGCGAGCGGTCACTTCATCTTCGACTTTCTTAAAACGGTTGATGAATTTTCTGTTGGCATCACGCAGGCAATTTTCTGGATCAATATCAAGGTGGCGCGCCAGCTGGGCGACACTGAACAGTAGATCACCGATTTCTTCTTTCACTCTTTCTTTATTGTAGAGATTTCCTGGCGGCAATTCTTCTTTTACTTCCTGCCACTCTTCTTCAACCTTATTGGCCACCTGATGATAATCATCCCAGTCAAAATTCACTGCAGTAGATTTCTTTCCGATGTTAAAGGCCGAGACCAGGGCGGGAGATTGAAGAAGCTTTTCATCAATCGCATATTTTTTTGCACCCTTTTCTTTTTCCTTGATCTCTTTCCAGTTAGCGACGACATCATCAGATCCCGAAACCTTCACATCACCAAAGACATGCGGATGGCGTCTGACGATTTTATCGGCGAGAGTTTTTGCCACAGACTCAAGCGTAAAGGCCTTTGATCCTGACGCGATTGTTGAATGCAAAAGAACCTGCAGGAGCACATCTCCGAGTTCTTCTTCCATGAGCTTCGGATTCTTAAGCTCAACGGCTTCCACGTATTCATAGGATTCTTCAAGGAGGTACTTCAGGAGACTTTCGTGAGTCTGCTCAAGATCCCAGGGACATCCCCCCTTCGGATCACGCAGTTTTTCGATCACTTTGATGCATCTTTCGAGTTCAGGATAGTTCATTCGCTCTCCGGAGATTGCCGTAAATCTTCTCAAAGGATAACATAGGGAACATGAAGAAACCTATCCTCCTCACGGATTTTCATTCAACAGCTAAGCTTTCTCCTGCCGACTGGAAGAGGCTCGAACTCCTCATGGGCCTGGCTTCAGAAGTTTTTTCTGATCTCCTCGCAGCAAAGTTCATTCCCACTACCAAAGGGCAGAACTTCCATGTCTCTCTTCTTATCTGCGGTGATGAAAGAATCAAATCCTTGAACCGCGATCACCGACACAAAGATAAAGTGACGGATGTTCTTTCATTTCCGGCCCATGAGAGCTTGCGGAAGCTTGCCCGGGCCGAGAGTGAAGTCTTTCTGGGGGATCTCGCCATCTCAATTCCACAGGCCCGTCGTCAGGCGAAAAAATTTAAAATCCCGGTATGGGATGAATTCATTCATCTTTATTTTCACGGCCTGTTACATCTTTTGGGATTTGATCACGAAATTTCTGCTCTGGAAGAAAAGCTCATGCAGAAGTGGGAAGACAAAGCACTCGAACTGCTTTCGGCAAAAAAAAAGGGCCGCTAAAAAGCGGCCCCTCGTAAAACTTAAAATCTGATTATCTTCTTCTGGCAGGAATCTTTGCAGCAGCTTCGAGAGCGCTCTTAAGATTCACGCGCCCGCCACTTACCATCTTGCCTGAGAAGGCAGGAACTTTCACAACAGAATCGATAAGAAGTTGCTTGAGCTTCTCGCCCTTGATGTGCGGGAAGTAACCAACAACCATCGCCGCTACACCCGAAGTGTTCGGAGATGCCATCGATGTACCAGATGCCATCGCATACTTGTTACCATTGATTGTTGAGTAAATATCTGAACCAGGAGCGGCCACATCAACTGTTTTAGCACCGATGTTTGAGAACGAAGAAAGCCCACCAGAGTTTGTTGTCGATGCGATCGTGAGAAGGTTTGCGCTATCGAGAGCAGCAGGAATTTTTGGATCTGTATCGTTATCGTGCCATGACATCGGGCCCCATGAATCGTTGCCGGCAGAAGCGATCACGAGAACGCCGTATTTCTTGCCGATTTCATTGATCACGTCACGAACGACGTTATCGCCGTCCATTGGTGCTTTACCAAATGAACAGTTAATGACTTTCGCGCCATTTTTAGCAGCATATTTGTAAGCTTCTACGATGTCTGAGTTGAGCTCATCTGAATCATCTGGAACAGTTCTGATCGCCATGATTTTTACGTTTGAAGCAACACCTGCGATTCCGATACCGTTGTTCTGAGCGGCTGCGATTGTTCCTGAAACGTGCGTTCCGTGCCAGTGACCTGCCATTGTGTCCATCGTGGCACGCCCTTGTGAATCTCTCACGAGAACGTTAATCCCGTGGATATCATCAATATAACCGTTACCATCATTGTCTTTTCCATCTCCACGGATTTCGCCGCGGTTTTCCCACATGATAGCTTTAAGATCTTCGTGGTTATGATCAACCCCAGTATCTACTACGGCAACAATCACTTCGTTTGCTGAACGAGCTGGAAGGCCACGATAAGCGGCATCGACATCCATTCCGTTGGCACCAGCAAAGGCCCAAAGTTTTCCGGCTTCCGGATCATTGAAATTTCCGAGAGCCATGTTGAAAACGAGATTTTTCATTTTCATAGAAACCGGGTCCATCGGCTCTAGCTTTGGCATCGCCTCTTGACCGGCGAAAAAGTCTTTTTCTGTGTAAACGATAGAGTTTTTATTTCTGATGCTGTTCTCGAGGGCGACGGCATCACTTGTTTTCACCAGATAAAGATCTCCGAAAATCTGCTCAGAACCCTGAATCAGGGGAGATTTTACGAGAGTCTTACCCGCTTTCATCTTGATAAAGAGGTGATTTGGGTGAAAACGACTTTCATTAGCAGCTGCCGTTAGGGCAAACAAGCCTACGAGAAATCCGATAGTTAGCTTCATTTTGACTTATCCTTTAGTTGAGTAGGAAACTCTGCTGATTACCCTATAAAAACCCGGACCTGAAAACAACGGAAAAATCCTGTCTTTGAGACGGTTTAGCAGATACCGCCAGTTCCTGCTCACTGGTATGAAACCTTTACACTCCCGGGCCGGGATAGAACTTGCCTTGATACAATGCGTCAAGTATTTAAATTGGTCTTCATGAATAATGAAACCATAGGAATTGTTCTTATGTTTCGTAAACTTGTATGGATAACATTGTTCTTCTCCACCGGGGCTTATGCTCTTGATGGTGTGGTCAATGGTTACGTGGGAGGCCTCTCCAATCAGGCCAGTTCCAACGTGGGAAATGTTCCAGGAAATCGCTACAACGGAAGTCTTGAATTCGATTATCTGAACAAGCCAACTTCAACCTATGAAAAAGAAAGCAGATTCACTTTCGCCGCTCAATACAACGATCAGAGTCTCACTCAGTATTCCCTCCAGGAAGCTTATGTTGGTGGCAAACTTTCTGAGCAAAATAACTGGAAGGTTGGTCGTCAGATTCTGACGTGGTCAGATGTCGATACGAACTGGGGTTTTGGTAAGCTTAACAACAGAAGAAATTTCGATTACTTCAATCCTGGTCAGGAAGGTCTCGTCGGGCTTTCGCTCGAAAGGCAATCTTCCAACGGAATGAGATACAGAATTTTCGGTTCACCGATATATATTCCGGAACTGAATCCTTCGCTTGATATCAATAAGGGCGATAAGACCATTACCAGTCGCTCCCAGTGGGGAAATCCTCCTGCTTCGGATACAACACTTCCTGGCGGCGCAACTGTGCCGATTGAATACCGTGTCGATTATCCTAGTCTGGCGAAAGTGATTTATCGCTACACTGTCGGTGCCAATATTGGTTTTGAAAACAAGCACTGGAAGATCGACAACTTCATCGTGCGTAAACCGGAAAACCAGATTTCGGTTAAAGTAGATGCGAAACTCAACACGATTGAGCAGGTCGTGAAAGCAAATGTTCGTCCGCAGTTTTACTATCATGACGTTTACGGATCGACCGTGAAATGGCGGAACAAGGATGTAGAAATCTACGGTTCAGCTATCGCCATCCGGCCTAATACTTTTCCGGACGGGGATACACAAGCGTTCCAATACACTGAGATTAAGACAGAAAAAAGACGTGAAGACTATGTTGGCGGTGGGATTTCCAAAACCAATGATCTTTATGGTATGGGTTTGAATTACGTTGCACGTCTTTCGCCCTTTGATCGCCAGAAAGAACAGCTCGCGGAGGATCCTCGCTGGAACCAGGCCGTGAATGTTACCGGTTATCGTGTCCTGACAAGAAAGCTCACAGTCTTCGGTGATGTAAAATATGACATGCTGACAACAGATCGCCTGATCATGGTGAAAGCAACATATCTCGTGACGAAAAATTTTCAGTTGATGGCGGGTGCAAACTCTATCGGCACTCCGACAAACGGTAAGTCTTATTGGTCACCTTATACGAACAATGATTCTGTGTACGGCGCCCTGAGGTATATTTTCTGATGATAAAGCTATTGAATGCACTTATTCTGGCCACAATGCTTATCGTGCTCACCGCATGCGGAGATCTTCTTGGGACTAAAGTCGTTCCGAAGGAAATCGATACCACAAGATTCCGTGCTGACTGCGAGCTCGAACTCGATGCTTTCAAAAATATCCTTCACCAGAACATCAGCTCACAGATCCGTTGTCTTGGTGCAAACCTTAATCTCTTTATTAAAGTTGTAGATACAAATCGCCCAGGCTACATGAACCTCGATTCATTCGAAGCTTATCTGCGGATAAATCAGACGGGGATCACACCGGAAATCCTGAAGGCCCTCAAGCAGGTTTACGAACTCAATTATCTCATTCGTGGCGAAGACAGAAAGTATATCTCGAAAGAAAACGTCGACGACGTCATCAATCTCGCGATTGTCTTCAATGAGCAGATGGCACTGAACTTCGGACCAATTTTCCAGTCTGAGCAGGAAGCTACGTATTCACTTCACAAAATTCATAAGTCCCGCGTAAGAGAAGCAGCCAATAAAATTATGGTCTCTCTCCTTCGTACGTTCAGAAAAGAGCGCGGTGGACGCATTGATACCCTCGATATCCCGAATCTCCTTCAGGCCTTCTCGACAAAAGACACCGAAGAAGTGATCGCGAAAATCAAGAAAGTGCTCTTCGTTAAGAAGATCCTTCTCGGCGGAGACAAGCTTATCCTCACGCATGTTGAACTTGAGCGTTTTATGTTCTCGTTCCCTTACCTTGCCGAAATCGCTCTCGATGCTACCCGCTACAAATACATCCTCCTTGAGCAGGAATCCATCCTCGCCATGCTGAAAATGGATGTGGAAAACCTCACAGGTATTATCCTGAATCCGAAACTTGGAAACCGTGACACTGAGTACTTCTTCTCGCTCGACGATGCGTACGAAATGGTTCGCTTGTTCGTTCCGAAAGAAAGCTTCGACATTGATAAATTCCAGAATTTGATCGTCTACGGTAAGAAAATTATCATGGGCGGAAACAAAAAAGTCGTTCTCGGCGGAGACTTTAAGAACCTTCTTTATCACGCTGAAAAAATTCTCGGCATGGGATGGGTCTTCCACCGCATGTACGATAAATTCCGCGTTCCTTTGGAAAGTAAACTCCCGGTTGCGATCAATTACAACCAGGCGATCGTCGCTTTCCCTGAGTACCCGAATGAGCTGAAAAAATTCATCCGCATTACTCAGAACTACCGCATGATGAAGGGCGAATTTGATTCTGCCTTCTACACACGAGAGTGGCGCCGCAATCCGGACGCAGTATTTGAACTGGCACTTTATGAGTACGGACTTGATCTCGTATTGAGATTTGTGGATATAGATCCTGATCCTGTCGAAGGACTGGAATGTAAGCAAGAATGGGGAACAAAATTTCCTTACGCAGGAACGACCTTTACTCACGGAATTGATCAGTTCCAGCTTCAGTGTCTTCTTAAGAGACTCGAGAAAGAACTCATTGCCGTTGATCTGATCATGCCTCAGCGGGCGATAAGTGTCGCCGATACCGTCTCTCTTCTTGGAACTCTTTTTCAGTATCAGTCGGATGAAAATATCAATCCGAGCACGAAGAAGGGAACTCCGATCCTTGACGTGAATGAAGCAACGGAATTTGCGGTCTCTCTTATCACTTCCATTGGCATGGCCAAGGAGATGATGAAGAAATACAAAGTCGCCTGTGACGCTGAGATGGATGATTTCGATCGCGTCTCGCCATCATGTTTCCGGAAAAACTTCCTGAAGTTCATGTGCCAGGATTACCGCCAGTATTATCCGCTTCTCTTCGATAGTCTTGGCTCGGCTGCTTGTGATGTTCCGAACACGGACTACAACAAGGCCTACCTCGACATGACGATCAAGGCTTCTCGTACCTGTCAGAATTATCACGACGCCAATCAGAAACCGACTGACGAAATTTATTACTCAGAGTCGGATATGTTCTCCATTCTCGTGGCGATGATGCACGTAGAAGCTACTTTCCTTCGTTGGGACAAAAACAAGAATAACAGTCTCGATCCGGATGAAGTGAACGACGCATACCAGATTTATTCATGGGCGCTGGATGGATTCCTGGTTGATAAACCTTCCTACATCAAGCTTTTCAAGAAGCAGATTTATCAGTTCATGATCAAATACGAAGAAATCCCAGATGAGAAAGATCCAAAATCCATCGGGAAATTCCTGAAGTTCCTCGTGTCCCTGAATAAAAAATCATCCGCGACTCGTAAAACGTTCGCGAGCGTTCTGTACGGAATTTCCGAAGAGAATAAAAAGATTCGTGTTGCCAATGGGACTGAAACTTTTGACTGTAACTGGCTCCGTGACATGAAGTTCCCGGAAGAAAGACCTCACTCTGAGCCGGTAGTAACAGCTCCAACGGAATCTCTTGCTCCGCTCTTGAATCTGGTTGAGCCAAATGGTGTTACCGAGTCGGGGGAAGAGAAGTTTGTGATCCCGAAAAACAAATGTATCGAGGAAGACGGAAAAGAATACTGTACGGGCGAGGGCTTCGACGAAGACCTCGATAACGCCACCTCAAAACCGGCCAAAAAAACCTGCCTCATCATCCTTGGCAAGACGATCTTCTGTTTGTAAAGTTTCGACATCAGAAGGTTTGATTCCATGGATGACTCGCTGCTTTTAAAGCTGGGTGATTTTAAATCCCAGTACCCTGCCGTTAAAGAAACAATCGATCACATTCGGAGGTCACTTTGACGTCGAACGTAAGGGTCGCCGTTTAAAAGAGATCGCCGAACTCGAGGCCCTGGATGGCTTCTGGAACGACACCACCAACGCCGCTAAGATTCAAAAAGAAAAATCACTCCTCGAAGGAATTGTCAGTCTCTACGCCGTGGTGAAGGGTCAGGCCGATGATTTTGAAATCCTCTTGGAAATGGCGAATGATGGGGACGAAGCATCGGCCAGAGAAGCGCTCGAACTTTTTCCGAAACTCAAAACCGATCTGTCTGAAGTTGAAAAGAAAGCTCTCCTTTCCGGCGAGACGGACGTCAACAATGCCATCGTCACAATCAATTCAGGTGCAGGTGGAACGGAATCCTGTGACTGGGCCGGCATGCTCCTTCGCATGGTCACGCGCTGGTGCGAGAAAAAAGGTTTCAAGCCCGTCGTCACAGATTTCCAATATGGTGATGCCGCCGGAATTAAATCCGCGACGGTCATGGTTAACGGCAACTACGCTTACGGTTTATTAAAATCAGAAATTGGTGTTCATCGTCTCGTGCGAATTTCTCCCTACGATTCGAATGCCAGAAGACACACATCCTTTGCCTCGATCTTCGTCGCCCCTGAAGTCGACGACACAATTGAAATTGAAGTCCTCGATAAAGATCTCCGCATTGATGTTTATCGCTCCGGTGGATCCGGAGGACAGTCGGTCAATACGACTGACTCAGCAGTGCGACTTACTCACTATCCTTCGGGAATCGTGGTTGCGTGCCAGAACGAACGCTCGCAGCTCCAGAACAAGGCGACAGCGATGAAAATCCTGAAGTCGAGACTCTACGACATGGAAATGGCAAAGCGCTTTAAAGAACAACAGGAACTTGAATCAACAAAAATGGACGTGGCATGGGGATCGCAGATCCGCTCTTATGTGCTTCATCCTTACAAACTCGTAAAAGACCATCGTACCGGATTCACTTCTTCGCAGGCAGAAACTGTCCTCGAAGGAGATCTCGACGATTTCATGAAAGCTTTCCTTCAGTGGAAGAGCCTTGGTGGAAAAGCCGTGGATATCGGGAACGACGACCTATAAAAGGAAGATTATGAAAGACAAACACGTCTCGCGCTGGACCGAACAATTCAATGAACAGATGGGTGTTCGTCTCGAGAAACGAAAGAAACTCGAAGACTCTGGATCGAATCCTTATAAGAATAATCTAAAGCCCAATACCACTTTCGCTTACCTGATTGAACACTATGGTCATAAAACCAAGGAAGAGATCGGCGAAACTCCACGCTACAAAGTTGCCGGCCGGGTGATGATGGTTCGCGATTTCGGAAAGGCCGCCTTCCTTCAGTGTGATGACGGCACCAGCCGCTTCCAGCTCTATGTGAATAAACAAGTTACTTCTGAAATCAGCTTCAAAGAATATGGCCATCTTGATTACGGCGATATCGTTTATGCGGAAGGGGATGTTTTCAAGACGATGAAAGGGGAGCTTGCACTGAACGCCCGCGAACTTTCCATCATCACGAAATCGATCCGTCCGCTCCCGGAAAAGTTTCACGGTCTGACAGATGCTGAGCTTAAGTATCGGATGCGCTACGTGGATATGATCATGAATCCGGACACGCGTGATAAACTTCGCCGCCGTTCAGAGATCGTTCGTTACATCCGTGAATATTTCTATAAAGCAGATTTCCTTGAAGTCGAAACTCCGATGATGCATTCCATTGCCGGCGGAGCTGCTGCGAAACCGTTCAACACTCATCACAATGCGCTCAACATGGAACTCTTCATGCGGATCGCTCCTGAGCTTCACCTGAAACGTCTGATCGTGGGCGGCTTCAATAAAGTTTTTGAGATGAACCGTTGTTTCCGTAACGAAGGACTTTCACTCAAGCATAACCCTGAGTTCACCACGATTGAATTCTACTGGGCGTATGCCACTTACCTGGACCTCATGGATTTCACGGAAGATCTTATTTCCGGAATTGCCAGAGACGTTCTTCAAACGGAAGTTGTGCGCTTTAACGAACACGACATCAATCTCAAGGGCCCATACGCCCGTCTCACGATGAGAGAGGCCGTTGCGAAATACACGAACTCGACCATTGCCCAGGTCAACGACAAGGCCCATCTCCTTGGGCTCTTGAAGGGCATCGATCAGGATCCGAAGAAAGTTGCCGCACTTTCATGGGGAAGACTTCTGGTTCTCTCGTTTGAAGAACTGGTAGAAGCAAAACTTATCCAGCCGACTTTCATCACGGAATATCCAACTGAAGTTTCTCCGCTCTCACGCAGAAATGATGAGAATCCGGACTTCGTTGACCGATTTGAATTTTTCATGAACGGATGGGAAGTCGGAAACGCCTTCTCTGAGTTGAACAATCCTACTGATCAGCTGGACCGTTTCGCTGATCAGGCGGTTCAGAAAGAGGCCGGTGATGATGAAGCCTCGGACGTGGATTACGATTTCGTCCGCGCTCTTGAGTACGGAATGCCGCCGACAGCAGGTCAGGGCATCGGGATCGACCGCCTGGTGATGATCCTCACGGACAGCCATACTATCCGTGACGTCATCCTCTTCCCGCTTTTAAAGAAAGAGCATTATTTCTCTGATGCTGAAGAAGTAAGTGAGTAAGAGCTACAAACAGTTATTAAGCATCGTCCTTCAAGGTCGCTCATCAGGAAATATTCTGATGGCGACTTTTTTTTCGTTCACTTTTTCTATCGCTGTCATTCTCTGCACCTTCGGACTCATGGATGGCTTTGATCACCTCTTAAAAACAGGCCTTCGCCAATCAACTGGTGACGTTATTATCACCAGCAAAAAAGGTTTTTTCTCAAGCACCGAAGTGAATCGTACCGTCGAGGCATCCCAGCCGCTGGCAGTTGCATCCGTCATCCAGACTGAAGCTTTCGCGCTCGCCAATGGGAAGAGTCAGGGTGTGCTCGTGAAAGGTGTCGATCAGGATGAGTTTGCCAAAGCTTCTGGCCTCACTGTTAAAGTACATCAGGAAGAAATCGTCATTGGTGAGGAACTTGCCAAGGCCCTGAGCCTCAAGTCGGGTGATGAGATTGCCCTGGCCCTTGGAAAAGGAAATGATTCCGGCAGCGCACTTCCTGCGATCAAAGTGATGAAAGTGGGAGACATTATCCGTCACGGGATCTATCAAAAAGATCTCCGCTTTGTTTATATGAACCGCTCGGATCTTTCTCGCCTTATGGGTACCGGCGAACGAATCAACATGATGATCGTGACTTACTTTCCCGTCGACGGTGCCATTCAGGATCTCTTTCCGATTCAGGAAAAAGCGATGGATCTCAGGATAAATCTCGTCGGAGACTACCGCGTAAGACCTTTCTGGGATGAATATGCTTTTCTCCTCGAAGCAGTGAAGGTCGAAAAGTTTTCTATTTCACTTATTCTCCAGCTGATTGTTCTGGTCGCTGTCTTCAACATCATCGCTTTTGTGATTTTTGTGATGGAAAAAAAAGCGCAGGACTTTTTCTTTTTGAGGGCCGTTGGACTATCTCTCAAGGACCTCATGCTCTTCTGGCTCAAATCCATTCTCATTCTCTGGGCCGCCTCGTGCGTGGGCGCTTGGGGACTTTCACACGTCTTTAACTGGTCTCTTAAAAATCTTCCCTTCTTTAAAGTACCGGGTCAGATTTACGTCCTTTCAGAACTGAGTATCAGGCTTGATTCCATGGCCTATGTGACGGTCTCTGCGATATCTTTGTTCTGGGTTCTGGTCGCTGCAGGGATTGGTTATATCCGTCTCAGAAATCGCCCGATCATTGAAGGCCTTCGCCAGGAGTTCAGCTGATGAGTTTCATTCGTCTGGAAAAAGTAGAAAAGAATTTCGGGAAAACAAAAGTTCTCCGGGGTATTTCTTTTTCCATTCAGGAACGCGAACTGGTCGCTATCCGTGGGGCTTCTGGCTCAGGAAAATCTACTCTTCTGTATCTCTTAGGTGGTCTTGATACGCCCACCTCCGGAAACGTCGTCATCGGAAATCAGAATCTCGGCTCAAAATCTGATGAGGAACTGGCCCAATTTCGGAATACGACCGTGGGATTTGTGTTCCAGTTTCACTTTCTTCTTCCTTCTATGACATGTAGAGACAATATTCTTCTTCCCGGACGGATCGGAGGGCAGTCGCTTTCTGACATTGAAAAGCTTACGAATAAGCTCGCCGACATTCTTGGTGTTACTCACTGTCTTGAAAAATTTCCGTTTGAAATTTCCGGCGGAGAGCAGCAAAGGATTAATATTATTCGCGCCCTTTCGCTCAAGCCAAAAATTCTTTTATGTGATGAGCCGACAGGAAATCTCGATTCCAAAAACACCGAAAAAGTTGCCTCACTTTTGAAAAATCTCGCACAAGAATATGGCGCAACTCTGCTTGTTGTGACTCATGACGATAAAGTCGCTTCTTTCTTTCCCCGCAAAATAGTGATTGAAGATGGTCAGATAATTGGCTAAAATTTTTCCGCAAATAAATTTAATAGGATAGCCTGTCGCGTTAAGGAAAAATCTCCTTTGAAAAGATCGCATTTCTTTTTCTTCATCTTCTTGATTTTGAGCGGTCCGGCGAGAGTTTTCGGCCAAGAAATTATTGGTCCTATCCGTGAAATGTTCAAAGTCGATTCCATCGAAGTCACCGGTAACCGCAAGGTCGAAGCTGAGGCCATTCTCGAAAAAATTGGCACCCGTCCCGAGATGGTTCTGGATAACTACCTCCTTAGAAAAGATCTCTCCCGCATTTACGAAATGAAATACTTCGAAGAAGTCGAGGCCTACCACAAGAAGTCGAAGGACAAGAACATCCTGCTCTTCAAGCTCCGTGAGAAGCCGATCATTTCCAAAGTCACCTTCGACGGAAACGACGAGATCAATGACGATGACCTGAAAGGCCAGGTGAAGACCAAGGAATTTAACATCCTTGATATCTCCACTTTGAAAAATGACATCCTCCTTCTTCAGAAGCATTACGAGGAGAAAGGCTACTTCCTGGCCCAGGCAACTTACACTCTGAAAGAAACCAAGGGTGGCTCTGTCGAGGTGAAATTCAGAATCAAGGAATGGGATAAAGTCCGGGTTAAGAAAATCATGTTCCTTGGGAACAAGGCCGTTCTTGATGAGGACCTCAAGGCCTTCATGCAGACGCGAGAAGAAACGTACTTCTCTTTTCTCTCGGGTTCAGGAAACTTCAAAGAGATTAACTTCCAGACTGATGTCGAGCGCCTGAAATATTTCTACAAGACCAAGGGTTATCTTCAGATCAATATCCAGAATCCAGAAGTGACGGCATCCGAGGACAAAAAATGGATTTTCATTACTGTCCGTCTTCAGGAAGGTCCTCAGTTTTCTGTCAATGACATCTCCTTCAATGGCGAGCTTCTTTTCTCTGAAGGTGAGATGATGGAGAAGCTCAAGATCAAGAAGGGTGATATCTACAACGAAGAAAATCTTCGTCTTGATATTCAGACTCTCACAGAGATGTACCAGGATAAAGGTTACGCCTTCGCCAACGTTCTCAGAACACTTGAGATTGTTCCCGGCGAGAACAAAGTTGATATCGTTTTCTCATTCGAGAAAGGTGTGATCGCTTACTTCGGTAAGATTGTGATGAAGGGGAATACAAAAACCCGCGACAAAGTCATAAGACGCGAGCTCAAGATCAAAGAAGGCGAGATGTACTCCGGAACCAAACTCCGGACATCCAAAGATAACGTCAACCGACTCGGATTCTTCCAGCAGGAATCTGTTATTTTCAACACCATCACGCGGAAAGGTACGGACAATATTCTTGATGTGGAAATTTCCATTAAAGAGCGTCCCACCGGTCAGATTTCACTCGGAGCTGGTTACTCAACGGCGACTCAGGGATTTGTTCAAGCAAGTATTGCTCAGAATAACTTCCGTGGTCTCGGTCAGAACATTAACCTGAACCTTTCGTACTCCAATCGTCAGCAGATCTATAACGTCGGTTTCACCGAACCCTACCTCTTCGATACGAAGTGGACCGCCGGAACGGATTACTATCAGACGGTCTCTTATTTCATCCGCTCATTTGCTTACACCAAGCACGGAGCAGACGTGCGCGTGGGTCACCCGATCTTCGATTATACGAGACTCTTCCTCACATACCGTTATGAAGATAACAAAGTGAGCGGGGTCATTAACTCCGGCATCGATCCCAAAGTGGAAAACGGATCTGGATCATCTCTTCAGGCATCTATTATCCGCGACAAACGAAACAATATTTTCGAGCCAACTTCGGGTTACTACGGAAGTTCATCTCTCGAATACACCGGTCTTGGCGGTACTTACCGCTGGGTTAAAGGTGAACTCGAGGGGCGTTATTACCAGCCGATCTGGGGAGATCTCGTTCTTCGAACGCGCGGAACTGCTCAGCAGCTCTTCAAGACCACGAATCGCGAAATCCCACGGGTTGAAAGATTCTCCATGGGGGGCGCGCGTAACATGCGGGGTTATAGTCTTGAGGATATCGGTCCAAGACGCCTGGCACTCAATACGAATACCAAGAATATTGAAGCGTTCAACTTCGGTGGTCTCTTCAGCCTTCTCACCACAGTTGAGCTTGAGCATCCGCTCATTAAAGAAGCCGGTCTCAAGTGGGTGGTTTTCTATGATGCAGGTAACGTTTTCCAGACGCGTATCGGAGAGAAAAACAATTTTGCCCTACGCTCGGATTACGGTTTTGGATTCCGCTGGTTCTCGCCCATTGGTGTTCTTCGCTTTGAGTTTGGTTTCCCGGTCAACCCACGGACCAATCGTCTTGGGAAGAAAGGGGACAACGAAGCCTCGAATCAGTTCAATTTTGACATAGGACAATTATTCTAACCGGTGCTAAAGTTTTAATTCTTAAGGAGAACATATGAAGTTGATTATCGCATTGCTTGCTCTGGCCATCTCGCTTCCGTCATTCGCTACCACTCTTGTTGGTCTCGTTGATATTCAGAAAGTCATCACTTCTATCAAAGAAGGGAAGTCTGTTCAGAAGACTCTTGAGAAATCATTTAACGACAAGAAAGTGCTTTTGAAAAAAGACGAAGATAAAATCAAGAAGGCACAGGAAGATTACAAAAAACAAAGCATGGTTCTGGCCGAAGCTGCCCGTCTCAATAAGGAGCGCGAGCTTCAGGAAATGATGATGGGTCTTCAGAATAAGACGATGGAATACCAGCGTGAAATTCAGAAAATGGAACAGGATCTTAAGAAGCCCCTTCTTGAAAAACTCCGTCCGATCATTGATGAAGTTTCTAAAGAAAACGCAGTGGCGATGACTTTTGAACTTTCAGCAGCTCCGATTGTTTATGCTGAAGCCAAAAAAGATCTCACTGAAGACGTCGTGAAGGCCTACGACAAAAAGTATCCTGGAAAATAAGATGAAACTCCAGGATTTGGTCGCAATCGATCAAAGTCTCAAAATGATTCACAATCCTGAATGGCCAGAAGAAATTCTGGCCATTTCTGCTTTAGATGCACCACTTGAGAAGAGTATTATCTTCGTCAAGAACTCCAAGTTTCTCACGCGCTTCAAGGCGAAGATTGAAGAACTTTCAAAATTAAAAATCGGTGCTGTCGTAGATGAGAAATTCTTCGGCACTATCGCTCCGGAAGACAAAGAACTGCTTCTGAAGCTTTCCTGGTTTGCGACCTCATCCAACGTCGCTCTCTGTCTCACGAGGCTCTCAAAACCATTTTATGACCGGAAATTTCAGGGAATGAATTCTCAAGTTGATGGTCGTCAGATGGGAACAACAAACATTGATCCGTCGGCCTTCATCTCCCAGAATGTTTTCATCGGCGAAAATGTCACAATTGGTGCCAACGTCGAAATTCTTCCGGGCGCAGTTATCCTTCCGCATGTTGAGATTGGGGATAACACGAAAATTTACGGCAACGTGACGATTTATCCCTTCACTAAAATCGGGAAAAATTGCCGGATCCATTCTGGTACCGCGATCGGGGCAGATGGGTTTGGTTACACGTTTCATCAAGGCCAGCATTTGAAAATCTGGCACATGGGCGGAGTGAATATTTCTGACGATGTTGAGATCGGTTCCAATACTTCTATTGATCAGGGAACTTTCTCTCCGACGACCATCGGTGCGGGAACCAGGATCGATAACCTTGTTCAGATTGCGCACAATTGTAAAATCGGCAAAGGCTGTATTATTTGCGGACAAGTTGGACTCGCGGGTTCTGTGACATTTGAAGATTATGTCGTTGTCGGTGGACAGGCCGCCATCGGTCCTGATGCTCACATCGGCATGGCCTCACAAATTGGTGGTAAAGCAGGGGTCATGGAAGGAGCGGTATGGCCTGCGAATTCCAAAATCGCGGGTTTTCCAGCGCGCGATTTAAAAGAATGGCTACGGGGTCTCGCTCTGACAAAAAAATTAGCAGCTGACAGTAAATAAGGAGTTCTTATGATGTTCAACAAGAAGCAAGTGATGGAGTTTCTCCCCCATAGAGATCCATTTCTCTTCATTGATGGAGTCAAGGAAGTCATTCTCCCTGAATCTCTGAAAGGTCAGAAAGGTCCATTCAAAGCAACCGCCATGATTGGTGGAAAAAGTATCTGCACCTTCCGTGTCGATGAGACCGTGAAAGTTCTCGAAGGACATTTTCCGGGGAACCCGATTCTTCCTGGTGTTGTTCAGGTTGAGATGATGGCCCAAGCTGCATCTTTTCTTTGCGTCCACATGATCGACAAACCTCTCAGCGAAACAAAGCTTACTGTCGCACTCATTACAGTGGATTCAGCTAAATTCAAGAAGCCCATCGTTCCAACCATGGATCTTGAAATTCATTCGACACTCGAGAAATCCCGCGGAATGTTCCAGAGTTATAATTGTGAAATATATTGCAGTGGCGAACTCATGTCCCAATGTACGGTCATGGCTACTATCAAAATCGAATAAGGAATTTTATGTCTAAGAATTACGAAGCTCATCCGATGTCATTCATTCACCCTGAAGCGAAAATTGGAAATAATGTTAAGTTCGGGCCATTCTGCGTGGTCGGTGCCAACGTCACGATTGGTGATGACTGTATTTTCCACTCAAATGTGGTGGTCGATGGTCACACTACTATCGGGAAAGGAAATAAGTTTTTCCAGTTCGGATCCATTGGTGCACCTCCGCAGGATACGTCTTATAAGGACGAGCCGACTGAAACCATCATCGGAGACAACAATACTTTCCGTGAGTACGTTTCCGTTCACCGTGGAACGACTAAACAGGATAAAAAAACTATCATTGGTTCTAACTCACTCTACATGGCCTACTGTCATATTGCTCACGACTGTATTCTTGGAAATAATCTCACGTTCGCTAACTCAGTGAACCTCGCGGGCCACGTGACAATCGGTGATCGCGTGATCGTCGGTGGTAACACAGGTATTTCTCAATTCGTGACTCTCGGTAAAGGTGCCTACATTGGCGGGGGATCAGGGATTGACCGTGATATCCCGAATTTCTGTACCGCTTACGGAAACCGGATTCGTCTGAAAGGTATTAACATCATCGGTCTCAAGCGCCAAGGCCACACCAGAGAAGCTGTTTCAGAAGTGGTGGATTTCTACCGTTCAATGGAAGCCTCGGCCCTCGCTCCACGAGCATTCGTAAATCATCCGGAGCTGATGGAAGAATACAAGCACAATGCTGTTATTCTCGAAATTGCAGCGTTCATCAAGAAGTCCGAGATCGGAATCGCTCCGTTCATGGCCGGTTAATATGAAAAAAGTTCGCGTTGCAGTTTTAGGATACGGTCACCTCGGAAAATGGCATTGCCAGAAAGTCGAGGCCAATAAGGATGTCGCTGAGTTCGTGGCGATCGTGGAGAAATTTCCAGCGGGTCAGGAAGCCGCTAAAGCTGCGCACCCTGGTGTCAGAATTGTTTCTGATATCAAGGAAGTCATTAGCGATATCGATGCTGCCTTTGTTGTCACACCTACCTCGACTCATTTTGAACTCGTGAAATATCTTCTGGAAAACAACAAGCATGTTTTCTGCGAGAAGCCCGTCTGCTCAAATGACAATGAAGCCGCAAAACTTAAAGAAGTTTCTGCCGGAAAGAATGTCATTCTCCAGGTCGGTCACTCTGAGCGCTTTCATGAAGCGTGGGAAAAACTCCGCGAAAAGTTCCAGAATCTTCCTACTCCATATACAATCCGGATCAATCGCTTCGCTCCTTTTAAGGGACGTGCGACAGATGTGGATGTCGTTCAGGATCTTGCGATCCATGATCTTGATCTTCTGATGTATCTCTTCAAGGCAAAACCAGTATCGGTGACGGCACAAGGATACAAGATCAGAACGGACAATTGGGATCACGCTTCGATTTCTGTGAAGATGGAAAACAATTGTGACGCCCTTATCGTCATTGGAAGAAATGCCACAAAAGAAGTTCGTGATCTGGAAGTTGTCTCAAAAGACGGGACGATTTATGTCGATCTCTTTTCGAACAAGTTTGCAGTTGCGACTTCCGGAAAATTTGATGATGGCACATTCGTGAAAGAAGAAAGTTATGGCAAACGCGATCATCTTCTTCTCGAGCATCAGAACTTCTATGAATCCGTCCGTACAGGTAGACCGGCCATCGTGAATCTGAAAGATGGTATGAATGCCGTTCATTTGGTGGATTGCGCTCTCAAGGCAATGGAGTTTTCATCTTCAATTCCGGTGAAGCTTGCCTAGTTGCCTGATCATTGCCGGCGAAAAATCCGGTGAAGAGCACGCCATGAGCTTTTTTCCTGAACTTCGGAAACTTTCTCCGGACACAAAGTTCTATGGAGTGGGTGGCGATGATCTGGAAAAATACGGGGTCGAACTCCTATATCATCTGAAAGATTTCTCCAGTATGGGATTTTCCGAAGTCATCGGGAAAGTTCCTTTTTATTTTAAGGCCCTAAAAAAACTTGAAGCCGAA
Organism: Bacteriovoracaceae bacterium; assembly: GCA_046593575.1. GTDB lineage: Bacteria > Bdellovibrionota > Bacteriovoracia > Bacteriovoracales > Bacteriovoracaceae > Peredibacter. The sequence goes on from JBKJNQ010000036.1 coordinate 24,818, forward strand.
GTCATGAAGCGCGGGACGAAAACTGCGATCGTGATCGATTTTCAGGACTTCAATCTACGCCTGGCAAGAAAGCTTTCCAAGCGGGGAGTGAGAGTTCTCTATTACGTCGCTCCTCAGGCGTGGGTCTGGAAGGCGAAGCGTGCGGAGACTTTGAAAACTGCTGCTCACACTCTTTTTACGATCCTGCCATTTGAGAAAAAATGGTTTGGCGATCGTGGTGTAAAACAAATCAAATCCATCCCGCATCCTCTGATGCTGACCTATAAGCATCTTCTGCATGACATTCCTGCCAAGCCCTTCGGATCCTGGGACAAGAAACTCAAGATTCTTATTCTTCCAGGAAGTCGCCGTTTTGAAGTTGAACTCCTCCTTCCGGAATTTATCGCGACCACTGAAGCTTTGAGAAAAGATTTCACCGTGGAAGTTCATCTGGTGAAAGTGGATCACCTTCCTGAGCACTACTATTCATTTTATGAAAGCAAAGTAGATGTCATTCATGAGTCGAAAGACCTGGTGAAGGCGATGAAGGAATGTCATTTTGCTCTGGCCGCCAGCGGGACCGTGACACTTTCGACGGGACTTTTTGAGCTCCCTACAATCGTGGCGTACAAGGCATCACTCTTGAATGAATTCATCTTTAATAACTTCATTAATTACAAGGGCGATGTATCGCTCACCAATATCATTCACGGAAAAACGATTTTCCCCGAGCTGATTCAGGTGGATGCCAATTCGAAGCGTTTCCTTCGGGTAATTAGGTCTTGGTTGGCAGATGAAAAGACTTATAATGAGATGAAACGCGATCTGAAAGAGACAAAAAATCTTCTGGCCGGCGATAACTTCTCAGTGCCGGAATACATGGCACGGGTGATTAATGATTGAGTCGATGAGAAAAGGAAAACTTCGCTTTAAGTCTGTCGTGAAAAACACGGCGCTCTTTCCTTTATCATTTGCTTGGGAATGGGTTTATCGAATCCGTCGCTCCTTTTATGAGTACGGCATTCTCGATAAAACAGTCTTCAAGGTTCCTGTTATTTCCGTCGGAAATCTTTCTTTCGGTGGAACAGGTAAAACTCCGACCATCATCTGGCTCGCTGACTGGATGATCACTCATGGTCTGACACCAGTTGTTCTTACCCGTGGATACAAAGGGCAGCTTGAAAATTCCTCAGGTTTACTAAAATCCGGACAAAAATTTCGTCTCAATCCTTTCGATTACGGTGATGAACCGCTCATGATCTCAAATAAGATGAGTAAGGGGGCTGTGATTGTCGGGAAGAACCGAGCACAAAATCTCCTCAAATATTTCTGGGAAGTTCATCCTGATGTTGTTCTTCTCGACGATGGTTTTCAGCATTTGCAGATTTACCGCTCTTTCAACATTGTTCTTTTTGATGCGACGATGGCGCTCGATCTTTATAAAGTGGCACCCCTTGGTTATCTGCGCGAGGGCTTCAGCGCTTTGAAAGATGCAGACGCTATTGTGATTTCGCGGACAGATCTCGTCACACCTGAAAAACTCCAGAAACTTACCAATACAATTGCCGAGCATATTCACCACAAACCGGTTATGGCGCTGACCCGCTATCATTCGGTGGGAGTTTTTGATGTGCACGATAAGTACATCTTCTCGATGCATGAGCTGAAAGGCTTGAAGGCGATTGCTGTAACTGCAATTGCTTCTCCCGATTCGTTCTATCATTACCTCGAAGGCGCAGGAGTCGAGATCTCTGAGAAGGTGAGTTTTTCGGACCACTACTTCTTCACACCGGAAGATGTGAATGATCTTTTGATCAAGGCCTCTCAGCAGTCGGCCGTCATCATGTGCTCGGAGAAAGACATGGTGAAGATGAAAAGAGTTTCACTTGATAGCCGCATCCTCTTCATTAAAGTAAAAGTTGAGTTCATCAGTGGGGAAAAGGATTTGCTCGGAGCTTTGAGCAAAGTTCTCCATCTTGATTCCCACGCCTAATCCCTTAAAATTTAAGCAGAACATCGAAAGGGAATGAAATTGAAAACCTTATGTCTTCTCATGCTTTTTTTAGGATCCTGCTCGTCATGGAAGCAAAAAGATTTTGAAAAAGACCTCGAAAAAAATCCGGAAGCAGAAGCCGAAGTGACGAAAGAGTCAGCTCCGATTCTTGAAAAATTTGAAGTGAAGGACGTGGAAGAAAAACCCGTCGTGAAAAATATAAGTGCGACTCCTGATAAAAAAACTGTCATCAAAAAATCTCCAGAAAAAAAAGTCACGATTGCTCCGGAAAAAGTTGCGAAAGCCCCCGTCGTTAAGGCCCTCCCTGCTGATTACCCTCCTGAATTAACGGCGATCAATGAGAAGGGAAAAAAAGTCTGGGCCCAATATAAATCCAGTCATCACGTTGGAGATAAGATCTTTCTTGATATCCATTATCTGGGAATGACCGTCGGAAAAATCATGGTCATGAACCAGGGAAAGAAGATGATCGATGGAAAGGAAGTCTGGCACTTTCATGCCCGGTTTAAGTCAGCACCCTTCTATTCAAATATCTATGAGCTGGATGACACTGTAGATACCTATGTTACCGCAGATACATTTCAGACTTTAAAATACACCGTTATTCAGCGTGAGAGTAAAGTTGACGTCGACGACATCCAGCTTCTGGATCATGAGGCCCTGAAAGTGTACTGGCTTTACCGGTCTGAGAGAAAAGACGGGAAAAAGAAAACGAAGAAAGAAGAAAAACACATCCCGTTCTACAGTATTGATCCATTTTCTTCCGTGTTCTTCTACCAGGGACTTCCCCTTAACATTGGGGATATTTACGAAATTCCTGTCGTGAATAAAGGAAAAGTCCTTATGCTTCGTTCGAAAGTTGAAGCACGAGAGACCATTGAGACTGAGACCGGAGTCAGGAAGGCGATCCGTCTTCAGGCGACGACGACTTACACCGGTGACCAGCTGAAGAGTGGAGATATTACTTTCTGGTTCAGCGATGATGAGAAGCGGATTTTACTTAAAGCTAAGGCCAAGATCAGTCTGGGCTCGGTCACTGCCGATATCGTGAAGGATTAATGAGAGAAAAAATACGGCTCTCCGATCTCTCCGTTCTGTATGTCTGTCTTTCCCACGAGTGGGGAACAGTCGAGAGACGTTGTCTCGCGGACGCCAGTTACTTCCGGAATATCGGAGGAGCATCCTTCATCCTTTGCCATGAAAAATCTCTCGTCGACCTTGAGGCACAGAAAGACGACATTCCTCGCCTTCATTTTCCAACCGACCTTCATACGTGGAGAAGTAAGCTTAATTTTTATTTTCAGATCCAGCTCATTCTCCAGAAGCAGCAAGTGGACATTATCCACTCTTATAATCAGGACTCACTTCTTCCTTTGGGCATGATTCTTAAAGGGATGCCGCACATCCCGATGATTTTCACTTTCAATGAAAATATCCCCTGGAAAAAACACTCCATCTGGGACCGTTGGTTTGTTTCGCGGACGGATTCCATTCTTACGTTCTCGCCGAACATCCGTGACCTTGCCGCTGAAGCATTTCCCGTGGGCCGCCGGAAAATTCATGTGACGGGTGCGGGAATTGATTTCCCTGTGAAGATCAGCAGGGCCAAGCACCCTGAGAATAAAAAAAGAATTATGACTTTCATTCCGAGAATGGAAGAGGACCTGGGAAATCTCCGGCTCTTTGTTGACGCGATTCCCCCGCTCCTTCATTCACTCACGTCCAGAGGCTTTACCCAGAATCTCATCTTCACTTTTTTGACTGATGTTTCCTGGTATACGCATCCGATTTATGACGGTTTAAAACGGATGATTCTCGAGAGACATCTTGAGATGCATATCAGTTTTGAGACTCGCCCACTGGAAAGTAAAAGCTTCCAGGACTGCGATATCTTCGTGGGACTTCCCATGAAAGAGCTTTTCAGTGATCTTGATCTTTATGCTCTTGCAACTCAGACTCCGGTTCTTCTTCCCCGCACCAGCACCCGTCAGCAGATCGTGAAGCAGGGGAAGTTCGGGGAGACCTACCATCCTGAAGACGGACGCGAGCTCAAGGACAAGATTATCAAGATCCTCCTTAACTATGATAATTACGTGGAAGAACTCACCGGTGTCGAGCTCGAGCTTCAGGAACTTCACCATTTCGAGCGATATGCAGAGACCCTCTACGCTCATTACGAAAAGCTCTATACTCAGCGGCTCCGCTATACCCAAAAGAAAAAGAAAATCGCCTGATCATGCCCGGTGTCATAATCATCAATAACTCCCTCTAATCTTTTGCTTTTTGTCCCCGCATGATTTATATTTTCCCCTCTCCAGTAGGAGAATTAATGTCTAGTAAAAGGGGGGCTATATAATGGCCACCACAAAAACAACTGTCTCTGCTTCTCAAAGGATTTAGAAGCAGA
>JBKJNQ010000039.1:0-17149 GCA_046593575.1 Bacteriovoracaceae bacterium
CTGCTTCCATCTGGCGGGCAATTGAGCACGCCCTTTGGGTGGTCTTCGAAGACATCTTTCTTCTCATCGCGACCAAGTCCAAGCTTCAGTCGATGAGACAGATGGCTGAGAGAGAATTTCAGCTCGAGCAATCCATTACGAATACTGAGGCACTCGTTTTGGAGCGGACTCGCGAACTCGTGGAATCCCAGAAGTTAGTACTTGAACAAAAGCAAAACCTGATCAATTCCGAGCGCCTCTCATCACTGGGGGAAATGGCAGGAGGGATGGCCCACGAAATCAATAATCCCGTCACCATCATCTCCTCTCTTTCACTGATCCTTCGTAAAAAGTCTGCGGAGGGTCCGTTGTCTCCTGAGGTTATTACTTACACTCTCGACAACATCGATCTGACGGTGAAACGAATTTGTAACATCATCAATGGTCTTCGCAACATCTCCCGGGACTCAACCAATGAGCTCAGCCAGCCCGAGACTCTGAAAAATATTTTCTCGGATGTGCTCGCCATTTGCAGTGAACGGTTCAAAAATCATTCTGTCGATTTTATTCTGGAAGATGATTCTGTTCTTCATGAACTCATTCCTTGTCGCCGGGTTCAGCTCTCGCAAGTTGTGATGAATCTTCTTTCGAATGCTCTCGATGCAGTCAAAGACCAGACCGGGAAGAAATGGGTACGTGTCGCCTTTAAACGTGAAAATGATTTTGTCAAAGTCCTGATCTCGGATTCTGGGCCAGGAGTTCCGGTGGAGCTTCGGACGAAAGTGTTCCAGCCATTTTTTACGACGAAGGAAGTGGGGAAGGGAACAGGTCTGGGACTTAGTCTCTCAAGGTCAATCGTAGAAAAACACGGGGGCGAGCTTTCGATTTCCGAAAGCGTCGCCTTTACTCAGTTCTGCATGACTCTTCCGAGAAAGGCTGCCTGAGTTCCGCGTTTCATGTCACCTTAAACACTCTGCCTGTTTCAACACCCATGACAGAGCGTTTATAGGATTGAGCAACCCGGCATCCTGGAACTCCAATGTGCCCCGGGAAAAATGCTCCGTAAGCTTCGGCGGATGCTTCCAGCATGCCAGGGCTTACGACATTGATCCGAATACCTTTTCCTATTTCCGTGGCAGCAGATTGTGCGAATCCTTCGAGCGCGCGGTTGATCGAGGTCGCCGATGTTCCGGCCGCAACATAGGCCTCACTTAGAATGCCCGAAGTCAGCGTGAAAGATCCTCCGTCACGGATATAATCTTTTCCGATCTGGACCAGATTCACTTGTCCCATGAACTTCGATTTGAATCCAACGTTCCAATGATCTTCGTTGAGTTGAGCTAGAGGTGCGAAGGCGACATCTCCTGCCACAGAAACGAGGGCATCGAAAGGTCCGACTTTTTCAAAGAACGCCTTGATGGATTTCGGATCCGTAATGTCCACACGATGATCTCCGGATTTTCTTCCGGCCTTGATGATTTCGTTATCTTTTTCTAAAAACTCCTGAACAAATTTTCCGATGGTTCCGTTAGCGCCGACGATAATAACTTTCATAAATATTCCTTTTGGGTGTTGATTCCTTGAAACAAAGATACCCCCACAAGCCACTTGCAAATATATCTAATTGGAGACATATTGTTTACATATGGAAACAATGAATGGCTATCTGCCTGAACTGATTGGTTTTTATCAGGTGGCGAAACTTGGGAGCTTTACCGCTGCCGCCGAAGAGATGAGCCTTTCCAAGGCACAGCTTTCGAAACAGGTCGCTCGCCTGGAAACACTTCTACGCGTTCAGCTCTTTCATCGGACAACCAGAAAAATTGCGCTGACTTCTGAAGGCCAGCGGCTGCTGAAATACGCTGAAGGTATTGTGAATCTCTCGAAGGCCGCACTCGAAGACATGGAAGATTTCTCATCCAGTGATGGCGGCATGATTCGTATCACTGCACCAAGTTCCCTCGGAGATTGGTTTGGTCCTTCGCTATTAAAAATCTTTCGCGACGAGATGCCCTTCCTGAAAGTGGAGATTGACCTCAATAATGTGAAGAGAAATATTGTTCAGGAAAATTATGATTTCGCTCTTCGCGCGATGGATGAAACGGATCCCAATCTTATTGCCCGCTACATCGGTCACATTAAAGATGTGATTGTGGCCGCTCCAGATTTTCAGAAGACGAATGATCCAGAAGAGCTGAAAAATTATCCCGCACTCGTCAACAGTCACCAGCAGATGTGGAATTCGTGGAAGCTGCAGAAAGGGAAAAAAGATACAGTCGTTGAAGTCCAGGGAAATTACGCCTGCTCAAGTTACGGCACGACGAAGATTTTATGTCTCGAAGGAATGGGGATCGCCCGCGTTCCCTTTTATCTTGTTCAAACTGAATTACGGGATAAGAAACTTATTCAACTCTGTCCGGAATATTCAATCGCAACGCATCCGCTGTACCTCGTCTATCCCTCTGCGCGGTACAAATCAAAGCGTCATGAGAGGGCAAAGACATTAATTCTCTCCTGGATGAAAGCACAGCACGAAGTCTTTCTTCCTCTCTAGGTTTAAAGTGGGGCCCACCGGAGGTTCCCATGTCACCAAAAGAAACATCGACAACTGATTCCCTGAAGAAGGCCTTGATGAGGCCTGGTACTTTCGATGAGGCATCCTACTACAAGAGCGAGAAGGTTCAGATCGGGGGCGAAGTGGCCCCAGACGAATTCGAAGATGAGGACGATGATGGGGAAATGCTCGACGAAGAAGAGTGAAATCAGTGAAATAACTACGTATCCGCAAGTGAGCGGAATTTAATCAAAGAGTAAGATTTTGTCGGATGCCTTCCTATAGGGAATTACCTAAAGTCACTGGAATCTAATACCCCATCATAAGGAAGGTTCCCTGTGAGATTGATATTTACTGCACTGGTACTGGGAATGAGCTTTGCCTCAATCGCCGCCATCAATGTTTCTGACGTTCAAAATAAAATTAACGCTTCGGGTGCCCAATGGGTCGCGAAGTCGACATGGGTTTCTGAGCTCAGCTCTCAGCAACAAGCTCGCCTCATGGGTAACCGTGATGTGATCAAAAACAATCTCGATTATTCTGGTGCCTACAGTAAGTCTGCGACTTATGAGTCGGTTGATTGGCGCAATATGAATGGCGTGAATTGGCTGGGCCCGGTGATGAACCAGGGTAACTGCGGTTCATGTGTGGCCTTTGCTACTGTTGCTACTCTCGAAGCACAAACTGCCATCTCTATGAACGCTGCCTGGCTTCGTCCGATGTTCTCTCCTCAAGCACTCTTTGCTTGCGGTGGTGGTGCATGTGAGATGGGTTGGTACACAGATGCTGGTGCTTCTTTTGTTAAATCAAAAGGTGTTGTTGATAATGCCTGTGCTCCTTACACTATGGGCTCAGACGGAAAAGATGTTACGTGTTCAAATTTCTGCGCGGGCCAGGCTGAGCGGACAACGAAGAACGTAACCAATACTACAAAGCCTTCAGGCGGATGGGGATCAAACTCAGTTCAGGCCGTGAAAGACGCTCTTAAAAAAGGTCCACTGGTCACTTCACTCACTGTGTATGAAGACTTCCTCACTTACGGCGGCGGTATCTACAAATCAGTATCTACAAAATCAGTTGGTGGACACGCAGTATCTCTCGTTGGTTATAACGATGCTGAACGCTACTGGATCATCAGAAACTCATGGACAGAAGATTGGGGTGAAAAAGGTTTCGCTCGTATCTCTTGGGATGACAAATCTGGAGTTGGTGCTTCAACCATCGGTTTCCAGATCAACGCTTCTCCCAATCCAATCTCAGTTGTATCTCCGAAAGAAAATGATTATGTCTCCGGTGACGTTGCCGTTCAGACTCAGTCTCTCCGCGCTGACGACATCACAATCAAGCTCATGAAAGACGGAAAAGAAGTTGAGGCCCTTCAGTCTCGTCACAAGAACGCTGTGAAGTCTGAAACTCGCTTCAATACTTCACACCTCGCCGACGGCCGTTATGAACTCCTCGCTTTGTCTTCAAAAGATGCAACGAAGTCTGTGGTTCGCGGTTTCTCAGTTTCTAATACTGTTCCATCAATGAGCATTTCTTTCCAGGCGATCGACGTTGATATGAATGCGCCGGTCAAAGGTCGCCCTGAGTTTAACGTTCAGGCAACATCTTCTCCGATTGCGATGCAGGCGATTGACTTCGTTGTGACGGATCTTTCTGGTAAGCCAGTTACTAAGCGCAGAACTGAAGTTGTCCTGAAGAATATGAAGCTCGGCTTCCGTACGAACTCTATTCCGAATGGTCAGTACTACTTCTTCTTCAGAGGCTATCTCCCTGCGGCAGGAAAGGTGTATACAGTTGAGTCTTCCAAGATCAAAGTGACAGTTCAAAACTAATTCACGGGCCCTTCGGGGCCCTTTTTTTTTATGTTAAATATTTTTATTTTTTTTGTTTTTTTCAATGTCGCCTGGTCTGCGGACAAATTGCCAGACGGAGTCTATCTCGTTAATGGCTGCAAGATTTTCAATAATGTGGGCGCTAAGGTGAAAGAGTTTCCTGGCAGGATCTGTCTCTTCCATCCTGATGGAAGAGTGATCCTTGCAACTGAAACATCACTTAGGATGCTTAATCCGAAGCTCGAAACGGTATGGGAACTGCCGGTCAAAGTTCATCATCAGTTAACTTTTTCGACGGACAAAAAATCTATCCTCGCTCTGCTGTCAGAAAATAAAAAAATGGATAGCGGAATTCTCCGTCAGGATCGGCTGGCAATCATATCACTTGATGGAAAAATTCTCTCTGATGTCATCGCCAATGATCTTTTGAAACAACAGATCGCCGGAAAAGAACCGGTTAAACTCCCACCATGGATTGTCAAAACCTATGGCGCAGATTTTGAGCAAACACACTTCAACAGTATTTACGAGATTCCTGCAAATTCTTCAAAAATCGCTTTTCTTAAATCCGGAAACATCATCGTCAACAGCATCGGAATCGGCGCCTGCGTCCTCACGCCTGATCTGAAGACCGTACTCGATTGCCGTACCTTCCCGTCGACTCACGAAAATCGTGTTCATGACGTGCAGATTACTCCTGAAGGAAATTACATTTATTTTAACAATGAGGCTTCTGCTAGTAAAACACTTCATTCCTCGGCTGTGGATGAATTCAATCCTGCTTCCAAAAAGATTACCTTCCATTTCGCAGCGAATCCTGCGGTGCTTTTTTATTCTCCCATTTGCGGTGGAGTTCAGGTCCTGGATAAAGATTATCTACTGGTAAGCCATGTGCAGAACGGGGCCTACGTCATTCATCGCAAATCCCGCAAAGTTATGGGCTACTTTCCTTATCTCTCTATGGAAGACTATAATATGACTATTCAACCCACCCAGCAGATCAAAGCGGCGAAACTCAGCTCCTTCCTCTCTGCCTGGGAAAAAGAGGCCCCATGAAAGCACTCGCACTTTTAGTTTTATTTTCGATTCACGCTCACGCGGCGGTCGATTTCACAATTGTCACGAACCTCGGCAAAATCGACATCAGCCTCGATGATGAAAAAGCTCCGATCTCTACCGCCAACTTCGTTAAATATGTGGAAGAGTGTTTCTACGACGGACTAATCTTTCACCGAGTGGTGAAGGGATTTGTGGTTCAGACTGGCGGACACTTTACGGACATGACCATGAAGCCCACACATGATCCGATCGAAAACGAGGCCATGAATGGTCTTTCGAATATCACTGGGACTTTGGGCATGGCCCGCGATAGCGATTGGAATTCAGCCACTTCTCAGTTCTATATCAATACAGCAGATAACGTTCGCCTTGATAAGCGATACGCGGTTTTCGGAAAGATTACTTCGGGCATGGATATCGTACGTGAGATTGAAAACTCAGCGGTGGAAGATCGCGGTGAGTATCAGAATGTTCCGAAAGAGCCGATCATCATCCAGTCGATTATTAAGAGATAACTTTCCGGAAGGTGAGATTGATTCTGGGGCCCATGGTTTTTTTCGTCGGGTAAATCCGGTGGTGCCAATACTCCTGCATCTCACCTTTCATCATCACCAGCGAGCCTGAGGCCAATTCAAGGCCAAGGGGCTTTAGATCCCTTTCATACCTGTGTTTCACTCCGAACTTTCTCATCTCACCCAGGCTCACTGACGCAATCACAGGATTTACTCCCAGTGATTTTTCATCATCGGCGTGCCAGGACATGTGATCGTTTCCATCACGATAAAAATTCAAGAGGACGGAGTTAAAAGAGGTCCCGGAAACTTCTTCGACTTTCTTTTTGATAAGAAGAAGATCATTGGTCCAGCGCAGGGGAATATTTTTGATGCCCGAGTAAATGTAGTTTGTTCCGGGATCGCCGTACCAGGCGACCTGTCTCGGCATAGGAATAATTTTCCCGAACATCTTGATCGATTGAGTGGACCACTGAATGGTTTCAATAAGGGCGTCCAGAAGCTTCGCGGCCCCGACCGGATCAAAGAGATCCGGCCGGTATGTCAGGATACCGTCTTTCGGTAAAAGATTTTCTTCAGAATTTATGAATCCAGGTAAGTGCATCTTCTTTCTTCACCTGCGAGAGGTTATGCATGAGATAAAAACCTTTTCTTCCGAGATTGGCAAAGACATTCATCTCCGCCAGTTTCGGATATCGGTTGCCGAGAGTTCTCGTCAACTGAGCTTCAGGATGGAAGGGAAGATCGTCGCGCATGGGTACATAGGATGAACCAAAAACTTCCTGCATAACATTCAGACTAGAATGCCAAAAAAGGTGGCGCTTACAATTGTCATAGGCAATCCGAAGGGCCTTGCGCTCACCAAATGTTAGCTCACTCATGGAATTGAAGGACACCAGCAGATCCGTTTTATAGGAATCGACCTGCTCAAGAACGTCCATCGCGGGAACGTAATCAAGATGGAGGCGGATACCCATCTTCTCGGCCATTCGTATGTGCATCGGTTGAAAAATTCTCCAGCGGGAGACCCTATCGATCACCTTCACATGAAGTTCTTTATTTTGATCTTTCAAAAAATGCATCAGGACTGGCAGCTCAAACGCGCATCCTCCTCCCAGGATGGTGATGTTTCCGACTTTATTTACGATCGGACCTTTTCTCAGAAGCGACCAAGTGTCGAAGGCAGTTTTAATCCCGTAGCGAAGGGCATAGGCAAGGCAGGCGGCATGCCCACGATACTCAGACTTGAAATCTCCTTTGGTAAATTCGTCTGCCAGTTGGTTTTGGTCTATTTTATAGGATGAGGCGATATTCATCGTCGCTTCCAATAACTCCCGGGATAAACATTCAAACTCTTCTTCAGTCACTCGCTTCCTTTTTGTGGGACCAGCAAATCTTAGTGTCACCGGAGCTTTTTCCCCAAGCCGGAGCTTAAGTACCTGATCGCGCACTCAATTCTTTAGCCTGAAAGGTCCTCAAAATAGTGAAAGTGAGAATATTCCATGGCAAGATAGGGTTATGAGGTTTTTCTTCATTATTCTTTTTGCCTTTTCTGCTTTCGCTGCTGATGACGAAGTGGCAAAGATCTTGAAGTCCGTTCAAGATCGAAAAGCGGCAATTAATATCTTCATTGAGAAAGTGAGTAAGGGTGACCGCTGCCCGGTTCGTGACTATGCATGTTTTAGTACTGAAGTGATGGCCTTCCTCGAGATGCAGTCCGAAGACATGATCATGGCGAAGGACGTACTCCTTCCATTTTATGAGCGGTCCATGAAAGAAGTATTCCCGCCTTGCGAGAAATCCTGCCAGGCAAAAATCAGGGAAGGTCATATCTATCTCTCGCTCAATGTCATGCGCTCCTATAATACAAAAGATCTTAAGTACTACCGCGTCCCGCCTTATCCAACAGTCAGCTCAACTCGCATCCGCGCTTACATGGATCTAAGTGCCTTTCACCGAATTGCGGAAATGCTCGTCCACATAGAAAATGAATATAAGCTCCTCGATTTAAATCTGGTCAAAAATCCGGATCCTGGAAAAGACAAGATTTATTACGAGAAACAATTCAAGCGAAGAAAGGATGGAGTTTTTTTTAATAACTCTATCCTCTGTCATTTGAAAGAGGGTGACCTTGTTTATGATGAGATCAGTAGAGGGGAAGGTTCAAAGAAAAAAAGTGATCAGAATTTCGCGCAGTGGTTGAAAGAATTTGATCGGATCCGCAGTGTTTGTGTAGACGCTACTCCTATGGAATACAAGGGAACTGATGAATCTACGCGTGCTTATTATCGAAACCTGAGGGACAAGAAACTTGCGGCGATGAAGTGTGCTGACAATGATTTTGGGTGCGCTCGAAAAAACCTGAGAGAACTTCGTATTCATTACGCCGAAGACGTTCAAAAAATTTCTAATTATCTAAAAGATTTTTCTTTGAAGAGCAGGCCTGCTGAATGCGATGAAACCTGTGAGGCACAACTTCTCATCCGTACCATCCAGACCTGGGTTTCTTATCTCTCCACATACGAAAGAGAAAAACTCGCTTCGACGATGGACTGGAAAGAACACCCGGAAGCCAGATTCCTCACCATCACAGAAGACGTGACGATGTATGAAACTTTAAAAGAGGTTTTTAACCCTCTGATTGCAGAGTTCGGGAAAATTGACCCGCGGAAAGTTACCGATGCTGGTCTTAAGAGTGAGATGAAGTCGGTGGGGAAGGATCTTTCTGATTTTTCTTCCGGTCGCATGCTCAAAGATTCTGTTATCTGCACGATGGATCCGTGGAATGCTACGTACGACAAGTACATGGTGCCGTACAAGAACAAGGAACTTGATAAGAAATTCGAAAACGCATTTCTCGATTTTAAAGAAGCAATCTGTAAGTAAATTCACAACACTAAAAGGTTGTGCCTCCATTCGTTATCACCCCAAGAAATTCAGGCGCCACAAAGAATTATCGTAGCAATTTCAACTAAGTAGCTAAGACATCTCGCTTTGTTGATTTTCCGGTTTCGCGCGAATCAGAAGAGTAACATGCCTCAAATCCTGAAATGATTTTCTAACAGAGAGATTCAATATGAGTTTGGATTACCAAAAGCTGAAAGCGAAGAACGGGGAAGAAGGTTCCTTCTGGACCTCGTATTCAGATCTATTCATGGTTCTGTCAGTCGTGTTTCTTCTTCTTTATGTGGTTGCCTCTCTTCGATCCGGAACTTCTAGTGTCCAGTCGCAGATCGAGAACCAGAAAATAAAGAGCGAGAATCAGGATTTGAAGAAACAGATCCAGGCATACAATGCGCTCAAGGATGATTATCTGGAGAAAGAGGCCTCAGCGGATGAGGCCCGCATGTATGAAGAGTTGATGGGTAAGCTTTCTCTGCTTCAGGAAGAAGCTAAAGAGGAAAAGAAGCAACTTGAGGCACAGGCAAATGAGAACGACTCGAAGGCCCGCGCCCTCAACCAATACCAGCAGATGGTGCGAAACATCGTGAACACCAATCTGCTTTCGAATAAGAAGATCAAGTTCAGAAACGAGGTCATCAAGGAAAAGAACGAAGACATCTCCGAGAAGAAACAGATCATTGCTGATAACCAGCAGAAGATCACTGAACAGGATCGTGAGATTAAAGAGAAGCAGCAGGTTCTCGAACAACGTAAGAATGAAGTGGCCCGCCTCCAGGATGAGGTGGAAGAGAAGACAGAAAGTCTGAACCAGACCCAGGCGAAAATTCAGAACCTGAATTCGAACCTCTCGGAAAAGATCAAGGAGCTGCGTGATACTGCCCAGAAGGCGAATACTTCTTCGACAGTTTTAAACAGACAGATCGCGATGATTAAACTGGATAATGCGAAGAAGATTTCGCAACTCCAGAATGCTACGGAAGGCATGAAAGAAGAACTTGCTCAGGCACAGGCTGAGCATGAGGCGAAGATGGCCCAGATGAAATCTGACTTTAATAACAAGATGAACGCAGAACGCGAACAGCTTGAGGACCAGTTGAATCTCGAGAAGGCAACAGCGGCTGAGAAGTCGAAGGCACTCGGAGATTTCAAAAACAAAGTCGCGGCTGAGAAAGCGCAACTTGATAACGAACTCAGTAAGCTCAAGGATGAAGTAGGCAAGGCCAAAGGCGAGGCGCAAGATGCGTCTGATAAGCTGGCCGATGCCAAGAAGGAACACGGACGTTACCTGGCGGCGATCGACAAACTTCAGAAGGACAAGGATGGTCTTTCGGGTGATCTGAAGCGAGCGCAGGAAGTAATGGAGCAAAAGAAAAAGCTCGCAAAAAAAGTTGCTGATCAGCTCGCGAAGAACGGAATCAAGGCGAGTGTTGACGGGAAAAATGGGGACGTTACTATCCAATTCGGAGAGTACTTTGATACGGGTCGCGCGGATCTCAAAGCAAACATGAAGCAGATCCTCCAGAAATTCGTTCCGACATATTCAAAAGCTCTGTTAGAGGACGAAAAAGTCGCCCGCGAGATTTCCTCAGTGGAAATCGTCGGGTTCTCTTCGCCGACTTATAAAGGGAAGTACATTGACCCGCAAAGTTTGAGTGATGAGGACAAGGCCGCAGTGGCGTACAACCTCGATCTGTCTTACAACCGAGCGAAATCCATTTTCACTTACATCTTCGATAAAAAAGAAATGGCCTACCAGCACCAAAAAGAACTGTTACCACTGGTGAAAGTGACGGGTCGATCGTTCCTGGCGGAAGAAGTTAAAGGCCGCTCGATCGCTTCTGGACTTAACCATAAAGAATATTGCGCTAAATATAACTGTGAAAAATCCCAGAAAGTTATCATTCGTTTCAACTTAAAGGATTAAGGGGAATTTTATGAGCCAGGATATTGTTCAGGGAATTGTTGATGGGGTGGTGATTTTTGCCACCGATCTCTTGATGCCAGCGATGGGACTGTTCTTCATTTTTTCGGTCGGTCTTCGTTTTCTGATCTACTATACGGTGAGACGTGAAGACTGGTTCTCAAAGGAATTCAGTAAGCGCGTGAAGAAATTCATGGATGCCCGGGATGATAAAGCCGAGCAGTCTTTTTACGTCATCACCAAAAGACTTCTTGAAATCACCTACTACGAGGTCTTTGAGGTCCGATCGATTCTCAAACGTAGAAATCCGGATGCGATCATGACCGTGACGGACAGAGTGTTCCTGGTTCAGCAGGGTTCTGCCCGCATGGTTAACGACATCATGAAACAGGTGAAGTTCCTTAAGTGGGGCGAGCGTCCTAAGTTTCTTGAGATTTCCAACACGGTCCTGAGAAATAATCCGTGCTTTAATAAAGTCTTCGGGATTGTTCCAGTCGCCGTGTTCAATGATTTTTTGAACACAGTTCCGGGTCTTTTCATCGTGGGTGGTATTTTTGGTACCTTCCTCGGGATCATGAAGGCGCTGCCTGAACTGGGTGGGATGAATCTTTCCGATGTAGAAGGTTCAAAAGTCATCATGGATAACTTCCTGCTGAAGATTTCCTTCTCCATGTCCACATCGATCATCGGAATTATTCTTTCTGTGGGAATGAGTTTCATGAATACCTTCTTCAGCTGCGAAAAAGTTTACATGGGAACGGTTGAGAGACTGGAGAATGAATTCGATATTCTCTGGAACATGTCCGCCAGTAACAAACTTCCAGATGAAGTGATCAACTTTGATTCTGAGCGCGATCCGATTGAAGTTCTTTCCGAAGACCTGATCTCGAAAGAGCTCAGTGTGGAAATTGGCTTCGTAAATCTCGTCCGTCCGATTAGTCGATGGTGGGGACGAATGGGGAAGCATCACGTGTCTCCGGCGGTGGCCTCTGAGGCGCTGGGTGTGAGTGTGAGTAGGAAAGCTGAGAATACGAAAGAGCAAGACGTAGCCTAGTTTGTTGTAGGAGGATCCTGTGGCTTCATTGATCATCAAAGTTTCCCGCGACGGCCAGAGCCAAGAATATCTTTTCTCCTCACTGGGACCGATCCTGGTGGGATCAGATCAGAAATGTGATCTCTGCCTTCCGGACGTGGAAGGAAAACTCCTAGAGGTGAAGATCTCAGGCGGTAATGTTTTCATTAAGGATCTGGGGTCTGTTCATCAGATGTATATGAGTTCCCTGATCCTTCCTCACCGGGAAGAAGTGCGCTACCGCGATGGGGAAGCGATTTCGATCCAGAATTCACGCTACCAGATATCGATCTCTCATCCCGAAAAAGAACTGGAAGATCCACCACCGTTTTTTGAAAGTGAATTCAAGGAACGCCTGGAGAAAATGAACTTTCGTATCCGTGAAAAGGAATCCGAACTTAAAACTCTGAAGCATGAAGAAGGAAAAAAACGACAGGATCTCGATGAGATTCTCAAGTCCTTCCAGAAAGAATCCCAGCAGAAAGGCAAACTTTCAGCTGAAGTCCAGGGGCTTCGCTCGCAGAAAGAGCAGCTTTCCGTTGAGATGAAGAGTCATCATCAGAAGTTTCAGGATGAGGAAGGGAAAATTCGTGACCTTCGTGATTATGTAAAACGCCTCGAAGGCGATGAGAGAATCCTCAAAGAGAATATTGTGTCTCAGAATCTCGTCTTAAGAACCTTGAAAGATGAGCGCGAAGTCCGTGCTCAGGAAGTGGATAAGCAAAGGCAAAAGCTGGCCGAACTAGAGCTTGAATCGAGAAAGCGTGAAGAAGAACTCATGGAGCTTGCTCGTGAGTTTGAAGATCAGGAAAAGGAAATCGACTCTGAGACTCAACGAGTGGAATCCATTCTCGTGCGGAACCAGAATGCTGTTCAGGAAACCGCAAGAATCCGCGGCCACATGGCCCAGGTTTTAAAAGAAAAAACTCTTCTCGACCATGAAGTGCAGGGACTTCAGGAAGAACTTCAGTTTCTCGAAACTCAGAGGAAAGAATCGCAGGTTAAGCTGGTTGAAACCAAAGCTAACCTGAGCGGGCTCGAAGGTGAAAAGAATAAGCTCGTCGAACATATCGAGCGCCACAAGGACCAGGAAACTCACCTTAAAAATCTCAATACGGAACTCCGCATAGAGCTTATGAAGGCTGAAGAGAAACTTTCTTCTAAAAAAGGCCAGCTCAATAAAGTTGAGTATGATGCCCAGGACTCACACAGAAAGCTCTCAACTCTTCAGTTTGAAGTAGAGCGTGCGGGCATGCGCATCGGCCAGCTCACGAGTGAAGAGAGCACTCTTGATCTCAAGATAAAAACCATCCATCAGGAACTTGATACCCTCACGAGAAAATCTCATGACGATAAAAAAGACCTGGAAGATAAATACCAGACCGAGAAAACTAAGCTCGATAGCGAGCTGGCCGTAGTCCGCTCATCGATTGAAAATGGAATCCGGGAAATTGGCGAAAAGGACGCTGAAAAAATTCGCCTTCAGGGGATCCTTGAGGAAGCGTCCGGAAAGTACCGTGCCCTTCATAAAGAGAAATCCAGTCTCGAAGCCCAGGTTTCAGAGCTCAATACGCAGAAAATCGTTCTTCAGGATGAGATGAAGTCCATGAATGACGAGATCGTGCGGCTTACGCATGATCGTGATCGCGCTCAGAGAGAATATTCCACTCTGTCGATCAAGCTTCTGGATACCGAGACTGATATTAAAGAAAAACTTGAAGAGGCCCGCCTTGAAATCGAAAATTTCAAGAACCAGGAACGGGGACGCATTCACGCTGAGAAAAGTGTCACTCTCGCTGAAGTAGAATCCTTTAAACAAAAATCACTGGCCGAAGTTGAGCTTGAATACCGAAAAAAAGAAGAACGCCTCCATCTCATGAAAGTGGATGTTCACGCGGAGTCAGAAAAAATTCTGCGTGAGGCGCGTTCACAGGAAGCGAGTATCATCCGCGAAGCCTCCGGTCGTCTGAATTCAGCGACGGAAGCCGCTGAGCAGAGAGAGAAAGACGCTCACAAACGCATGAGAGAAGCGCAGGAGTATCTCAAAGGAAAAGAAAAAGAAGCGGAACTCATCCTTAATAAAGCGCGACTCGATAGCCGGGAAATCGTCCGGAAGACAGAACTCGATCTTCAACAGGAGCTGAGTACCGGTAAGAAAAAGATCAAGGGCTTTCTCACAATGAAGAGAGAGAAGGGTGAAGCGTTTCAGGTATCACTAAAAAAAGATCATGAGATCCGTCTGCGAAAGATTGAAGCCGCTGCGGAAGAGCGCCTGGAAGATACCCGTCGCCGGGAGCTCAAGAAAGTTTCAAAGTTGAGAGAAGAAGAGCTTTCAAAGTTTCAGGGTCTGAAAGAGACCATCAAGAAAGAACTCGAAGGCGAGAAACTCCGGACGATGAAAGAGATCAACGAACTCCGGGCCGCGCAGGAAGAGGAACTCGAGAAAAAGAAAAAGTTCATGCTCGAACATATAAACGAATCAAAATTCCGTCATCAACAGAACTGGCAAGACGAAGCGAAAAAAGACAAGGAAGCTTTTGAAAGAACAAAGAGAGAAAGAGTGGAGAATGCCACCCGTGCTCTCATGAACATGCTTAGCGGGGATCTCCAGACAGTGAAACAGGAAGACCAGCTCTGGAGAAAGCGCATTAGCGATACTTTGGAGGCTGCGATCAACGGAGTTTCTCTCGAGAAACAGAAAGAAGTTGAGCAGATTCTTGATATGAACCCAGATCATAAGAAAAAAATTGGTCCTGTCTTACGGAAATTCACTCTGAGATTCGGCGTACCGGCAGCCGTTGCGACGGTGGTGATGGCCGATGTCGGAAGCTTCAGAACTTCCATGGTGGATAAGGTTGCAGACATCCTGAAACAGCAGGAATCGGCATCAGAGCTCTACGCAGATAATAAGAAAGAGGAGTGGCGTGAAAAGAACACATTCACTCCCGTGACCACTGTTGGCTACAAGGATAATTACACGGACAATGTGATCTATACGACCGAGTTCGACCAGGTCTTTGCGCAGGAAGATTTTCAGAACGACTGGATCCTCAAAGTTCATGAGTTCATCGTCAAAGACCTTGAACTCTCTGAAGATACCGCGATCAGTTTTATCTCGTCTGAAGGTGCGCTTATTACTGAGCTTACAAATCTCAGAAAAGAGCTTCATCCGAAGATTCTCGACCAGGGAATTCGCAAAATGCGTGACCACGAAACAGCACAACTCGCATGGCTCACAGAGAAAATCCCTGACGAGGCAAATCGTGAGAAATTCGCAAGTTTCCGACGCGAATACTTTGAAAAGTACTATAACGAGAGGTTTCTCCCGGGCCGCAGTATGGCGGGCTCACCCTAGTATGGTAATTCTCCTCCACTTATCCGAGTGGAGGAACTATGAAAATCTTTATCCTGATCTCAATTCTTTTCTCATCCGTTGCCTGGTCATCGGTGAAAGAAATCTATCTTCCTGTCCTCAACTGCGGGAGTCATGAGTTCCAGGATGTTTCTGTCACCTTTGAAGACTCACAAGAGACACGAAGAGAACTCACGGTGGGGAAACTATGCGAGAAGCTCGCTCTGAAATTATTACGTCGACCGCGGAATGAAGAAATCTCCCGTTTCGTGACAGACAATCTTGCGCCAAGAAGACTCGACCGATTCATGCCACGGGCGAATGATTTCTTTCGCATGGTTCTCTTTAAGGGCGATATTATCAAACTGAAAAAATTTGATTTCACTGACGATGAACTCCCCGAGATTCTTATGCAGCTTCAGCAGAAGGTAAAACTCAGAGTCGCAACCTTTGAACCAAAACAGGATCAGATGGTAACGATTGCTTATCATCAAGGTGGTACTGCCTATTTCAATACTCTCAAACTTGAAAGATCAGCATGCTCGCTGATCAATACCCTCGTTCACGAGTACATGCATTTTGCTGGTTATTCTCACGGGGACAACAGTCCGGTAGGGAAAGAAAACTCTGTGCCCTATTATTTTGGTAACAGGGCACAGGAATTATGTGAAGCGGGTGTTATTTAGTTATAGTGCTGGGCCAGACGAGCGACGAGGTAACCCACGGCATACGGAACCGAGTATGGACGGCTGGGAGTACTCTGCTGAGCATGATCGAACCCAAGCTTGTGCAGCCATTCGTGAACCATGTTCGTTGTGACCTTGGTCGCGGAATTAGCATTAAAAAATTTCGCATTCATCCAGATCTTTAGTTCGTTTGGCATAGTGTAGCCGACGACAATAGTGTTCGCCTGATAAAGCTCCAGACTCAAATCCATTTCGTTATCGATTCCCGGAGTAAGCTTTTCAGAACCTTCGATGATCGCCTTATAGACCTGGGCGTTTGACATGCCTTTGTTGTCAACGAACGCCTTCTTTCCGCCGTAAGTGAAGTTCACAATCGCGTTCCGGAATTCTTCCGATCCGACAACTTTCTTAATGAGCTCCGCTGCCGCATGGATTTTATCCTGTTGAGCACCATTAAAAGAGCTGTCCATTCTCAAATTGACATTGAAATTGTGAGCGGCCGACGGAAGAACTCCTGATGCTATTTCTTCCAGAGAGACAGAATCACCGTGAGAACTACTTCCCCCGCCACCTGACTTCCCGCATGAAGCGAGTAATAAAAATACGAACAAAATAGAAAGCGTTTTCAGCATGCAATAACCTCTTCGGTTTGTTTGGGTCACCTCACTTCCGTGAAGTACCTTGAGTTAAACTTAAGATGAGACTGCATGATCTTTTCTGAGCCCTCGATCGACAAGTGGAAGTTTGGGACACACTTTCATGAGTAAATTTCTTTGGTCGATCAAATCGGGGAAGATGACCTCAAAGTGAAGAACTCGACTCAGCCAGAGAAAGCTCTAAGCCATGGGATGCCCGTAGGTGAAGATGATCCCCGAGTAGGGTGCTCTGGTTTAAAATACCCCAAGAAAAAACTCATTTCTCCCGATAAGACCATGAAGGATCAGTGTGAAATGAGCTACGACCAGTACGTATTAACAACCATGATGAAGGCAGGCGGAAAAATTATTCCTGTCGTGGTCTCGTTAATTGTTGGTTACGTCCTTTTCGTGAAACTTCCTTTTTGGTTTTTCAGGCAGACTTTAAAAGACGCGAGAAAACTAGATGATGAAAGAAACCTTCCGAAATTTCCGGAAGAGCCAAAGTTCATGCGCCTAGAAGATAAGATTCGTCGTGATGCTGAAGAGTTAAAAAAAGAGCAGCAGAAATCCCAGAAAAAAGAAGAGCCTAACGGGGCCGATCGTCGGAAAGAGCAGCCTAAAAAAGAACAGAAAA
>JBKJNQ010000104.1:0-3751 GCA_046593575.1 Bacteriovoracaceae bacterium
GAAATAGTATCTGGAGATCCAATAACAATAGTGTTTCTTAATCGGCTGGCAGCTCCGAAATATGTGAAGAAGAAACGTCTCCAGAAATAAAGCAAAGGAAGCGAGGCTAAAGCGATGAGAGCAAGATTGGTCTTAGGAGAAACACCGATCTTACTTGGCATGAGATAGATGATCAGAAAGGAAACCACGACCGAAAGCAAAGTCCCGCGAAGTATCGAGATCGGAAGATTGGCAGGATTATAAGTCTTGAGCGTGTAGAGACCTTCAATGAAGTACATCAAAATCCAGAAAGGGAAGAGCACTGAAAAGAGATCAAGGTGACGTTCGAGATAAAGTGCCGATGGATTTCCATTCTTCCTGATCAGAACAACTATCCCCATTGCCAGGAATAGAATCAGGGTATCTACGAGGAGTAGGAGGATGGCCTTCGCGCGGTTCGACATTGCAAAAACTTATCTTCTTTTCCGTATTTCATCTACAGCTAATTAGTGATTCTTATAGGTTAGGCGTCAGATTGACCCGTTTTGGTAGTGTGCTACACTACCGGGGAGTGAGGCTTGGCGAAATTCTTATTTATTAAGTGGCTTGAGGAGTTTCTTCAAACGACTCATGGTTTTATTTGGGATCACTGGAATAAGGATAAAATATTTCAGAAGCACGGGATTACTCCGGATGAGGTGGAGTCTTGCTTTAAGGATTTAACTTTATTCCCGCTAGGTTTACAGGTTGATCCCATCAGTAACGAAGAGCGTTTTGGATTAATTGCAAAAGATAAAAGTGGAAGAATATTATTCGTAAGCTTTACTGTTCGAGACAATTTAATACGGCCAATTAGTTGTAGGTTCACGAATAAGAAAGAGAGAAATTTATATGACAGCTAAATATGTGAAAGAATCTGGACCAGAGTACGACGAACTTGAGTTTGATTATGAGGCTTCGAAAGCCGCACAAAAACGTCTTATGAAACGTAAAATGCCTACGAGTCTTACTCTTCCTCCAGAAGTTGTAGATGAGCTAAAAGCAATTGCAGAAAAAAAAGGGATTCCGTATCAGGTGTTGATGAGAAGTCTTGTTATTGAAGGGCTTGCTAGACTTAAGAAGTCTTCCTGATATTTAAGTATGCTGAGCTCAATGAGTAAAAAAAGAAAATCATCGAAGCATTATTCGCATCGAACGTAACTTCAAACTGACTTCCTACTACAAATGCTACGCCGAACGGAATGACCATCGCCCGGTTCAGACCTCCGGCCATGAAACTTTCGATTGCCCAGGCTATGAGCCAGCCCAGGAATAGAAACAGTCCAATGAGTCCAGTTCCTGCTGCTACTTCAAGAAACAAATTATGTGCGTGGGCGTCGTTGTAATCTTTCTTGTCGAGATCGTAGGTATCTTTAATTCGTTTGAGTTGAGAATGAAAATTCGAAAGTCCCCAACCAAGAACTGGTCTTTCTTGAATCGCAATGACTGCCGCTTTCCACTGGCTTCTTCTGATTTGGTCAGAGTTGTTGCTCTTGTTAATCAGATAGCGTGAGCTGGATGTTGGACTTGTTCCGAAAAGATAGAACCCTCCAAGAGTCATGACGATTAAAACTGCGCCAGCTCCGAGTGTGAGCCCCAATTTAGGACGATAAAAGTACAATACGAATGGTATTCCACAGAGGAATCCAAGAAGTCCACCACGTGCATAGGTCACATACATGCCAAGAAATCCGATGACGAAAGCAGCAAGGCCAACTCGACTATCGAACCATGACTTGATTTTTTCCCGATGTAAAAGACTCGAAAGTAGTACCAACAACAACATCGCTGAACCGTAACCATATCTCATCGTATCGGTCAGACCTTTTACTCTTGGAACACCAGAGGCAAACTGCCAAAGCGCGTAGAGGCCCGCAATGATTATGCTTGCGAGAAATACGTTTACGATGATTTTTTTTGCTTTATCAGAAGCATCAACCAACCAGACTCTGAATACAAAAATTCCACCAAGACCATAGAGATAGTATTTGAGACGTCCAAAATTCTTCGAAGGCTTGGGAATAATATCGAGATTCAAGAGCAGGCTGAGAAGAGCGACGGCTGTAAAAGCCAGAAGCCACAATGCGCTTTTAGGAAGGGCGGTTTTCTTGTTTTTAATGGCGAAATAAGAATAATAGCAAAGTGGAATCACAAACAGGATCTGATAAGCAGACAGGATTGTTACTGAGGTGAGAATTCCTGCTGCCAGGAAAAAGAGGGCCGCGTTTGTGACTCTGATCATACATTCAAGTTATCGCAAGAAAGTTTATGCTTCAAGCTGTGATTAAGTAATTTTGATGGTTTAAGTCATACAATCTGTGCCCCTAAAATTGCTACGTCTATGATAAAATATCTCCAATCCCGGAGGTAAATGATGGGGGCTGTTGTGTTCGATAACCAAGTCTTTGACAGTTGGCTTACAAATAAGTCTCAGGAAATTTTGTCAAAAGTTGATCGAGAGAGGATCACGACGGAAGAAATGTTGGTGCTAATTCTAAAAGCACAAACAAATCATTTTCATCATATGGATTTGGAATTTAGAGAAGAATTCAAAAAGATAGATTCTAAATTTGAAAAAGTTTATGACTTGTTCAAATGGCAAGGAGGAATTCTCCTCGCCCTTTTCGCAGGAATTTATCTCAAACTTTTTATAGGCTGATTACTTACAGGCCTGATGAATCTGGTCTTTCTTGTCGTCAAACTTTCTTGTCGAAAAGTTATAAATAAAGTTCGAATCCCAGCTCATACAAACAATCGCACCCGGAATTTCAGTCGCCGGAGACTCCACAGTCGCTGGAACGTCTTCAATCTTATGAAGGCAAACTTTGAAATTCAGACTGGCGTTTCTGGCTGTAACCTTCATTGTCTCATCATTGATATCCCAGCCCGATACTGTCGGTGCATCCTGAATAAAGATCTTATTCTCTTTGAGATTAGAAATTTTCCCTGCCCATGAACCATATGCTTCAGTCAGGAGGGGATTGGCATAAACGTAGTATGAGTTTCTTGGAATAAATATTCCACGAAGATCATCGAAGCCAGCATTTGCATTTGACCAGTAAAGGGGATCGCGATCGCTCGCAGAATCGAGTTCAAATCCCACATGCTTAAAAGGACGAGTTCTATATCCCCAGAATTCGCGAGTACCCATCTTGATCGTACCCTGACTGTCAGTCTCGAAGACGCAGCCTTTGATGTACTGAACGAAAGCGTATTTCTTAAGATCGCTCTTAGATGCACCTTCGATTTCTGCTGTCATACTATTTCCGGCCAACCGGGCTGCGACACCTTTTTCTGTGAAAAGTTTCATTCCTTTAACTTCGCATGATCCCGAAGCGCATTCAGGATTCACCCACGTTTTAACTGTCGGAACCGCGAAAGCAAAAGATGAACTGAGAGCGATAGCTGCGATGATAATGTTTTTCATAATTAGTTACCCTCTGCTGGACAAGAGCCTGGAGTGAGATCCAATTGGCGATTGTATATTTTCTGAATGCACTCAACGTGGCATTTCGGCATGGTCTTGCCTTTGAAACAAACAAGTTTGTCCTCTGTTAAACCATCGAGCCAGATGTCGTTACAGCCCTGAAGCTTTCCGTTGATCTTACTGATCGCGAGACAATTCACTTCTTCTTTATCGATCGCCTGAATCACATGTAACCAGCGTGGACCTTTAAAATCTTCTGGCTTCAAAGTTCCTGCATCAGATTTTGCTTTGATCATCTGCATTTGC
>JBKJNQ010000152.1:0-51154 GCA_046593575.1 Bacteriovoracaceae bacterium
TAAACATCCATCATCGAATTAGAAATCCGGATATTGTTCTCAGCTTTGACATTTACATGAAGGCGAAGAAGTTTTCCGAGCTCGGATTCCTGGTTTTTCGGAAGGTAGCGGACATCACCAAGCCCAGAAGACTTGGATGAAAACTCGCTCAGTTCATTAACAATTAAAGCCTTATTTACCATGATCTCGCCGCCGACGTCATAGGGCCGCTGATTTCCAAGAATGATTCCCTCACCGGAAAGATTCACGACAGATTTTCCCATGATGGGGATTTCCGCGCGATCAAGAACATATTTGATATTCACGTCAGGCTCATTCTCATCAAAATAAACTTCGCCCCGAAAAAGAGCTGAACCGTTATCAAGTGCTGCCCGGAGTTTACGTATCTGAAGACGGCGATCTGAGAAAACAAAATCATACTGGAGGTCATTGAGAGGGAACGGAACGCCTTCCACTGAAAGGTTCAGCTTCTCGGCCTTACTGGTAAAAGCGAGATTATATTTATTTCCGATGCTCGTGATTTTTGCTGAGCTCGTCAAAAACCCTTCAGCCGAAAGGACAGGAGCAACCAGGATCTCAAGAATCTTGGAATTAACTTCCACTTCCTGAAGGAGAGATACATCCTTGCCGAAAACACCGGACCCTTTGGAATTAAATTTCAAATCAGGCTGGCGAACAGACATGTCCCATTTCTCAATAACATTATTCTTAATCAGGAAATCGGGACTGTTGGCTGCATACTCAAACCGGAATTCCGGATGGATAAAAGAGAACTCAGTCATTTGCGCCGAGAGATTCATGTTTTTGAACATGCCCGTAAACTGGGAAGACAGATCAAAGAAGACCTTCCCTTTGATGTTCTCATTTTCAAGATGCTGCCCAAGGAGTGCAACCAGGATTGGTTTTGCATCGGGAAGATTGACCCTGAGATTGAGCTTGGAATCTCCGGTTTCGGTTAGTGACATATGAAAAAGACTCGTGAATGTATCTCCGAGGAAGCTTACTCGTCCGGCAATATAGTCAGGGTGGATAGTCATCTCAAAGTCAGAGTCATCAAATTTATAATTAGGCGAGTGCGTGTTAAACAGTTTGGTTTTTAATGAGAGTGTATAATCCTTAACCGGGCCTTCACCGGCCAGGGTTCCACTGACTTGGGAGTCGATATTCAAATGAAGAAGCTTGGATAAATTGAAAGAGGAAAGCGCAATGTTTTCCCACTTCATATTTGTTTTCAGTCTTTTTTGGTTAAGCCAGTAACTGAAACTTCCAAAAATATCACCGCGTCCCTTTTCTGCATCAATATTTGTAAAAGTCAGAAGCTGATCAGAGAGTTTGATTTCAAGGGACCCAGAGTTGACCACTTCTCCGTAGGCCACAAGGTCATTAAATTTCACGCCTGCTTTCACTTTTAATCCATCCAGGTTTGTCTTGCCGTAAATCGCAGCATCCAACTTACCAACGAAATTCATATCCTGCGGAAGAAAATCAATTTTCGAGAATATGGGATTCAGGATTTGCGCGAGATCATGATAATTTGTGTTTGGGGAATTAATACCGAGAGCGATATCGTTGTTATCCCAGTTTATAGCTCCCGTTCCGGAGATGGGAGTAGACCCAAACTTACTTTCAAATTTATTGATGAGAACACTGTCATCACCGAGATCCACCGTTAATTCAGTCTCAGTATCTCCCATGCGATAACCAAGAACTTCAAAGCCGCGCATTTTCCCTTTGAAGTTTAACTCTGTGTCCTTGAGGGTACCACCGACCTCTACGCTGAGTGTACCGACGCCTTTCACATCAAGTTTTGCTATATTTCCGAGATCCTCGAGATCGACCTGAGCATCGACAATCGAGAAACGCGCGCGATCCTTGTTCACAAATCCATCCACATCAAGCTTTGAGTGAGGCAGAGAAATATTTGAAGAAAGATGAACCTCACCACCTAGAAGTGTGACGAGGGCGTCCTTCATGACTGCAGACTTCACCATAACTACGGGAAAAGGTTTTTCCTTTCCAACGACCAGACCAAGGTTGTGAATAACAAAACCATTGGCAGGACGGAAAAGAAAATCTCCGTGATTGTGATTGATATCAAGTGCTCCGGTCATCTCGCCTTTTAGTACTTTGAGACTTGGAACAACTTTGAGAGCATTCGTAAGAAGAAACTTCTGCAAATTGACGTGCACGGTTTCTGGTAAGAATTTTCCAGCATCAAAATCGTATACTTTGGCGGGGGAAACCAGATCCGCTTTTTCCTCATCATGCACCACTGTTGCGGAGTGAAGGATAATGTTTTTTTGTGTAAAGTGAACTTCTGCCAGAATTTTATCAGCTTCCAGGACACTTGAATTCAGAGATTCAACCAGAAGCTGAGTTTTTCCCTCCAGACTACCGTTACGATAATCAATATTGAAAATAGCGTTGGCAAATCCCTGATCGAAATGAATTTCAGGTGGAAGACCAATTTCACGATCAAAGTGTCTTAAATGGAAGTGAGCCTCACCGTTGAAGGAAGCTTCCGCCCCCTTGAGCTTGGGATAATTATTGATCTTTCCCTTCAACAGCAAAGTCTGAACATCATGAAGAACTTTAAGGCGATAAATATCGATGGAATTCCGGGAGATTTCCACATCTCCCCAGACTTCATCCACGGAATAGTCTTTATCGGCGAGTGGTTTGATATTCGACAAGTGGAAACGGACCATGAAGTCCTTTCCTTTTTTAAAGATCTTTAGCCTGCGGGCCTCCATGATGTCATGGTTCGCATGCAGCCGGGTGTTCTCAATAAGGAGGGTATCAATCCGAACCGGAGCTTCTTCAGAAAGATCGAAAATCTTATCAATAATCTTTTTGTCGATTTCCTTAGTCTCTTCATCTTTCTTGGGAAAGTTGTAATCGATGACTGAATCAGAAATTCTGATTTCACCAAAAGTGAGTTTTCTTTCTTCAAGTTCAATCAAGCTTATATAAAAACCAAGGCGTCCAAATTCCGCCATGAGTGTTTCGTCAGACGAAATCGTTTTCCTGATCTTCACACGATTAAGCTCAATACCCGGAGGGAATACAGAAAAGCCGATATTCTTGATACTGATATAGGTATTCGTCTTCTTGAGCGAGAGATCAGAAATCACTTTTGTAATGAGAGACCCAAAGGAATTGGTGTGCACGAAAATCACAAGTGCCGCGATCGAAGCAAAAACAACAAAGACAATAGCTCCCAGTACACTTTTAAATCTCATCCGAGTTTCTCAAGCCTTTCTTTCGCCATCCGATAACGTGAGTCGATTGAGACAATCTTTCTCAGAACTTGACGGGCCTCATTTTTCTGATTGAGGCGAAGATACGCCTCTGCTTCACAATAAAGAAACGAAAGAAGATCATCCTGACTGGAAATTAACTTCATGGATTCGAGTGCGAGGTCGAGGGCCTTGCGATAATCACCAGCATGAAGAAGTGCAGTGAGTGCAAGATAAGCAGCTTTAAGCTTTATTCTATCGTCGGTAGCTCTTTCGTGAACGATCATCGCAGCTGAACCTGCGACTCTCGGAAGCTCGCTCTGAAGAAAACTAACCGCAAGATCAAGAAGACTTTCATCGGAGAAGTTCTGATTACGCACGAGATGAATCAGAAGTCCCTCGTCCTCAGAGTTTTGCGGGAGTGTCGACATGGTCAGGGACTTGTCCTGCTTTTCTTCGAGAGTCAGATCCGGAGATTCGACAACATCGACGCGAGGAATAGGCTTGGTCATATTGACGAAATATTTCTTCAATTCAGGAAAGTGCTTGGCGACATAGACAAAGTCGTATTGCTGATGGGTTGAAAGCTCCGTGGCGTAGTCGGTGGCAATGGAATCAAGCTTGTTTGTCACAAAAAGATTCATGAGCATAATGCCAAAGCGGAAATCATCAAAATAGATCACGGCTTCTGCCAGTCTCTTGTAATCTTTTTTCTCTGTGATTCCATTCACCAGAAGCGAGAGCAAGCTTTGATAAATTTCCAGATGTCCTTTCTCAGTCTGAAGTGCAAGGACGCTGAGAAGTGAATTGAGTTTCTCTTTCAGGGTCTTCGGTGACGACTTTTCGAAAGCATCAAGGATAAGTTGATTCAGCTCGGACTCAGCACCCGTCAAATCTTTTCTCAGCAGCGTCAAAGCAAAGGTCTGGATCTTTAGTTGAAAGTCCGCCCGGAAATATTTTTGGACTAGATCTTGTATCGGTGACG
Source organism: Bacteriovoracaceae bacterium (assembly GCA_046593575.1). Classification (GTDB taxonomy): domain Bacteria; phylum Bdellovibrionota; class Bacteriovoracia; order Bacteriovoracales; family Bacteriovoracaceae; genus Peredibacter. Next base: position 4,225 of record JBKJNQ010000152.1, read on the forward strand.
GAACTGAAGGAAGACTACGTTCAAAAAGCTTCAAATGATAACTTGAAATGAGATCGTGCAGTTCCTGGATCCGTCCGCGCTTTTCGGAGAGCTTCATGCGAAAGAACAGAATCCGAAAATCTGACGAAGCTTTTAATTCTTCAGATGCATGTTCAAAAATATCAACGGCAAGGTGATTATCCTTTTCCCAAAGTGCGATAAGGCATTCAGTTGCGAGATGATCAGGCAGATATTTTTTTTGCGCAATGAGTGCTGTGAGATACAGCGGAATGATTTCAGTTCTTGCTTCTTGAGTAGCGGATATGAGCGCGGTTTCTGCAGCTTCTTCAGCTGCAGAAAAATTCTCATCGGCCATCATTTGCCGAATGGATGAAATTAAGTCTATCAAATGCCCTTCCTATGACACTAAATGCTTAATTTTATTATACTTTCAAATGAGTTTTTTGGATAAATAATTGGTCGAAAAACGACTTTCCACAAACTCTGGATCATTCAGGATGCTCTTGTGAAGATCGATGTTCGTGCTGATCCCACTCACTACGGTTTCATCCAAAACTCGCTTCGCACGAGTGATGCAATTGGCGCGATTATCGGCCTGAACAATGATCTTAGAAATCATAGAGTCGTAGTGTGGAGGTACAGTATATCCCGTATAGATAAAGTCATCTACTCTCACGCCAATACCGCCAGGTCTATGATAATGCGTGATATGTCCCGGTGAAGGCATGCCTGTTTTTGGATCTTCGGCATTGATCCGGAATTCCATCACATGATTGCGGAAGATGATATCCGATTGCTTGAATCGGGAAACATCCCCTTGTGCATGACGAATCATCTCGGAAATAAGGTCAACACCTGTGCGACCTTCAGTCACTGGATGCTCAACTTGAATTCGTGTGTTCATTTCCATGAAGTAGAATTTTTCCTCATCCTGATCATACAGGAACTCAACCGTGCCAGCCGAATCGTAATCAACGAACTTCGCCAGACGAACAGCTGCGGAACAAATTTCCTCTCTCACCTTGGGTGTGATGACCGGAGAAGGTGCTTCTTCAAGAATTTTCTGAAAACGTCTCTGGATGGTGCAGTCACGCTCGCCCAGGTGAATGACATTACCGTGCTTATCCGCAAGGATCTGAACTTCAATGTGACGAGGATTGATGACGTATTTTTCGATGAAGAGTGTGCCGTCACCGAAAGCCGCTTTCGCTTCTTCCTGTAAGCGTGAAAGTGCCGGCCAGAGTTCTTCGAAATTTTCGATTCTCTTCATCCCGCGGCCACCACCACCAGCGGATGCTTTGATAAGAACCGGGAAGCCCATTTTCTCAACATCTTTTTTAATCTGAGTTTCATCAACGTCTTTGACGTAGATCGGCTCAAGAGTAGGAACTTTGGCTTTTTTTGCAGTGATTTTAGATTCGATTTTATCGCCCATCGACTGAATACACTTCACGGATGGACCAATGAAAGTGATTCCCCACTTCGCACACATCTCAGCGAATTCATCATTTTCAGAAAGGAATCCGTAACCCGGATGGATCGCATCTGCACCGGTAATATCAGCAGCAGAAAGAATCTGAGGAATATTGAGATAAGAATCTTTGGATTTCGCAGGACCAACGCAGACAGATTCATCTGCCATTTTCACGTGAAGCGAATCTTCATCCGCAGTGGAATGAATGGCAACAGTTTCAATGCCGAGTTCTTTGCAACTTCTGATCACGCGGATGGCGATTTCTCCGCGGTTAGCAATCAGGACTTTTTTGAACTTCTTCGCTTCTACTTTCATTAGCTAAGCTTGATTTTGAAGAGTGGCTGGCCGAATTCGACCAGTGATTCATTCTCAACACAAATCTCAACGATCTCGCCCGCTTTATCGGCATCGATTTCGTTCATGATCTTCATCGCTTCAAGAACACAGAGTGGCTGTCCAGCTTTTACTTTGTCCCCGATTTTAACGTAGACAGGTTTCCCAGGTCCGGATGAGCCGTAGAAAGTTCCGACGAATGGAGATTTCACAACGTGAATATTGGCATCAACGGCAGTAGCTTTCGCCGGAGTAGCAGATGGGTGAGCAGCATCTGCTGGTGCGTGATGAACAACCGGAGCATGATGAACGATTGGTGCAGATGAACTCATGAAGCTGACAGAAACTTTATAGTCTTTGCCTTCAACCTTAAGTTCAGCAACGCCCTGGTCTTTAGCAACTTTAACGATTTCTTTCAGAGTATCCATGTTCATGATTATGCCTTCTCGCGAGAAATATATTCACCGGTACGGGTATCGATCCTGAGAACTTCGCCCTCTTTAATAAAGAGCGGAACGTTGATCTGAAGACCTGTTTCCATGACAGCTTTCTTGTTTCCACCTGTGGCGGTGTCACCACGCATTCCCGGATCTGTTTCAACAACCTTGAGGTTAATGAAGTTAGGAAGCTCGATAGAAATCGGACGATTGTTATAATAGAGAATGAAAACTTTGATGTTTTCCTGAAGATAGAATTTGTTTTCGCCAACCTGATCATGAGAGAGGTGAATCATCTCGAATGTCGTTTGATCCATGAAATTGAAACCATCCTGATCGGCATAGTTAAATTCCATTTCTTTTTCTTCCATGTCCGGCTTACCGACTGTCTCAACTCCGGCCTTGAACGTGCGTTCAATGGTCTGGTTAGTTTCGAGATTACGGATACGAGTTCTGACGAAAGCCGAGCCTTTTCCAGGATTCACGTGTTGAAAATCAACGATGATCCAAGGTTTGCCTTCGATCTCAATTTTGAGACCTTTTCTGAAATCAGTGGTTTGGTACATAAAAAAATTTCCCTTAGATTGCTAGTCGGAGACAAGCATCAATAATCAGTGGAGCTGCGAATGAATCGCGACATAATAACTCTGTTTTCCAAGCCCGCTCATTATGGCCGTAGCGGCTTTTGCCGTCAACAAAGTATGCCGGAAGTCCTCACGTCGATAGACCTGAGATAGGTGCACTTCAATTACTGGAATTTTCAGGATTTTCAGGGCGTCATGAATGGCGACAGAGGTGTGAGCGAAACCACCCGGATTGATGATGAGAGCGTCAAATTTTTCTGAGTGGGCCTGCTGAATTCTTGAAACAATTTCGCCTTCAATATTTGATTGAAACCATTGAAGTGTTGCAACACCCTTCAACTTTTCTTCAGTCCACTTTGCAATATCATCCAGGGAATCAGTTCCATAGACTTCTGGCTCACGCTTCCCGAGCATATTGAGATTTGGGCCATTTATAATAAGGAAACTTTTCATGAGCGTTCGGCCCGTTCACGAAGATTTCCGAGGAACTGGTCAAAGGCATCGCGGACTTTCAACTCAGCCGGCGATTTCGCCTTCACTTGATTCTCGATAATGGAAATAAGTTCATCGTGACCGGATTCTTCGTTCATTTTTCCGGAAGCCGCGTGAGACATTTTCATTCGAAGAACTTCACCAAGCTTTCTGGTGGAATTCTGATCACCGGGATTCAGTTCGAGAATTTTTTCAATGAGCTCAATCGCCTTATCGTAGTAATGCTGACTGCAATAGAGGTCAATCAATGTGTGAGAGACAATGGGTGAATCGGCATTAATAGTGGAATTTACCTCATCAATGTCACCGTGTTCATCTTCAAATTCATCTGCATAAAAATCGTCTTCAAGACTTCTCTCCTGAACGGATTGTTTCAGGATGGGATGGATCGAGGATTTTTCTTCTGTCCCGGGTTTATGCATGACCCAGTCATCATCTTCCGGTTCCGGCTGAGGCTTCTTACTCTCCGGAAGAGCTTTTTTATGAGTGCGATTAAAATCCACCTGAACCCAGTCGTCATCAACAGTATCCGAAATGGGGATGACCATGTCCGGTGCTTTAATCAACTGGTCGAGTGAAAGTTTCTTATGTCCAACCATTAAGTCGTCTTCAAGTTTCTTCACTTCAACAGCAAAAAACTTGTCACGAGGATTGAGGAAGAGAAGATATTTATAGGTTTCGAGAGCTTCTTCAAGATAGCCCAGATGGATACATGCCTGTGCAAAAATCTTTTGCAAAGAAATGTTATCAGCGTTCTGAGTGATGATTGGTCTCAGAGTATTGTAAGTGAGTTCGTATTTTTCCAGATCATAATAGCAGTGAGAAAGAACGATGTAGCCGAGCGCATAGTTTGGATGCTGACGAATGCCTTCTTTGAGAATTTTCAAGGCATCATCAAGCATTCCAAGTTTACGAAATGCTTCAGCCAGTGGTGCGAACACCTTAGAACGGGGATTCTTCTTGTACATGCCATAGTACTTGGCCAACAAGGCAGATTGGTTTCGCTTCCCCGACACAGCAACCTTCCTTAAAGTGACTCGGATTCCGATTTCACGTTTGTTGCACGCTTCTCGGAGAATCCAGCTTCTTCCTGGTTAAGAATCCGCGGAGTGATAAAGATAACGAGCTCCGATTTTGTTGTTTGGGTGTTGAATGGGTTACGGAATAACCAACCAACAAGTGGAAGATCCTTGAGATAAGGAATCCCCTGCACGAGCTCGGTGCTCCCATGAGTATAGAGTCCGCCGATCACAACAGTAGATCCGTTATCAACTAGTACGGTCGTATTCACAGATCTGGTGGTTTGATTTGGTGGTGCGCCTTCAACTGGTCTTACGCCAAAGGAAGACTTGTTCACTGCGACTTTCAGGTTGATCGCTCCATCATTGGTGACCTGAGGAGTAACGTTAAGTGATGTCGTTGCAGTAGACGTTGAGAATCCGGTAGTCGTTGCACCGTTTGTAACAGTGTTGGTAGAAAATGCTGTTGATTCGTTGGCGGTAAGTGTTGCTGCCTGCTTATTCTGAGTGACGACACGTGGGCTTGAAAGAACGCGGACTTTCGATTCTTGTTCCATCATTTCGAGGTTCAGGTTGAGGCCGGTCAACCTCTTATAGATACCAATCGTAAGCCCTGCAACAGTCGGGGCTCCTGTGCCGGGAGCCGTACTGAATGAAAAGCCAGGGCCTTTGCTCGTAAGTCCGGTCGTATTCACGACGGGATCATAGCCAAAAGTTACACCGCGGGTAAGACCAATGCGTTTTGAATAATCTTCCTGGGCTTCAACAATTTTTGCTTCAATAAGAATCTGTGGTGTCTGAGTATCCAGTGTCTCAATAATTTTTTTAATGCGGTCAATCGCCTCAACAGTATCGCGAACGATGAGACTGTTTGTTCTTTCATCAACCTGGAGTTTCCCCCGGATTGGTGTCGAATAATCTGTAATCACAGTTCTGATATCAGCAAGAGTTGCGTAGTTAATGAGGAAGACGCGAGTAACGAGAGGCTCGAGTGTTTCTTTTTGTTTGTTGGCTGCGATCAGGGCGGTTTGTTCAAGAGCGGCCTGCTCAGCAGTTTTCATGATCAGGATGTTGGCATTCTTCTCGGCTACCAGCTTTGAAAGCTTCATGATGGTATCGAGTGCCTGGTCCCAGGGAACATTTGTCAGTGAAAGAGTGAGTGGAGGAAGTTTCCCAACGTTCTGGTCAATAATGATGTTGAAGCCGGAAGTATCCGCGATCATATTCAGAACATCAGTCACATCAATATTACGAACGTTAATGGAAATTCTGCGTCCAACATATTTCTTCGGACCAGAGAGGGTAAGATTTTCAAGAATATCTTCAAGGCTGGTCGACTTAGGAACATTAATCCCGACAGAGTCTTCAAATGTTTCCTGAGATTTTGCTGTAGTGACAGTGGTGCTTTTTACCTGATTCTTTGTGAACACACCGAAACGATTTTCAATATTGAGAACAATGTTGTTCCCTTTCGTTTCAAGTACTGAGCGGACATTGTCGCGAAGCTGGATGGCGAAGCGAATATCATTTGAGGTTCCAGGCTTTCGGTAACCAGAAACATAAACTGTAGAGCCGGGAAATTCAGAGGTATCAATCCCGCGAAGAAGTTTGGGAGAAACTTTAGCGTTTTTCAAATCAAGAATGATTTGCTTGTCTTCTGTGACATGAAATCGTTCCGCAAGGATAGCTTGATCGGCCTCAATGATGAGTTTGCTGATCTCCCCGTCCTGAGTAAAACTGACGTTCTTGATTTCCTGCGCCCCTACCGAAATAGCAAAGAAGGCGAGGAAAACAGAAAAAAATCCTTTCTTCATGTTCTCATCCTTAAGAATGTCCATACCGGACTCTACTAATATTGTAGGGAAATTATCTTGAAATTGGTACCACAGTTTCTAAGTATTCTTCCTGTCCGTACACATTGATAATTTTTTCGACGAGGATGATTCCGCCGGGAAGGATGGCTTTCACTTCAGCATTGTCTGGTCCTATGCGTGCCCCTTCCTTGATGACGATTACGGCACTCTTACCATCGCCACGTGTAACCATGGCCCTTCTTTCTTTACCGATCATCACGCCCACGACACGGATTTCATAGACGTTCCAGTCATTCATCGATTGTTGCTCGAGATTACTGTAGAGCCCTCCACCGCGACTAAATCGATTTCCACCCTGTCTCATCCGCTGACCTTTTGCCTGCGGAGATTTGAAAGGATCTCTTAATTCCAGCGGATTTTGAATTCTGGTCTTGTCCTTGAAGAATTCATCAAGCGCACTGTTCGTAGGGGCAGCGAATGCCCCGAAGGAAATGAGAAAAAGTAGCAATGTGATCTTCATACCAGAATATTATCCAGTGATGTTTGATGGCTGTCCACTTATTGATTTAAAAGCCGCGCTCAACCCGGAAACTGGGATTGAATCTGTAGGCCTGGATGATGGCCTCACTATTAACAATTTGAAAACGCCCTTTTCTGACACCGCCATTGGTTGTGAGCTTCAGGCTTTTGACGTTGTAAATTCTGGTAGCATTACCGATTCTCTCAAAGAAAATAAGGAATTGAAGGAAGGTTCCACTGGCCTTGATGGAATAGTCTTTCGAGATAAAGTAGGTACTCGATTCTTCTCCTCTGGGCTCCAGAGTAGTGTCTTTGATGTTCAGGACTTTCATTTCTGACTGGAAAGCCGAAAGAATCTGGGAGTCATTTGTTTCAGCAGGAAGCTGTTTCTGGATAGCTTCAATGTTCTTCGCCACTTCTTCCACGCGGACTTTGTACTCGTCAGCTTTTTTCACGAAGTCATTGATCTCTTTGACTTTCACTTTAAGCTTAACAATATCTGCTTCGACAGTAGGAATTTCATTTTCAATTTCAGTCATTCGAGCCGCATGGACTTCGTAAAGCTCGTAAGTTGTCCAGCATCCCCAGAGAAACATAAAGACGTGAACGTTCGCGATGAGTTTATTGACTAATTCTTTCACTGGTCAAACCTCGCGATGTTAAAGCGGACATCAAAGACCTCAATTCTGGTCTTATCTGGCTCTCTTACGTATTGCGACTGCTGACCGACATTGGCATCACGAATAAACACTGAGGAGCGAAGGCTTTGAACAAAGTTTCCAATACTGGTGTAATCGAGGGCTTCACCCTTGACGGTAAGTACATCGTTCTCAATCGTAAGATCTTTGATCCACATATCCGGTGGAGTATTTTTCGCAATATAGAGAAGAAGGGCCGAGGGATTTTTTTTGAAGGAAATGGCTTCTTTCACAGCAAGAAGCTTTTTCTCAAGAGCTTCTTCCTGCGCCTTAAGATCCTTAATCTGATTCTCGTAATTCTTGGCCTCATTCACTTTACGTTTGAGAGCTGCAACCTGAGTTTTCTTCTGATCGAGATCAGTCTGAAGATCTGTTTCCTGACCCAGCCACATAGGGGAAATGATAAAATCAGGAACATAAAGAAGAACGATAACAAGAAGTACGGCCTTGATCTTGAGGCGGGTAAAATCGAAACCGCCGATATTTGAGATATCGACCTGTTTCTTGGCGTTGGAAAGATTGATCTTAATCATCGACACTAGTTAACCTTCCTCATGGCAAGACCAATGACAACTGGAGAGATGGCCGCAAGCTGGTCGGCATTCTCTCCGAGTTTTTTGTTATTCAGCTTAAAAACACTGAGTACATCGAGACGCTGGACTTCGAGACCTGTGACGATTGAGAGCTTTTCAATAAGACCAGGCAGGAGTGATGTTCCGCCGGTAACAAAACAGTATTCTACTTTTTCAGCAGAACCCTGAGTAATATAAAAATTTATATTTTTTTTGATTTCGGAAACAATGCCTTCAATCTGTGAATTCACGATATTCAGAATTTCCTGAGGGAGATTTCCTCGGTCATCGACAGTTATCTTGAGATCTTCAGCTTCTTCGTAAGACACCCCCATCTGTCGCTGAATTTCTTCAGTGACAAGACTTCCGCCAACCGCAACTTCCTTGGTAAAGATAGGGGCTCCACGCTTATACACTATGACTTTGGTACTTTGAGCACCAAGATCGAGAAGAAGAGTGCCTTGCGAATACTCATCAAGGTTGTCGCCAAATACTTCTTCCATGACATTGGCGAGGGCAAGCACGTTCAGATCAACAACAGTAGCGGTGAGTTTTGCGTCTTTGCAGATATTTGTGAAGCTTTCAATAATTTCATTTTTGGCAGCAGCAACGATAGCGTCTTTACCGCCACCTTCGTTTTCTCCGACGATATGAAAGTCGATTTGGGAATCATCGGCACCGAAGGTGATGTACTGTTCAGCTTCCCAAAGAATATGATCTTCGATTTCTTCGCGTGAACCTTCAGGTACGTTGAGACGTTTCGTCATCGTGTTCGGTCCGAACAAACCGAGACAAACCTGACGTGAGCGTATTCCGGATTGTTTAAGTGCTTCGAGAACACCTTCAACTATTTCCGAAGGCTTTTGAATTTCGTCTTCAATGAGGGCAGCTTCTGAAAGAGTGAAAACACCGAAGCGCTCAATTTTAAACTTTCCAGGGCTACCGGAAAGTTCGCAAACTTTAATACTATGAGCGCCAATGTCGAGCCCAATGGTTGTACCGGGACTCAGTTTCCCCATTAACTCATCAATCTGGTCTTTGAGAGACTTGGCCAAAGCATTTTTCCTGGTGCTGTAATAACTTTAATTCATTATAGGCAGAGTAACTTGTAGATATCAAGCGCTTTGGGGCAGGTCGCCAAGTTTAGAAGATCCACGCCTGTAATTGATGGGCCCATTCGGGAAAGTAAATCTGGAAAGACGCTACGATAAGAATGGAAGGTCCGAACGGAAGTGGCTTCTCTTTGGTAGTTTTCCCTAGGGAAATAAGAATAATTCCGACTAATGCACCAACAAAGCAACTGAGAAAGATATTGAAGACAACTCCCATGGGACCAAGAAGAACTCCCAAAATTCCATAAAGTTTAATATCTCCGCCACCAAGTCCGATCTGGCCTCGAATCTTGTAGAATAGCCATGTCACCAGAAGTGTTCCTCCGAAACCGATAGCGCCGCCGATTGCCCAGAATGACCAGTGAGAAGTGAAGAAAGCAAAAGGAAGTACGACTGCCAAAAGATAAAGATTCAGGGAATCGAGGAGTAATTGATGATCAAGATCAATGAAGAAGTGGCAGATAAAAATACATGCAACGGTAAAATGGAAAGCATAGAAAGCAAGACTGAGTTCGCTCCAGTCACCAGGAAACAGCCAAAGTGCAATCAGTCCGGTGAGAATTTCAATGAGAGGATATCGCCAGGAGATTCTTGCTCCACAAAAGCCGCACTTTCCCCTCAGGAATAAGAAACTGAAGACCGGGATATTGTGATACCACTTCAGTTGAGTGTCACACTTTGGACATGAGGATCTTTTTTTGACGAGATCCTTACTTTGAGGAAGTCGTATGATCACGACATTGAGAAAGCTCCCAATAAGAAGTCCGGCAACGAAAGCGTAAATTTGATAAAGCTCTTTCAATCTATGTTTTTCCGTTGAAAGAGAAAGACCACGACGAGGAGGAGAAACCCTGAGTAAAGGATTGCATAAAGAAAATTACCTGCCAGATAGGAAAAAGGTAATTCATTTTTATAGATCACAAAATCCTTAAGATTCAACTTATAAAAAGCTGGCAGCACAAAGTGATAGGCCTCAAGGATCTTCACGACCAAAGCATTCGACTTAACAAAAGAAATTTCCTGAGTGTCCTTGATAACATGACCGAGGAGGAGAAGAACCAGAGAAAAAAGCACTGAGAGGATGTTGTTGGCCAAAAGAGAGAGTAGGACAACAACAAGAAGTAGCATCAGGGATTCAAGAAAAATGAAAACAATCGCCCAGAGAATCAGACCATTTATTGACCCACCAAGGAACATAGTTGCCGTCATAGTCATGAGCGAGAGGATGATGACGTTGACTGCCTGAATACCCATCAGTCCAATAAGCTTTCCGAGGATAAAAGAATATCTTGGAACTGGCCGGGATATGACCATGTAAACCGTACGGGATTCGATTTCCTTGGAGAGAAGTCCTACACCAAGAAACAACGATATTGCCAGTGAAGAGAGTGAAAGCATGCCCAGTCCAAAGTCCAGCGCTACCCTCTCCGGTACTCCGTAAGTAAACTCGGTCGCGACGTAAGTTACTACCATGAGACCGATACCAACGAAAAATACGTTCAAAAGAATCTTACTCTTCCAGATTTCCTTAAAAGTATAATACGAGATCGTCAGTGTCTTATTGAGGGTCATGAGTTCCACGCGTGTTATAGAAAATTTCTTCAAGACTCGGCTTTAACATTTCCAGGGAGATGATTGTTTTCCGGTTTGTTACAAGATGATTAAGAAGTGCATCTTTATTATCTGGTGAGACAGTAAAACGGGTAAGCGCTTCAGGAAGGTCGAGACGTTCTTTAAGATGGATCGCTGATGGTATTTCGCCAGGAGCAACAACCGTCATGATGAAATCCTGAACTTTCGCCTGCTTCATAAGAGCACTAACAGAGCCGTCATAGGCAAGATTCCCATTTTTCAGGAAAATCACTCGGTCACAAATCTCTTCAACGTCCGGAACAATATGACTGGAAAAGAAAACCGTCTTACCTGCTTTGTGAACTTCAACGATGACATCTTTTAACTCTTTTCGTCCGATAGGATCAAGGCCAGAAAGAGGTTCATCAAGAATGATAATTTTTGGTTCGTGAAGAATGGTTGCAAGAAATCCGATTCGCTGGAGCATACCTTTCGAATAGGTTTTGAGTTCCCTGCCAAGAGCATGATCTATCTTAAAGCGCGGGGCCCAATAACGAATTCGCTCTTCAATAGTCCTGCTATCAAGATCTGTGAGTTTCCCCATGAATCCAAGAAACTCATTACCTGTAAGATTTTGGTAAAAGTAAGGCCTCTCGGGAAGAAAACCAATATTACGGAAAACTTCCTGGCGATTGTCCCCGAGGGCGGATGAGAAATGAACTTCGCCAGAAGTAGGACGGATAAAATCCATGATGATTTTCAAGGAGGTCGTTTTTCCCGCTCCATTGGCCCCGAGAAAACCCACCATCGCTCCTTCAGGCACTTCGAAAGAAACGTTCGAAAGGGCCGTGAAAGGTTGACCTAATAACTCTGAACGAAAAATTTTCGTTATGTCTTTGAAATGGATCATAATAATGATGGTATGGATTCAATGATGAGAAGCAAACTTTTTTTTAGGGATTCGCTCCTTCTCTGGGTCGCCGGGATTTTTTTTCTGGCAGCCGGAGTTCTCAATCAAGCTACACCAAAACCTGTCCCGAATCTCTCCAAGCAAGATACTGCTGTAAATATTAATAAGGATATCCTGATTTTTCTCTCGGCGGGGAACAGACGCTTTTTGACTGACCTCTTATGGGTTCAAACCCTACTCGAGTCCGATATGGAACACTATGCGGGCAAGGATTTGAATAACTGGATCTACATCCGATTCAATACGATCGCTTCACTTGATCCCTATTTCTATCAGAACTATCTCTGGGGCGGGCAGTACCTTTCGATTGTAAAAGACGATCTGCTTGGGGCCGTGAATATAATGGAGAGAGGCATCCGATATTTTCCAGATGATTATCGACTGAATTACAACCTGGGCTTTACCTATTACTTTGAGTTGGGCGATTACAAACGCGGCGTCGTTTACATGGAAAAAATCCAGAATCATCCCAAGGCACCGGTTTTTATTCCCTCATTGGTGATGAAGATGAAAACTGAATTGGGGTTTGATTACAATGTCGTGCTTTCGTTAATCTATGAGCTCATGACATCAACTAAAGATGAAGCATTGAAGGAAAAACTTACTTCCGATTTTCATTCACTGAAGTCTGAACGTGATCTGATTTGCCTGAATGGTGGAAAAGATAATTGCGAAAAAAGCGATGCTTTTGGAATTCCGTACGTAAAGATAAATGGGAGATTTCATTCACAAACACCTTTCATCCCTTATCGTCTTAAGAAAAAAGGTGATAATAAATTCACTAAGCCAGTCACAACCATCGATCCATAGTAATTCAAAATCCGTTTTGTACGGTAGAAATTCTCTTGAACTGATTTATTGTAAAGTACGAAGCTGCCAGACCGGTGTTGTTCGCAGTGTACGCCTTGTGAACAATACCAGCAGCACCGGCGAGATAGTTCATCGTACCAGTATCGGCCTGTGTACCGTTTGCTGTTGTCGCTAGAAAAGCGGCAGTCGCAATTTGAGCACCGAGAGCTTTAGCAGCGAGGAAGTGAGTTGAACCGTTACCGGTAGTAAAGGCTGAAGGACACTGAGTTGTGTTGATACCTGCGTTGGTAGCAGAGGCATAAGCTGTGGCGTCGATGTTCGATCCAGAGTTAAACCCAGTTGTGTAGTAACGAGAGTTCGCTTCTTCAGCAGGGTTGTAACCCATGTAGTTCAGACAAGTGGCGTAGATGTTGTAGTCAGCAAAAAACGAAGCTTCTGCAGTGTAGATAGCAGAGAGTTGAAGTTTTGCTTCAGCAGTTTTAGAGCGGGCCTGGTACTTCTGGAAGTTAGGAATCGCAACCGCAGAAAGAAGACCTATAATCGCAACAACGACCATGAGCTCGACGAGGGTAAACCCGTTCTGACTCCTGAGACTCAATGGAAAAGCTTTCATGATGAATCCCTTAAATACTTGTTGCGTCTCGAGACTTGGGGGGTGGCCTTATCTTAAAGCTAAATTAAGAACCTTTTAAAAGTAAATTGTCGCCAAACGTTGACAAGGTTTTTATTTCAGGAGTTTCGATCGAAATTAATAACCAGTGCGGATGTTGGAAATTTTTTTTAATTCATTGATAGTGAACGCTGACGAATCCGTAGCCGCGGAAAAGGACTTATGGATAATTCCTCCTGCACCGGCCGTATAAGTCATCTGTGTGAGCGACTGATCACCGAGAGAGGTTGCAGGGATGTGTGCTGAAGTAGCGATCATCTGTCCAACTCCAGTACCTGCATTAAAGTACGTTACATCAGCCGTGGGTGGCAGATTGGCCGTGCAATCTGTATCTTTAAGATCGAGATTCACTGCCGCTGTATACGCCAATGGATTGATAGCTGCGGTCGATACGAACCCCACAGAATAAAAACGTGAGCTTTTAAATTCGACGGGGTCGTACCCCATGTAGAGCAGGCAATTGTGATAGATCTGATAGTGACCATAAAAAGATGCTTCCGCTGTGTAGATCGCAGCGAGCTGAAGTTTTGCCTCGGTTGTTTTCGAGCGGGCCTGAAACTTTTGGAAGTTCGGAATAGCAATTGATGAGAGAAGGCCAATGATCGCAACTACTATCATCAGCTCGACAAGTGAAAAGCCTTGAGACTTGCTAGAAATAAAAAAGGGAGCCCCTAAGGCTCCCTTTTGTGAGTTCATTTTAGAATCCGTTTTGAACAGTAAAGATTCTTTTGTTTTGATCGATGGTGAAATAAGAGGCAGCCAAACCTGAGTTGTTAGCTGTGTATGATTTGTGAACAATACCAGCAGCACCAGCGAGATAAGTCATCGTACCAGTATCGGCCTGTGAACCGTTGGCAGTTGTCGCAAGAAAAGCGGCAGTCGCAATTTGAGCACCGAGAGCTTTCGCAGCGAGGAAGTGAGTAGAACCGTTACCGGTAGTAAAGGCTGCTGGACACTGAGTGATGTTGATACCTGCGTTGGTAGCAGAGGCATAAGCTGTGGCGTCGATGGCGGTTCCCGAGTTAAACCCAGTTGTGTAGTAACGAGAGTTCGCTTCTTCAGCAGGGTTGTAACCCATGTAGTTCAAACAAGTGGCGTAGATGTTGTAGTCAGCAAAAAACGAAGCTTCTGCAGTGTAGATAGCAGAAAGTTGAAGTTTTGCTTCAGCAGTTTTTGAGCGGGCCTGGTACTTCTGGAAGTTAGGAATCGCAACCGCAGAAAGAAGACCAATAATCGCAACAACGACCATGAGCTCGACGAGCGTAAACCCGTCTTGACGCTTAAGCGTCTTGAGGAACGTTTTCATTTTTTACTCCTTGATGATGAACATTAAGAGGTCATCATTTTGTTTATGATCTGCTTTCTTTCACTAGATATTAAGAATCTCGTGAAGGTCTGCATCTCAGTTAATATTTTACGTCTTATTCAAAGTTTCTTAAAAAAATCGTATCAAATACTTTAAATTTAGCATCAATCGGCAACTTATGCCGGAAATCTTGGGCGCGGGCCCCAGGAAATTAACTTTTTGCCCCTACAGCGCCCGTTTTTCTTGGCACTTATTACTCCTGAACAGCACCGGCCGACATAAAGATCGGTAAGTACATCGCGATCAGAACTACCGCAATGATTCCCCCAAGGACTACGAGGATAATCGGCTCAATTAACTTGGTCAGGTTTTGAACGAGTTCTTCGACTTCTTCCTGAAACACATCAGCGACCTTAATTAACATCTGATCCAGGTTACCAGTCGCCTCTCCCACTTTAATCATCTGAGTAATAAGAGGTGGGAAGTAAGTAATCCGTTCAAGCGGTTCAGTAATGGACTTCCCCTCGATGACGGCCTGTCTCACTTTTCTTAGGTCCTTAGCGATCTGGGTATTATCAAGAGTATCGATACAAATTTCTAGTGAATCAATAATCGGAACGCCGGCAGCGAGCATCGTTGCCAGTGTTCTGGTAAATGCCCCAAGATTTCCTTTGATGACAAGCATGCCGAAGAGAGGGGCCTTCATGGTAAATTTATCCCACTGGGCCTTACCTTCCGTCGTCTTGATGAAGTTCACAAAAAGAATCGCTCCAGCTACCAATGCTGCAATCAGAAGAAGTGTGTAGTCCTGGAAGAACTGCGAAATATCCATTACGAGTTGGGTGACAAAGGGAATCGCCTGACCGGAGTCTTTGAGAATATCCACGAACTGCGGGACTACGAAAGTCATCAAACCAAAGATAACTGCGATACCTACCACAACGACAATAACTGGATATGTAAGCGCTGACTTAACTTGCTTCTTAAGTTTTTCGGCTTTTTCCAGGAACTCGGCAAGCTTAACAAGAATCGTATCGAGAATACCGGCTGCTTCTCCGGCCTTCACAAGGGCGCAATAAAGTTTATCAAATCCCTGTTGCTGTGACATGGCATCGAAAAGGGTCTTACCTTCTTCAATCTGCATCGAAATGTTTTTCACAACTTTTTTCAGCACCATATTCTGTTCCTGCTTATGGAGAATTTCCATGCATTCAAGAATCGGAACACCTGCATTAATAAGAATGGCGAGCTGACGGGTAAAGCGCATGAGCTCGGCCCTGCCGAAAGGACGGGCGAGACCTTTCTCAACCATGAACTCGGCGAGATCTACTTCAAAGATAGATGGGGCCGTTATTCGGGTCACACGGATGTTCTGACGACGAAGAAGTTTCTTCGCATCTTTAATGGAATCGGCATCGACGGTGTTTTCAACCTTCTTACCGTCTCCCGTAAATCCCGCGTACCTGAACTTTGGCATATTACTTCAGCCTGTTCTTTGGTTTATTTTCAAGCCCTAACATGCGCGTAAGTTCTTCCGGATTATTTGAATAAGTCAAAGCCGTCTCAGGTGAGATAAGTCCTGAATCAAGTTGCTTCTTAATATGCTGGTTCATGGTGTTCATACCAGTATCTTCCTGGCCGATCTGCATCTGGGAATAAATCTGGTGAACCTTATCCTCACGAATCAAGTTTCTGATCGCGGGAGTAATTCGCAGAATTTCCTGAACTAGACAGCGCCCCTTTGGAATTCTTGGAAGCAGCTGCTGGGCAACCACACCCTGAAGAACGAATGAAAGAAGTGTCCTGATCTGTTCCTGCTGTTCATGCGAGAAAACGTTAATAATACGGTTAATCGTCTGAACTGTTGAGTTCGTGTGAAGTGTTCCGAAGACAACGTGACCAGTTTCAGCAATGGTCAATGCAGCTTCAATTGTCTCAGGATCACGAAGCTCACCCACCAGAACAATATCCGGATCCTGTCGGAGAAGAGACTTAATGCCTTTTGAGAATGAAAGCGTGTCGGCTCCGACTTCACGTTGATTCACGAGCGAAAGCTTATGCTGGTGAACGAATTCAATAGGATCTTCCAGAGTAATGATATGTGAAGGCGAGTTGGAATTTAGCTTATCAATAATTGAAGCAAGAGTTGTGGACTTCCCTGAACCAGTAGGACCCGTCACCAGGAAAAGACCGGAAGAAACGTTCACCATCTCCAGCAGAACCGGAGGAAGACCAAGTGCTTCGTAATCAGGAATTAGACTTGGAATCTGACGGAACACTCCGGCTACTGCGCCCTTGGAGTAAAAGACGTTCGCACGAAAACGTGCCATGCCTTTAATCCCGAAAGAAAAATCGAGTTCGAGATTCTTTTCAAGCTCAGCTTTTTGTTTTTCAGTGAGAATCTGATAGATCAGTCGTTTTGTATCATCAGGAGTGAGACTTCCTACTTTCACGCGAACGATATCACCTGAAATTCTCATGCCCGGTGCCGTTCCCACACTTAAGTGAAGATCGGAGGCGCCGTTATCAACCATAACTTTGAAGAGCTGCTGAATCTGGAGATTTCCGATTCCTTGCTCAGAAGTAGTCTGGGTTGAGGTCCTAGAATTCGTTTTATCCGACATACATTACTCCTAAAGCTGATCCGAAGATGAATTCGAAACCGCTTCTTCCAGAGTCGTAAGACCCTGGGCGACTTTCGTTAGGGCACACATTCTCAACGTTTTCATGCCATCTTTGATGGCCTGTTTTTTAATATCATCAGAGGAAGCATTTCTAAGAACAAGCTCCCTGATTTTTGGCGTTACCTGAAGAACTTCATAAATGGCGACGCGACCTTTGTAGCCGGTGTTGGCGCAGATATCGCAGCCCTTACCATGGTAGATTTTAATTTTTTCTGCAGAGGCCGGAGCAAATCCGCAGGCAATAAGTTCATCAATGGTTATTTTCTTTTCTTCACGGCAGTTGATGCATATTTTACGGCATAGACGTTGGGCAACGATGACGTTCAAGGCCGCAACAACAAGGAATGGTTCAATACCCATGTTCAGCAATCGAGTGATCGTTGCCGGAGCATCGTTCGTGTGAAGAGTTGAAAGAACAAGGTGACCCGTAAGAGCTGCTTCAACCGCAATCTCTCCGACTTCGAGATCTCTGATCTCTCCCACCATGATGATATCCGGATCCTGGCGGAGGAAGGATTTCAGCGCCGTCGCAAAAGTCAGTCCGACATCTTTTTTGACGTTGACCTGGTTAATTCCTTCCAGGTTAAACTCGACCGGATCTTCGGCTGTTGAAATATTATTATCAGGTGTGTTGAGTTCTGCGATTGCCGAGTAAAGCGTCGTTGTTTTACCGGAACCCGTTGGTCCCGTTACGAGGCACATACCGAAAGGACGATGAATCCCTTCCTTAAAAATATCCAGCTGCTTTTGCTCGAAACCCAGCTTGGTCATATCGAGCTGAAGATTGGTGGCATCAAGAAGTCGAAGTACAATTTTTTCTCCGAACAAAGTAGGAAGAGAAGAAACTCGATAATCGATCGGGTTACCGCCGATAATAAGTTTGATACGACCGTCCTGTGGTTTCCGTTTTTCCGAAATATCCATCTGGGACATAATCTTCAAACGAGAAACAACCGGTGCCATCATGGATTTCGGCGGTTGGGCGACTTCGACGAGAGAGCCATCCATGCGAAAGCGCACACGGAAAACTCTTTCATACGGTTCAACGTGAATGTCGGAGGCCTTCTTCACGTAAGCTTCAGCAAGCAAGCGGTTATCGAAAGTCACAACGTCATCGGAAATATCCTCAGCTTTTAAGGATTCTTCCTGGATAGTCATGTTATTGACTTCCTGAATGTTGTTGATGAGATCGTCGACCGAGTCTTTCACGTTAGAATAAAGTTTTCTCCAAGAGGAAATATTCGTGAGAATGAATTCCACTTGTTTCTTAAACACATCCTGAAGTTCTTTACTTCCGTCGAGAACAACACTTGGATCGAAGGTGGCGAGAGTTACTTTTGTTGCCGTCTTCTGAATGGGAATCGCACGCCATTTAGTGACGTAACGTTTCTTGAGTGATGAAAGAGTGTCTTGTGGAACTTTGGCGTTACGAAGATCAATGAATGTAATCGCGTAACGTTCGGAGCAAATTTTCGCAAATTTGTTTTCATCAAAGTAAGGCATCGAGAGAAGTTCAAACTCATTAATTTCATCGTCGCGCCCCATAGAAAGCCGGCGCAACTCTTTTAGAGTCGCCATCCCAGTGGCCGTCACAATATCGATGAACTCTCTGCGGATCATTTGTTATTAACCTATTAATAGTATGTCTGATTTTTCAGATTATTCAGCACTTAAGTTTAAACTTAAGTGGCTGACCAGAACTCAATGGCTGCGATGGCCTGAAGGCGAAGCATTTCCTGACCATCGACATAGGTCTTTACCAAAAATGGAAGAGTAGATTGATGTGGTATGAAAGAATAATTGTAGTCCCAGAAGATGAGATCAGGGTGAAGCTTCCCCCGGAAGACGAAATCCCGCGAACAACAGTTGATAACGACAGTCTGGTTGTCAGAACGCTCGCTGAGATCGAGCGATTCCATAGCGTCCCCTTTTTTCCGGGAGAATTGCTGGAAAGGGATCTGCAGACTCCGCGCCACCAATAAAGTTACGCGCGCCATGACTCCGCTACCGAGAATAATGAGATGAAGTTCAGGATGCTCTTTCTTCATCTCTAAAAGAATTTTCTCCACTGCTACCACATCCGTATTCGTTCCATAGATCCCGGATTTTCTGAATGCAATTGTATTGATCGCCTTTAATTCATTCACAATGGGAGATGTTACAACCACGTCCTGAAAAAAATGTTTTTTATAGGGTGATGTGATGGAGAGGCCTTCATATTTTTCTGACAGCATCAAAATACCAGGTACCAACAGGGGATCTTCAATTTCAAGAAGGTCATATCTTTCCAGCTTATCACCAAGGAATTCTCTATAAAGAGCAGGAGAAAGAGAGTGTTCAATGGGAAAACCCAGGAGAGCAAGCTTCACGTTTTCAAAACCTGGCGGGCCGTTTCAACGTCAGTGCGTATTTGATCAATCAGATCATTCACTGTTGGAAACTTTTTTTCATCACGAAGCTTCGTGATAAATTCAATTTCTAACTGTTCTCCGTATATGTCCGTATCGAAATCAAAAATGTTTGTTTCGATGTGGACTTGCCGCCCTTCCTTGAAAGTCGGATTGAAGCCGATATTCGTTACAGATTGATAAGTCATATTCTGATATCTGGTACGGGTGACATAGACTCCATTCTGAGGAACGATCAGATCAGGGGAGACCTGAATGTTAGCAGTCGGAAAGCCGATTTTTTTCCCGCGACCCTCTCCTTTGATGACAACACCTTCAAGATGAAAAGTTCTCCCAAGGTATTTCGTCGCTTCATCTACTTTTCCACCGAGAAGTAATTCTCTGATAGAAGTTGAAGACACGACTTGGCCTGAGAGCTCGAACTTGGGCTGGATCTCAACGTTAATTCCCCTGGGGCGACAGATCTCCGTCGCAAGATCGTGACCGCCTTGCTTATTCGCACCGAAGGCAAAGTCATAACCCAGATAAAAGTTCCGAAGACCCTCATAATTGAAGAGGTGATTCTTCATGAAGGTTTCGGGGGGAAGGGTACTGAAGTCCCTGGTGAATTTCAACTCGACCAGATAGTTCACGCCTAGAGCAGACAGGAGTTCGCGACGCTTTTCATAACTATTGAGGAGAAATCTTTCTTTCTCAGGTTGCAGGATTTTCTGAGGATGGGGAATGAAAGTCACAACGACAAATGAAAGATTATTTTTCTGGCATTCAAGGCGAATTTTTTCCAGCAGCTGCCTGTGACCAGCATGTACGCCATCAAAGTTCCCGATAGTAAGTCCAATCGGGATCGCTTGACCCTGGTCATTTTTAATTTCAGGCAGACTGGTCGTTATTTGCATTCGTAGCACTCGCTATGTATCGGCCTAGTTTTTTAAAATATCTTTGTTCGTACTTGTAGGCTTCCCCATTCTTACCAGCGGAATACTTACCTCGATCTGATTGATCCAAGAGAGAAAGAAAATAAAACTTAGCTTCCTCGTCCAGATCAGATTCCCTGATAATGGCAGCAGGCGATTTCCCTGTCTTGTTTATCAGTGGAGACATCCACCTGGCAAACTCACCAAATTCGAATTTCCCGGTACGAAACTGAGAAGGAACGAGTACACCCTTTTGGAAACCAGGAAGACCTTTAAATTTGATGACCCAGGAAAGAGCGATGAGAAGAGAAAGACATGCGAGTGCGGCATTTATGTAAGGAAGAAGTGTTCCCAGGGCAGGAGTGTCATGGAAAATAGGGTCGGTCAGCTCCTTGGGCTTCTGGAGGATACTTGGTTCTTTTTCTTTTATGTTCGACTGCGGGGATTGCTGGTTCGGCTTCTCTTTAGGGGGCTGTTCGGATCCTCCTGCAACGACAATTTCAGGAACAGAAAGAGTCTTGGGTACATATTTACCTGAATCTGCGTCGAGGTAACTGAGCACTATCTGAGAAGCAGGGAGTTTGAGATTTTCTTTCGGAAGGAAAGTGTAATCAAAAATCTTAGTAGCTAGGTTGGCGTCGGTAATTTTAAGATCGCCATTGGATTCAAATTCTTCCAAACCCGGATGCTTAACGAGATCAGGTGCTTCAAAGTTTTCTAAAGCCCCGGAACCCGTGACTGTAAGTTTTAGGGCGAGAGGCTCATTTACAATCAAGCGCGTTTGTCCGAACTCTAGTTCAAAATCATGTTTTCCAACGAGACCTGTAAAGTGTGCTGGAACCGGTTCGGGAATAGGTCTGACTTCCAGGGTAATCGTCTCACTGTTGAGAGTCCTTGTTTTTAACTCACGACTGAATCCAAATGCGCCGAACGGATCACCCGACCGCGTGACAGGGTAAGTGGCGGATAAGCTCATCGGATCGATTTTTAGTTCTCCAGCTTTTTCCGGAAATAGTTTTGCCGCATAAATCTGATTACGAAGATAAACCTGTCCATCAACTGACACTCGCTCCGTGCGTTCAGGCTCCTGGAGAAAGCGCTTCAGGAAATTATTGAGCTTGGGATATTTTTTTACGTCAAGATTCTGAAAGGGAACTTTACTATAAATGTAATACCGAACGATAAGGCCTTCACCGACGTAGAGTGTTTTCTTCGGCACATCGGCCATGAGGAAAACATCAGCTGCCACTTCTGCCTCTTTCAGAACAGACACGGACATACTGGGATGGCGTAAGATTTCATTTCCTGTCTGGACCTGAATGTCCCGAAGCCATGCCGTTCCGGCACGAGCACTGACGAGCTCATAAACAATCGTGACTTCCCGGCTCACTGTAAGCCGCCCGTTTGCATAAACCGTCCGGGTAGAAACGCCTTGGTTCGATTTACCGACGACTTCAATTCCAGACGGAGAAAAATTGACCGTAGGCTCTTCCTCTGAATCAGTGAACACCCGGAAGTACGCCTGGAAAACCTCACCTGCCACTGGCTTAGTTGGGTTAAATTCGACCTTAAGCTCGTTCGCGTTTGCGAGCTGGCTCAATAAAACCAACAAAAAAATTACATATCTCATCTACCAATCCTTACTGTTTCTCAGCTTTTTCCGGTTTAAGTCCCGCGTTCCTTGCTCAATCATTCGCATCTGGAGCTGGCGGTCATCTGACATAAGCTGCTTTAATTTCGGCGCAAGTTTTTTAGGCGGCATTGGCTTAGGCTTACCTTCTTGGGGTTCACCTTCATCTTTGGGCTTATCTTTTTCTGTATCTTTATCTTCTTCGCCTTCTTTCTTTTCCTGATCTTTTTTCTGTTCGTCTTTTTTCTCGTTACCTTTCTCGTCTTTAGGATCTTTTCCGGATTGGCCTTGCTTCTGCTTTTCTTCCCCGGATTTACCCTGATTCTGTTGATCACCGCTTTGCTTTTGTTGATCTTTGTTCTGCTCAGAATCTTTCTTGTCTTTATCCTGTTTCTTTTGCTGGTCTTTCTGCTTCTGAAAGAAACTAAGAGAGTTTTTCTCCATTTTTTCTTTCAGCGCTTTTTCCTCAGGACTCTGACCAAGATTCTGGTTCAGAGTATCGTAGATGCCAAAGGCTTCCTGGACCCGGCCATTCTGGAGTAGTGCCGTTCCGTAGTTGAGATAAGCTTCTTTAGGAATGTCGCTACTGACAGCTTCTTTGGGCAGGTTCTCGTCAAAGAGTTCCAAAGCTTCAGCTTTAGCACCCGCGCGGTAAAGTTCGTCTGCGAGTTTTACCTTTTGCCTTTGATCAAGTTTCCCGTCCTGAAGCTCCTGCATCTTCTTCACAATTGCAGGAGTCAGTTCCACCTTTTCTTCTTCCGCTCGAACAGTTCCCAAAAGAAGAAATATACTCAGGGTGAAAACGCGCACTGATTTAAAAAGCCATGAAAGTACAAGAAGGATGATGGAAGGAATAACAATCCACTCCATCATTACTGGTCTGATCACCATGTCCTGTTTTTCTTCAGATTTTTTTTGCTCTGTCTGGAAAAAGTCGAGGATCTCCTCTGATGGGAGAGAGTAGGTATTGGCGAGCCAGTATTTAGCCGAAGAAATATCTGAGACCGTTGCCTTGAAAAAATTCTCATTTAACTTGGTCACCACATCCTGGCCTCGGTCTTTTTTATAACCAAAGCGGAAGCCACGCCCATCATCCAAAGGAATCCGACCACCCTGTGCTGTTCCCACCCCGACGAAGGCCACGTGGACACCATCGGGAATTTTGAGCTTTACTCCATCAGAAGTTTCTTCTCCATCTGTTAAGACAAGAAGGTTGCCCTGAACGTCTCCGCCCGCTTCAAGGAAATATTGAAGTGATTCCTGCACTGCCACGGTGAGTGCGGATGAGCCATACTGATTTCGGAGATTTTTCACGCTATCAAGTCTGGCATCGATAAGATCAAGATCATTCGTGAAAGGAACAATGGGTTTCTGGATTTCAGCAAAAACAACTACGGCCAGCTGGTGGCCCGCAGCTTTGCGCGCAAAATGTTTGGCTATCAGCGCCGCTTTCTGAAGACGGTTTGGCTTCACATCTTCTGCGAGCATACTGGCTGAGGTATCAATGAGAATGATGGTTCGTTGTTTGGGAACAGGAGTTTTCACTCTCTGCTCCGGGCCTCGGGCATCAAGCAAGCTTAGTAAAAGTCCACCCATGCCGACGATGAAGAAGATACTGGAAATCCAACTAAAAATACTGCGCTTATAAAACCAATAGCGATGAATGAGTGTGAAGAACTTTCTTTCAAGGTAAATCACAACAAGTACAAGTGCCGCAAAAGCACCTATGAGGAAAGGTAAATACGTCAGGTTGAGAAAATTCATACGACATCCTTCATTAGGAGCCGTCTCAGGATCTCAACGGCAAACAGCAGCGAAACTCCAATCATGAGATAGATATAGTATTGTTCATCATAAACGATCTGGTGATTGACCTTGATTTCAGTTTTCTCAAGCTTCTGAATATCATCGAGGATTGATTTGAGCGCCCCTTCACTTTTGGCGGGATAAAATCTTCCGCCAGTAGTGGCAGAGATTTCTTTCAAAGTTTTATAATCAATCCCGCCGCCCGGGATGAGCTGATACTGAGTTCCAAAAATTCCATTTCCAACCGGGATCTTGGCATCGTTATCTGTACCGAGACCAATTGTGTAAACTTTGATCCCATGTTTCTTCGCCTCTTCAGCGGCCTGAATTGGTGTAAGGGTTCCGACATTGGCCACACCATCCGTGAGAAGGACGATCACCTTATTTTTCGTTTCAGAATTCACGGCCCTTGCGACAGACAAGGCAAGTCCATCTCCGATATTCGTACCACTTCCTAGATAGCCAATCGAGATTTCGGAAAGAATCTTATCAACAAGAGTAGGATCAGTTGTGAGGGGAAGGAGGGTCAGAACTTTTTCTGAAAAAATCACAACTCCAATTCGATCAGTTGGCCTTAGCCGGGCAAATTCTCGGATGCGTTCTTTTGCAACCTCGAGTCGGTTTGGTTTGATATCTTCAGCGAGCATGGAACGGGAAACATCAATACAAAGGATGATGTCATTCACTTCAACACTGGAAGGAGAAAACTTCTGTGGTTTTCTTGGCTGCATGAGTGAATACGAGATGTATCCCCAGGCGACGACTCCAGCAATAAAAAAAGAAAAACGAAGAAATTTCTTCATCCAATGAAGTCCGCCATCCTGAAGAGGAAAATGAAGTTTGGCCCGCAGAAAAACTTTCCAGTAATCCAGAGTCCACAAAACTCCGGCGGCAACTCCAACCCAAAGAAAGATTGGGCTCTTAAATTCCACGGAAGCCTCCTTCCGTTTCGTTTAAAAACTTCTGGTACGCATTCAGGACTTCTGATTTTTCAGCTTCTGACTGTCCTGGCTTAAACTGAATTTTAAATAAGACCTTTTCGAGATCAACAAAGGAATTCTCTAGATGGGGAAATGTGGACAAGTAGGTATGCTTCTTTTTCCACAAGGTCACGACATCGTCATAAGACCTGCAGTTTTTAATTTCTTCAACAATTGCCGCCTTTCGGAGCTTTTCGCGCTTTTTAAAATTGAGCTTTTTCCACAAAACAAAAACCGGATAGGGAATAAAAAGAAGCAAAGTCAGAGCCAGGATCCACAGCCAGTTTTGATGAAGGACATCTGGGGCTGAAAAATCGGCCCACAGCATTTCTTTCGGTACCTCTGTGGGGATTACCGTCAGCTGATCCCAGCTGAGAATGATCTCAGACTCCCCGATTTTCCACTGAAGATTATTACTCTGGGGAACATTAATGAAGATGATCTGAGTTTCCGCTTCGTATTCAGCAGCTCCTTCTTTCCGGAGCAGGGGAGAAATTTGCTGAACGTAGACTGTCTCGGAAATCGTTTCACCCTTAAGTTTTTGGAGAGGCAGGTTGATGCCAGCAGGTGGAACTGTGAGGCGCGCTCGGACCAGGGCACCTTGTTTGACTTCAATTCCAGAAAAAACCAGGCGCAACTGTTCCGCAGACCAGCAGTCTGCGATAAATATTATGAATAATAGAACAAACATTCTCACACGAGCTCTTTGACAAACTTTTCGAGATATCTTTCATGAACACCGATTTCTTTGAAGCGTTCCTTCAAAAACATCGGATCGTCGTCACGTGATTTAATATCTGTGACAACACTCTTTCCCGTCGCAGGATTTTTGGCCTTAAGCAGGAATGGTAAATCAGTATTCTTATCAACCGGAGAATAGACACGGAAACAATGCATGTTTTTCTTATCGAGAATTTTTCCCCAACCGGCCTTGTCTTTCACGAGCGAAAGATCCCCCAGGTAAATTACTTCCTTTCTGCGCGCCAGAAGTGCCTTCACTTGATTCACTTTCTGAAGTTCAGTATGGGTGTTCATCGGTCCCTTGTAATCGAGAAGAACCTTTCCGTTCTCGTCGAGAAAGCCAAGCTTTTCCAGGGCAGAGATGAAAATGGTAAGACCTTCCTTTCCGCGTTTCGGAGGAAGGTTGAGGGTCTTTTCACCCCAGATAACAACTCTGACAAGATCATGAGTCTGAGCAGCGAGTAAATAGAGCAGAGCAACGATTTCAATCATCGCTTCAAGCTTAGATTTTCCTTCGTAGCCATAGAGAAGAGTGTGAGATAAATCCACGCACACGACGATCTCAACGTTTCTCTCTTCTTCGAAAGTCTTGATATAGACGTTCGGCGAGCGGGCCGAGAGTTTCCAATCAATGAAGCGAACATCATCACCGGGAACGTAAACCTGATGCTCGCGGAATTGTAATCCAGAGCCGCGAAAATGAGACTTCAACATACCTGAAGAGTAGGCATTGGAGTTGCGGAAAATCTGAGACTGGATCATTCCCACGACCCGTTCAATTTCCTTTAAGTTCATGTCAGATCACATTCGCAGCGATAGTAGTCACCATATGACGGGTGTTCAATTTATCAATCTGAGCCTCGTAGGAAGGGATCACGCGGTGACCTAGCACAGATGGGATAATGGAAAGAACATGCTCTGGTGTAACAAAATCTTTTCCTTCCATGAACGCCTTGAACTTAGAAATCTTATAAAGCCAGATGGAAGCGCGGGGAGAAGCTCCCGCCACAACTGCGCCTTCAAATTTCTTCTGAAAGAATTTACTTCCCGGACGGGTCGCGTGGACCATGCGAATAATCATGTCTTTGATTTTTTCATCAACGTAAATCGATTCTACTTTCTCTTTAAGCTGAGCAAAATCCTGTTCCGTCATAATCGGCTTAAGATCCAGAGGACCTGACTTCATACCAAGCACACTTTTCTCAGCTTCAAAATCCGGATAATCCACAGAGATTTTCATCATAAAGCGGTCCAGCTGCGCTTCCGGGAGATTGTAAGTCCCTTCCTGCTCAATTGGGTTCTGAGTCGCAAGAACCACAAAGGGGGTCGGGAGCTTGTGAGTCTTGTCACCGATGGTAACTTGCTTTTCTGCCATCGCTTCAAGCAGAGCGGCCTGAACTTTCGCTGGAGATCGGTTGATCTCATCAGCGAGAACCAGCTGAGTGAAGATCGGTCCGAATTTCGTCGTGAATTCCTGCTTTTGCTGGTTATACATCATCGTCCCGATCAGATCGGAAGGAAGTAGATCGGGAGTGAACTGAATTCTCTGGAATTGGAGATGACACAACTTACTCATGACAGAAACACTGAGTGTTTTCCCGAGACCTGGAAGTCCCTCAATCAGAAGATGGCCTTCGCAGACAAGTGCCGCAAGAATGCTTTCAAGAAGTTCATCCTGGCCGAATACAACTTTGCGGGCCTCGGCAATTGTGCGGTGTAATTTATCCTGAAGATCCATTTATGACTCCAATATGTAAAAATAGGATTTGATATAGTTTGCGCGATTAGATTGTGAACGAACGGGATGATCCCAACCCTGAACTCCTGAATGAAGAAGTTGAAGTTTTTTATTTTCTTTCATCGAAGCATCCTGGATGTTTTTTTGAAACTCATCGTGATTCACATAGTGTGTGCAAGATGAAAATACCAGCAGTGCTCCGGGTGAAGCCAGTTTCATCACTTTACGATGAAGTTTTGAGTATCCTTCAAGCGCCTGATCTTTTTGAAGAGAGCTTTTAGCAAATGCAGGGGGATCACAAAGCACAACGTCGTATTGATCTTTCCGTGCGATAGCCTCATCCATGAAACGAAAAACATCCTGACGGAAAAAATTCCCTCGACCTGCAAAATGATTTAACTCCAGCGCTTTGGAAACCTCTTCCGAGAAATCACCTTGGTCAACGAAATCAATTCTCTTCACTCCGCCCTGAAGAGCATTCATTCCCCAAGCTCCAGCGTAACAGAAGAGGTCTACCCCTCTCTCCATGGGTGCTTTCAGTCTTTTGAGAAGTGATTGAAGAAACATTCGGTTTTCACGATGGTCGTAATAAAAGCCCACCTTTTGAATGATCTCAGGACGAAGATAATAGCTGAGATCATTTTCCGTCACTGTTAGCGCAGGAACGGCATCAGTCTCAAAAGTAGGAAGAAATTCTTTTTCACGGTATTTAGCGTTGTCGAGAAAATACGCCTTCACCCCTAAATTCGAACTCAATTCTCTGGCTATCAGATCGCGGTGCTTATCGACGCCCGCGGTATTAATTTGAATGAGTACGGCATTAGTAAAGTGATCAGCAATGAGACCAGGCAGACCATCGCTACCACCATAAAAAACTCGTGAGCCATTTTCGTAACCAACGAAACGCTTGCGAATATTTACTGCAGAAAGAATTTTTCGAGAGATAAATTCTTCAACTGAAAAACCAGAGGGATCTTTTATTTCATCGAGGACCTGAACTGATGCATATTTGTCATCAACTTGAGGATTCACAAAAGAAATCCACAGCGATTTTTCCGCCTGAAGAAAACACCACTCACCGGGAGGAATAGATTTCAGAGACCCTTCCAGGTCTGCCGCTTTCAGTTCTCTCTGATGGGAACGGAGTTTATTGAAGCCGCTCTTCGACAAGATAAGAGTACGCACAAAGATCCTCTAAAGTTATTCAGCTATTATAGAGGAAGAGTGCAAGAGACTCAAAAGAAGTTGCGGCAAACTAAATGAGTCGGAATTACGGATTCTTTTTAGGTTCGCTGACCGGGGCATCTCCCAGGAAATAGCGCATGCCTTCCCCGGTATTGATCCGGTAATTTTCGAATTCGATGATGTCCTGGTTGCGGAATCCCTTATCTCCGGTTTGCTCAACCGTCAGTGCCAATTCACTGAGAACACCTATTCCCTGAGCGTCACCATAATTGAGTTTGCGAGTGGTTTTGAGATTAATCCCGTTTTCGGAAGTATTGACTGTGACCAAACCTACAACCCAGCGGCCTTCTGCGAATGATTTTTTCTCATAAGAATAGGCCATCGTCCAAATCCCGACCGGCTTGTTACCGATTATTTCAGAGAGGCGATCCTGTTCATCAAATTTCACTGTGTAGGACGGAATGGCAGCAACTCCCGAAAGATCTGTGGCAATAAATTCTTTTGGCATTTTACCGGCACTGATCTTGTACCCAGGAAATCTTTGAGCAACTCCCATTGGTAAAAGGCTGTCGAGAATCGGCGCAAAAGATATTTTTAGCAGGTTTTTTGCCTCGAGAAATCCTTCCGGGAGCCCAATCACATCAACAGCAAGACGTTCTGGCGACAGCGTCCAGTGAACGCGAAAAAGAAGTTTTTTTATTGTGCCAAAAATTTTCTGCTCATTCACCTGCTCCGTTAGCCGGCTGCTGGTAACATCCACTACGAAGTCGCGAACACCTTTATTTTTTAGCGTGTACACTTTTCTCTCATACAGTGAAAAATAAGTTGCAGAGTCCTGGGCGAAAGCGAGAGTTGAAACGAAGAGAAAGGCCATGAGAGCGATAATTTTCATGCAGAGTCCTCAACAAACGAAGAGATGTCGACTACTGGACATCGTAAATGTTTTTCTTTCTTATATGTTACCATACCCGGCACTCCCGAAACACCCTTGAGATTTTTCACCTGGGTGAAAATGACGGGAACCCAGTCACCCTGAAAATGAGAGAAACGGGCAAGTATTGAAGCAGCGATATTAAGCTCCTCATTGCCGGGGAGACCATTCTTCATCTTGATAATGACATGAGCACTTTTGAGTCCATCCAGATGAAGCCAGGTGTCGTCTTTTCCCGCCCACTTTGATCGGAGTTGGTCGTTCCCTCTCGCAGAAGTTCCCACACCCAATTGATAATTCTCAGTCTGGATAATGCGGTAGTCATCCGGTAGCTCTTTGGCTTTTTCTGGATGAAGCGCAGAGGCCTTCTCTTCTCCCCACGAGACCTTGGTTATCTGAAGAGTAGAAATTGGCTGAAGGGGCTTAACTTTGTCGGCAAGGGTCTGAGTCACTGTGCCCAGCCGCTGACTCAAAATAGTTTCGCCTTTTTTCAGTTTTTTGATTTTTTCAAAGAGCAGATTTCTTCTTTCGTAAGCGTTGAGTTCACCCTCAAATTTGATCTTATGATCTCCGACTTTCAGCTCATACATGTTTTCCAGAGACTGATCACGATTAAGAATGTCCTGAATCTTTTCCCACTGACGAGCGCGGGTCAAATCTTCTTCAATTTTCAGCTTTTTTCTTTCAAGAAAATCCGGTTTAAATTGTCCACCTTTCATTGCCGCGGAAGTTGCCTCAGCGAGGAGAAGATCACTCACGGGAATGAGTTGAGGCGAAACCATATCGTGTTTCAAGTCAGTTCTTCGTCCGATCTCATCAAAAAATGAAAATAGATCCGTCACTTCCTCCGGGACGTTCACCGGTCTTCCTTTCCAGCTCAAGAGGATTTTCATCTGACCCTCCGGAGCTTCCCGGTAGTAATGCAGAAAATAAACCTTACGAGCTTTCCACAAAATGCACAGGGACTGCTTCCCCCCGTATTTCTGATAATCCAGTTTTACAATCCGGTCATTCTTATCGAGTTCGATACCAAGAAAAGTACAGGAGCTGAGATGGCGTCTCAGGTATTCCAGGAAATTATCTTTCCTCCGGAGTATTGAAGGCGGAGCTTCATCATCCAGCCACAAGCCTTCCATACCTGAGCCGCGGCCTATGTAGATGGAATATGTTTTCCCTGGAATTCTCACGGCGAGTGAAACAAAGAAAGCTGTACTGTATATTTTTTGGATCTGACCGCCGGCCAGGGAAGAATCGCTAATAGCTTTTACTTGGGACTGCAAATCCCGGTAATATTGAATCATATGACGATTAATCTTATCACCACT
The DNA here is from genome assembly GCA_046593575.1 of Bacteriovoracaceae bacterium. GTDB lineage: Bacteria > Bdellovibrionota > Bacteriovoracia > Bacteriovoracales > Bacteriovoracaceae > Peredibacter. Next base: position 34,949 of record JBKJNQ010000152.1, read on the forward strand.
CAGAGTTCCGTGCACCATTCTCAGGTAGAATGGGACTCATTGTGCCAGATTATTTCGCGATTCGCCTTTTTTCAGTCAAATCAGGAGCTGCTTGTCACAAAGGTTTTCCGTGGTGAAGCTGCTCTTCTCGAAGAAGAACTGGGGAAAATATCCTTATATCTAAAGCATCTTCTCGATGACCAACGTCAGGTTGTTCAGCAATTAGTCTCACGTCTACCTCCAGACAATTCTCTTCACAAATTTATTACCCATCTTTCAAAAAGTGGGTCGCTGACTTTTAGTGAGCTGAATAAAGTCGCTCTTCTCGCAGAAGCTTCGCAATTCATTAGAAATGATTTCCCAGAACTTCCGCTTCCGGAATTTTTTTTCTTAAGAGGGCAGGATTTTTTTCCACTCCAGCGAAAAGTCCTGAAAGAATTTCGGTATCTCGTCGATCCTGAGGGCGAACTGCATCTGGAAAGGCACCCCGAATTGGCAGAATTGAATAAGCGCCTGCGAGAATTAGAAGAGAGAATCAGGAAGACTGTCCAGGATTGGCTTAATGATTCCGGTCACCAGAAAGTTCTTCAGTACAATAGTTACGACATTCACTATGATCGCTACGTTGTACCGGTCCGTTCCGATTCATATCGTTCTGAACTAGGCCTCATCGTATCCCGCTCAGAATCAGGTTCCACTCTCTTTGTTGAACCCTATGAAGTTCGCGATGCCTGTAACAAAAGGCTTGAGCTCATCGCCAAGATTGATGAGATAATTAATCAACTTGCGCAGAGATTTTCACAGGGCTTTGCTGAGTTCTCACCGTTTTTATCAACCCTTCATGGAGAAGTTCTCAAAATAGATTACTATTTGGCGAAATCGGGATTCGCCACGCGATACGCCCTGGAGCGTCCGTCTGTGAGTTCCACTCCTGGCTTCAGGATGAATGGACTTTTTCATCCTCTGCTTAAAAATGCGGTGAAAAACGATGTCGAATGTCTCAAGCATCACCATGGAATTGTTATTTCCGGACCCAATACCGGCGGAAAAACAGTCTTCCTCAAATCCGTAGCTCTCAGCTATCTTCTTTTTTATCATGGTCATTATGTGCCGGCGCGCGAAGCTGAGCTCTATCCTTACGAGGGACTTTTTTATTTTGGCGATGATCTTCAGGATCTAAAATCTGGTCTCAGTTCATTTTCTGGTGAAGTCAAAAACTACATCGAGCTCATGGAGAATATCCTTCCTACGAATTTGATTTTGATAGATGAAATATTCAATTCCACGTCTTCCGATGAAGCTTCGGCGCTTTCCATGGCCTATTTCGATGAACTTCATAAGAATGCTGGCTGCCACATTATGGTCTCTACCCATCATCAAATGTTTAAAACGCTCATTCATCAGGACCGCAATTACATCTCATGCCACGTGGGGTTTGATACGAGAAGCATGCGCCCAACCTACAAGATGATATGGGGGACTCCGGGAAGTTCCATGGCGATCGAAATATTCCGGATTCTTTCGCAGGGTCATCCGGCCGTTGCACTTGTACCTGATAAGGCCACGGGGCAACTCACTCAAAAAAACGTGAGCTATGAAACGCTTCTTCAAAAAGTAACCCAAAAGCAAATTGACCTTGATCATCTTCTGAACAATAACCGGCAACTTGAGCTCGATTTACGAAATCAAAAAGGGGCAATGGAAGGTGTTCTGAATCTCAGGCTGCAGGATGAGCTTCAGAAAGCGCGCAGAGAAATTGACCGCATTCTGAATGAAGCCCGCGTGCTGGTCGAAGAGGTCAAGAGAAATGAGATCACTAAGATCCGAAGAGTGAATGACAAGGGGCACTCACTGAAGAGTGAATTAGGAAAACTAGCTGGGGAAGAAGCTCCCATTGAAAATGAAGGTCCTCGCTCTGGCAATCTTTCTGCCGATGAACTTAGTCCAGGTGACCAGGTTCATTCCCTGGTCATGAAGAAAGATTTCATCGTGGTCTCAGTGGATAAGAGAAAACGAGAAGTGATGATCGGCAAGGGACCAATCAAGATAAGCGTGCCGGTCTCTACACTTTCCCGTTCCAAAAACATGATGCCGCAGCAAAAAGTCAGTGTCAGTTTCCACAGGACTCGTAACTCCCAACTCGAGCTCGACGTACGTGGGATGAGACTCTCCGAATGCCAAAGTCTCGTCGAAACCGCATTAGGCGATCTCCTTACAGGCGATGTTCCTTACATCAGTGTGATTCATGGCCATGGTGATGGAGTTCTTAAGAACTGGCTGCGTGATTACCTTAAGCGTTCCAAAGATTTCCAAAGCGAACTTACGGATAATGGAAACGACGGTGAAACAAAAATCACGCTCAAAATTTAACTGCATGATAAGATAATTTCATGAATCTGTTCCTGAAAGACCAATGGCGATTTCTTACGCTTCTACTCGTTATCATCATAGCGCATTCGTCTTTATTATTTCCTGAGACTCTCGAAAATCCCGACGCAAGTATCATTTATCCGGTGCTGGAGAAAGTGACATCAATTTTTGATTACTTCTCCAAACTCGCAGCCTTTGAAACCATCGACTTTCAACCGGTGCGTGATCTGACTTTCTTTATTGATCTCTGGTGGTTTGACCACTTTAGCTTTGAAATTACGATCATTCTTAACTGTTTCATCTGGGCACTTGCTTGCTTCAATCTTCTAAAAGTTGCAGAAGAAAACACGGAGACGGAAAAGATCACGTCACTTCTTCTGATTTTATGCTTTGCTGTTTACCCGGTCTTTCTTCAGACAGTGAACTGGGGAATAGCGAGGAAACACCTTCTGGCGTTATTATTTACGCTGCTAGCGACGAGAGAATTTTTCAAATGGATAAAGGGTGGCGGAAAAGAATTTAAAATTGTCGTTTGGTACACTCTCTCACTTTTAAGTCTTCCTATTTCTATCGGGTGGCCAGTCTGGGCATTTATTTATTGTAAGTATTATCAACCAGGAGACAGAGACAAGAAAAAGCTTTTCAGCGTTCTGGGTCTTATCATGTTTCTCCTTCTGCTTATTAACTGGGCTTACTACAAATCAAGTTACACCTTTCTTGAGGTTTACCCGAGAAAAGTCTCAAACTTTGATCCCATCATGATTGCGATCAACATGGGTCAGCAGTTCTGGCAGTTGATATATCCATACCAGCTTTCATTTTTCTATAATTTCGATCACAAAGCTCTCTGGGGCCTTGGTCTGTTTTTAGTGGCGATGATTGTCTTCTTTTTAAAATATAGAAAAAATACATATTTATGGATGTGGGTTCTCTTTGGTGCCTGCCATGCAGTCGTCATTCTCTCCACTCCAGAAATTTATTATGATTCCTATGTGGTTTTCCCAGGCGCAGCTTTATTTATCTGCATTGTCAAAATCTGGAGTTCAAAAATCAAATCCTTGAAGTTTTTACTTCTTTTGCCCCTCATCTTTTTCAGTGCTTTTACATTCAGTCAAAACAGCTACTGGAAAACCTCAAAAGATTTTTTCCAAAGGAATTTTGAAAACGAGAAATCATGTTCCAATGCTCTCCAACTAAGCACTCCCTATTATCTTGCTCAGAAGAAATTACCGAATGACCTTTACGAGTTCATCCAGATGAACAGCTGTCTGATTCCCTTCCCGGGAGACACCGTAAAAATGATCAGGAGAAAAGTCTTAATTGAATCCATGTCCATGTTCAATGAAGATGAGATTGACCATGATTACAGAGAAGAGAGACTGCAGGAACTTGGTAAGAGAGAGTTTTATCCCATGGCCATGTATATTGCATTTCTGGTCAAGGAGGATAGAAAAGCGGAAGTTGAATCCGTGTCTCAATTCCTGAACGAGAAACTCAAAGGTTCAGGACAAAAAATTGATTATGATCCCATCATCATGTCTGTTGTCCCAGTATATTGTAAAAGGCACCGCTTAGAGCAGTGCCTGACATTTTTGAGCTATTGGAAGAAAAAAATGAAGAGAACTTATTAGTGGATGACTTTTCCGATTCTCCATGGACGAAACTTCCATGACTCCTGCTCATCTTCGCTCCAGGGCCAAGGGACCGAAAGTGAGAACCAAACCATAATCGCCTTCCCTTTGATGTTCCCGAAAGGAACAGTTCCCCAGCGGCGAGAATCAGCAGAGAAGTCACGGTTATCACCCATCACGAAAAAATTATCTTTCGGAACAGTGAACTTGTAGTAGTTGGCGAAGTAATCATTCCCCACATCGACCTGAGTAATGTGCGTCTTATCACCAGTTTTGGTTTCAAGAAACTTGAACTGATAAGCTTTGTAGCGCTCATCCATGTCTTCCATGATTTCTTTCCCATCAACTTCTTTGGTCGAAATGGGCTGATTGTTTACGTAAACAACTTTATCAATCACTTCAACAGTATCACCAGGTAGCCCGACAACACGCTTGATGTAATTCAGATTCGGATCTTTTGGATATTTAAATACGATCACATCTCCGCGATGAGGCTGCTCAGGTCCAGTGATGTATTTGGGATCAGAGAACCAGTCAGTAAAAGGGACCTTGAATCCGTAAGAGAATTTATTCACAAGAATAAAGTCACCAATCAGAAGCGTCGGGATCATGGAGCCAGATGGAATTTTGAATGGCTCAAAAAGAACAGAGCGAAAAACTAGAACCGAAAGGATGATGAAGGTAAACGACTTCACTTCCTTGATGAATTTATCTTTTTTGCTGATGATAGGTGCCGCAACTACTGCTGCTTCCTCAGAAGTCGAGGGAGTGCCGCTTGTATCAACGGGAGTGTTGTTATCCATGGGGAGGGTCCTTTATTTTTTCTGAGGATACATGTGTGAGTAATAGAATTCCATCACGTTCTTGGCGAGAAGCGGGGATTTTATGTACCACTTTTTCTGGTTCACGATCATGACACAGATAGAAATACCCTTGTCGTTCTTTTCTTCCAGGGATTTAGCGTAGCTGACAAACCAGTCGCGTTTTCCATAGGGCTCGCCACCGGTCAGACTTCCGGTCTTACCACCAATCTCAAGTTTTGAGAGGAGATACTGGCTTCTGCGGAATGAAGACCGAGCAGTTCCCTGAGTGATGGTCGCCATGAAGAGAGTCCGGAGATCTTCCGCCGTCTGCGGCGTGAGGACCAATTCATCTTTCTTCAGCGGAGGGTAGATCTGTTTCTGATCCTTAATACTTTCAAGAGACTTGATCGCAACCGGATATCTAAGAACTCCGCCATTGGCGACAACTGAAGCAATCACAGCGCCATGAACAGGACTCATCATTGTATGGTTATTGAGACCTGAAGAAAGTTCAGCGAGATTATACTGATCTTTTGCCATGACAAAAACGGAAGGTTCTAGATTAATTCCTTCTACGAGTTTCTTATTGAAGCCGAAGCGCTCGGCCATCTTTTTCAAACCAGCAGGTGTCAGATTCTCAAGGGCCGTGCGACCAAAGATAACGTTGTTCGATGTGGCAAAAGCTTTTTCAAAATCAAGGCTTCTCACCCAGCGTCTCTGAGGTGGCTCTTTCAACTGATGACGATACAGAGTGGTTGAGCGTCCAGTGAAACTGAATTCCGTGGAAGTCTTGATGTGCGTGTTCTCAAGAAGATCAGCCGCAGTAATGACTTTAAAAATACTCGCTGCCGGATGCGTTGTGGAGAAAGCAAGGTCGCGGCCGAAAACGTGCTTAGCGCGCGAGTAATCAACGGCAGCAATTATGTTTCCGGTTTCGTTGTCGAGGACAACAACAGAAGTATAGTCCGGACGATAGAGAGCGAGCTGCTTCTTGATAAAGTCTTCAAGCTCTTCGTGGAATGTATATTTGATATTGTAGCGAGAGTTATCGTAATCAACCTGCTCAACCCAGCTCTGGTGTTTTGAGAGGATCTTAGACCACTCATCTTGCTGCTCTTCATTTGGCTTAATCGGAACGGCCGGAGAATCCCAAAGAGTATTATCTTTAATGAAGTAGAGATTGGCCCACGACGGAAGAGTCGCGAGTATCGATACTCCCAGAAAGAGGAAAGCTTTGCGGTTTAAGTCCTTGAAAACCATGTAAGGATTATGCCTTAAAGTTCTTTCCAATGACAAAAAATTCTTTACTGACGGATCTGGTAGATTTTGGCTTCAAGTAATGGAATTCGCTGAATAGATTTTTCTGCGTTTTGAGATATTCCTGAGCATCGTGAGAATCAAAGACTTTAATCACAAAATTTCCTCCAGGACGAAGAAATTTCGGAAGAAGAGTGAAAACCGATTCTACGAGATTAAGACTTTTAATTTGATCAACGGACTTAATCCCTGTCGTATTTGGCGCCATGTCAGACAAAACCGCATCGAAATTTTCTTCCACATCAAGTTGCTTCAGATCCTGGATATCGAAAATATCTTTTTGGTAAACGCGAACATTCGGAATGCCGGTGAGTTTCTTGTTCACTTCACGAACATCAATCCCGACCACGCGACCTTTGTCACCAACGATGGAGCTCGCATACTGAATCCATGATCCCGGATGATAACCAAAATCCACAACAAACATTCCGGGCTTCAGGACTTTATACTTTTCATCAATCTCTTCGAGCTTGTAGACGGAGCGAGCGAGAAAGTTCTCACTCTTGGCCTTGTGAAAATAGTGGTCTTTGACCTTGAAATTACCCATGGCTCTATCTATCAATCTTCCCCGCTTTTGTCCCTAAAATCAGGACCTTCGTCCACCTGACTGTAGACCTCGGAATAGTTCAAGGTTTTTAGGTATTTAGCCGAAAAGACTGACAGGTAAAACTATGTCTTTATTGAAGGCTTTCATACTAGCGTTCCTGATATTTCCGGCCATCGCGCCGGCGGTAACTTCAATTTCAGAAATTGATCCCACTTCGGATCCGTGCGAACAACCAGGGACAGTACCAGTACTTTCAATCGATCAATTGATTCCGCGTTGTCTTTCTGGGCGCACGCGACCCACGAGTGCCTCCGAACTTATCAGAACAGATCTCACAACCTGCGATTGTTTAGAGAACCAACACGCAGTTATGCCTCCTCTGCGACCAGTATCCGCGCAGGAAAATGCTGAGAGCGTAGCTCGTACTATTCAAAGCATGACGGACGGAGTGAATAGAACTTACCGAAATACTCTCGCCCTGAGTGCTCTGGCGAGTGCAACCAATGACAGGCATGCTGAAACAGAACTCATGACTCTTGCGGGATCGCAGATTGGTGTTTTGGAAAAAAGTCTTTCCAAGAACAATCAAGTGACACAAAAAGCACCTCCATTGAGTGGTGTCGCAGAAATGTCAGGCAAGCTTGCAGACATGAATTTAATTTCTCTACAAAATTCCAATACACAGTGTGTGACTTATCTCGAATACAGTTCCCAGCGTGAACTTCCCTACGACAATAGTTTTTTTACTTTCCTCCAATCGGCAAGTTTCAATGCCAGTGACTGGAAAATAGATGACCTTCGTCTCGCTTACGACTCTGCAACCGAGGAAGCCAGGCCCGCCATTCTTTCAAGAATGATTTTTCTCTCCAGGAATCCGCAGTTTCAGGGACTTCTCAATGCCTCGCCGACAACGGAATTTCCCGCAGAAGTGATTAACCGCAGACAGCGTGAGTTTTTCAATCTCCTGAAGACACTCGCACCACCGGCAAATTCTCAGTGCGGTGGCCGTGCTAATGGTTGTTGGGAAGAAGTGCAGAGAAACGGAAGCTATCCCCAGTTTAAACAGAACGCCGATACATTTCTCCGGACAAATGAAGTGACGGATATCGTGAGCATGCAATCGCGGGATCTTTACCGGCAGGAAATCATCCGCATCTCGGATAACCTTCAAACTGAATCCGGAATGGTTTTTTCACCGGAAGGTTACTTCAGTTATCTCGAAGCGCAGAATCCCGATCTCGCATTCGGTTGTTCGGGCACGAACGTGAGTTCATCTTGCTACGAGCGTTTTACGATGCATTGTTTTCAGGTCAGGGCGATCAACACCAGAATCATCAATGGAATTAAAAGAAATGGTGCTGACGTCATTCGCGAACTTATTTCTGAACAGATTACCCATGGTCGTCTGGACCCTCAGCAAAACATGAACTTTGAAACATTCAATGACATGGTTTGCAAACACCGTTATTCAAATCCAGCGGGCGAACAGCTTAGCTTCTTTGAATACCGCTCGCGATCTTGCCCGGGAAATGGCAATGATCTTCCTGAGTGCTCGGACCGACGCCGCCTTCTTCATAGGTTTACTGCTGAATTTAGATCTGGTGGAGAAGTGGCAGAACAAAGTATCCGGAATGGTTTCGGTGAATCTCTTACGACAAGAACTTTGGCCAGCGTTTCAAGAACACAGATTGAAGCCGCGAATCGGATCACTGAAACTCCACGAGAACTTCGCGCGCGCTTTAATGGAGGTTATCCGACAGTTTCACCTCAGGGACAGCTCGTGCCTTTTGTCCCGGGTAGAACGTCCAACACGACTTCAGTCGCTTCTTCGTCATCAAATGTTGCTGGAACAGCACCACTTGTATCTTCGGCGCCAGTCAGTGCCGCGACTTCAGGAAGTGATGCTGCAGCCTCATCATCTGAAAACAGATCCGCTCGTCAGCCTTCGCGTCAGGACAGATCTTTCAATGAAACGAGTCCTTCAACAAATTCTGAATCCCGGATTCCGGAAAGATCACAAAACTCAGCTGACCCCTTTGCCTCACTAAGGCGAACATCAAGAAATCTTCCTCTCGCGCCAGTGCTTCAGCCCCAGGTAATTCCGGCGGAAAGAACTGTAGTGCCAGATCGTTCACCGGCATCAGCAGTTGAGAGAACAGCGGCTTCCTTAGTTCCAGGTGTTGCCACAGCACTGGCCACCAGGACGGAAACTCCCGCCCCAAGTCCAACTTCAGAAGCAAGTGCTGTTCCTGTTGCAAGTGGACGACCGCTCGTCCAGGTCGCACCAAGAAGAAGATCAAACGCATTTAACCAGAATGCTCTCCTGGATATTTATCAAAACGCTGATCGAAGAGTGACACCAGTTGTTTCAACGGACAATGCTCCCGTAATTCCCGTCAGAACAAATGATGATATTCTCTCGCGCGCCTTGAATGATCCTCAGATCCTTGCAACCGATGCCAGTATCATGGATAAAGTCGCCAGCTCCGATGAAACAGTAGTGAGACTGGGGCTTAGGTCTGCTGCTGACGACGAAGACATTGTGGTCTATGCCACCAAGACAGAAGGAAAAGTTCAGTTTTCTTTTGTTGCTCCGGAAATCAATAACCCCGCCCGTGCACCGGCCTCACTTGGCGAGAATGAAATGAATGTACGGCTCGTTCCGGATATTTATTCTCAGGTCGCGAGAAATCCCGACCGTCTGAAAAACTATGAAGAAGTCATGAGAAATGCCATGAACCTTCCCGGCGATGTCGTAAGGATGAACATAGTTTCTCCATCCGGGGAAAGCCAGACGTTCTACCTCGATAAGAGAGGACCTAGTCCGCGAATTACCGCTGACGATGCAGCTGTCATCCGTGCTTACTCTCCTTAGATATGCTACAATTTGCCTATGAAAAAATCCGATCTCGCCCTCACTGTCGTTGAACGACTGAGAAAAGTTCATCCCGATGCTCATTGCGAGCTCAATCACTCAAACCCTTTTGAGCTTTTATTAGCAACCATTCTTTCTGCCCAGTGTACGGATGCCAGAGTGAACATGGTTACCCCCGCTCTTTTTAAAAAGTACCCTACTCCACAAAAACTTGCGAAAGCTCCCCTTGCCGATGTTCAGGAACTTATTAAGTCGATCAACTTCTTTAACAACAAAGCCAAGAGTCTTCTTGGTTGCGCTCAGATGCTGGTGGAAAAGTTCAAGGGGGAAATTCCAAAAACAGTGGAAGAGCTCGAGGAATTACCCGGTGTCGGAAGAAAAACCGCGAATGTTGTTCTGGGAAATGCTTTTAACATCAACACCGGCATCGTCGTTGATACACACGTGAAAAGAACCGCTCACCTTCTGGGTCTTACGAAGGAAACTGATCCCGCAAAAGTTGAAGTCGATCTCATGAAACTCTTTCCCCAAGAAGACTGGTGCGATCTTTCTCATCTTCTTATTTTTCTTGGACGAAGAACATGCATTGCTAACCGCCCACAATGCGATCTTTGCAATTTGAAAGATGTTTGTCCTTCCAGTGGAAAGTTTATGAAGAAAAAAGCTGCGAAAGCTCAGGGAAAAGTGTCGGGTGGCACCAAAGGAGTGGCGGCTCGTAAAACTTCTCGACCTTTGTGACCTTCACTCCTTTCGAGTAAAACTCAAGTCCCGCTTTTTTGCAGAGAAGGCTTCCTCCGGCGATATCCCAGATATTTTTCGGGGTCATACTGATCACAAAATCAATTTTCCCCTGCGACAGTTTACCAAGCTTGTAAGCAATACTTCCCCGCGGAGTAAGTTCAAATTTTCCCGGAGAAAAGTTTCGATAAAGGCCCTGTGAAAATTCAGAACGTGAAGCTTCTCCCCTCATCACGGACTTTGGTGAGAATGAAATGACATTTTTCATGCTAAAAACTTCATTGGTCACGGGATTTGCAACCCACCCTTCACCTTCGAAGTTTTCATTCTCAAAAATTCCAATCGATATGGCCCACTCGGGTCTTTGCTCAATGTATTCTTTGGTTCCATCAAGCGGATCAAGAGCGAGAAGCGGAAATTTCCACTCATCGAATTTCTCCTCTGAGTAAAAACAGCAATCAGCAAATTTTTGTGAAGAGATCTTCTCAATTCTCTCGGAAAGGGCCAGATCGAGTTCCGTAACAGGAGAACCATCAGGCTTGAAAGTCATGACAGGAATTTGATAGTTGTTAAGATCACTTTGAATGTCAGAAAGATGCAGAAACATTATGTCAGCTAAATTTCGATCGTATAAAAAAAATTCATCCACAAATACACCCTAGTTTTCCACAATGTTTTTTATTTTCCACTCTTACATTACCGTCTGCAGCATTCAATTCTTCAAAGTAAAAACAGTTACATAAAAAAGGGGAACTTGCGTTCCCCTTACAATCCACAAAACGGGAATTGTTGACAAGAATAGTTTTCCCCAATCCTTGTTAACCGGCCTCATGCGTGGCGAGCATTTCTATCCAGCCTTCTTGAGACATGGACAGTGCGAAAACTCCGTCGGAATCTTCGGCCATTTCATCAACCACATTCGTTACGAGTTTAACTCCTGAGGAGTCAACGTAAACGAAGGCCTGATCATGTAGGGGGGACGTTTGAGAGGCGAAGTGCGAATAACAGGACGAGAAATCTTTAAAAACAGTAGCCGTTAAGGGTGCCTTGTACAAAAGTCCTCCTTGAAGCCAAAAGGGAGAATCCATTCCTCCCATTTCTCTCTTACAGTGTAGCAAGTTTAGAGAATTCGGTGCAAAAGAAATAATGAAAATGTAAGTAATTTTGAGGTCTTAACTCATCGCTAACGAAGGGATTTTGTCGGTTGAATGTCTCTGCCTTGGATTTATGGCTGAAAACCTCGCAGGATTAATTCATCACGCTGATATTTCAGCGAATCGAAAATCTTCCGCACGAATGAATCTATACTGTCTTCATGCTACAAATTTTCCTTCTCTGCCTATCGCTCTTCACCCATGCGTCGACTGTCGTGGAACGCCAGAATGCACTCCTCCTCGATACTCTGCGCTCTTCTGAAGCTGAAGTTCATGGCATGTTTCACATGGATCGTTCGGTAAATCTTTTCCACGAGAATGGATTACTTTCAAAAGATCTGACTATTCCTCAAAATCGGGAGCTGGGATTCTCACTGAATGATACCGGCATCCAAATTTTTTCCCGGGATGCGATGGTGATGACTGTCTCGGGCATAACTTTCAATTTGAGAGAAATTGCCTATGACGAAAGGACAGGGTTCTCGGTGCGTGCGAATTCTTCGCTTTGGGGAAATCTTGGTGGAAATGAAGTAGGCAATGAAGTTAAGAATGTCCTTGAGGAGCGCTACGGTCAAAAAATGCGGACAGCATTTCTGCAGCTAAAACAACTGCGTCGTCAGAGAAACTTGAACGATGCCAATGTTCTCATTCAGAACATCATGGGAATTTTTAAAGAACCGGCCAACGGTCAACCCGATCCTTTCAGAAATGTTGGTATCACAGGAACAGTGACCGCCACTATTACCGCCAGAAGAAGTGCGAATCTAGATTTTGGTGAAGCTCAAATGCAGATCAGACCCGGTAGTTCACTGGCGGCATCGACTGACTTTAGTTTACGGCAAAATAATTTTCATATTAATAACATCCGTCTCGATGCCAGTCAGATCAATGTCTTTCCCACCCACGAGAGACCCGATGGAGTTGTTCGCGTGACTGGTGCTCATGTCAGCCTCACTGAAGAAGGTCTCACGACATTGTTTGATACTCCCGCTGAGGGCGAAGTGATGACGATTGCGCTAGCTGTTTCCTGGCTTTCTAATGTCGCGCGTGCGGGCACACTAGCGACCGGAGTCATCTGTCCCCCCTCCAATCGTGTGCAATTCATCCAGGACATGATTAGTGATCGCGTGCGTCCTCAGCTGGCGACAATGATCAGACAGCATAGACAGCAGTTTCTCACTGCTGGAGTTGATGCTCAGATCCTGAATGCTCTTGATGGCTGATCAACGCTTGAGAATTTCCACGATATCCGGCGGCGAGTGATAGAACTCATAAATCATTCTTACTCTTGCCTCAAAGTGGGAATCAAGTAAGCACACCAGAACATACACGAGATAGATGAAGTTCCTGCGTGAACGAAGTCGGCTGATAGTCTGAAAGATCCATTCAAGCGGCAGGATGCAGAGAAAGACCACAAACCACAACAGACCAAAGCTCACCATCAGATTCTTCTCAACGAAGAATGCTAAGAGAATGAGAATAGAGACGAGAATAACCAGCTCCCGCAATCTTTTCACATCGACAGTGAAGGTACTCAAGAGCTTTGACTTCGGCTTGCCGATAATCATAAGAAGGGCCGCCAGGCCGATAACTGAAAGCGAATAGAAAGATTTTCTTTTCAACAGATGACTTACCCACGAAACCATTTGCTCCCATGTGGCACCATCATTAAAGAACCTGAGATCCACGTGGGTCAGCAGTGTGATGAGAATAAGAAACAATCCAAGAAAGGTATATTTCACAAACTGAACGCGGTACCAGTCGGTATGCTCTTCCAGAAAGAAAAAATAAAGAAGGATTAGACCAATCGGGAAGAGAAAGAAGTGATTGTAATTGAGGACAACTCCTATGTAGCAAAGAAGCCCGAACATGAGGCCCGACCGGTAAGTGGCACTCTTGATACACCAGAGAATTCCCCACACCCATAAGACAGAAAAAGTTGTTGAGGAACAGGCAAAGAGATCGCGCTTCATAAAAAGGGAGAATGACCACGTAGAGACCAGGGCAAAAATACCCAGGATCGAAAGTCTTCTCGAGATAAAAAACCTTAGGATCCCATAGAACGCGAGAAGATAAAAAATGAAGGAAACAAAATACAGATACATGCTCCAACCAAGATTCACCAGATGGGGAAATCTTCGGAAAGGAAAAAAGTTCATCTGGAGATAACTCCAGAGCTGACCATTAATTTTTTCGCCTGGATCAATGACTAACTTAAAAGTTTCAAGGTTCGAGAGAAAAGGAAAGCTGGGCATCGAGAAAACAAAAATTACAATCGAAAGAAAGAGAACGGTCTTTTCGAATGCATCAAGATACCGGTACTCAGTGAACTGAGTAGAAACGGACTCTTCAATAATTTTCCCGCGCGTGGGCCAGGAATAGAACACTCCAATCAGAGCAAAGAAGCCCCAGAAGAAGTGACGGACAATCGAGTCCGGAATGAAGGACATGATGTTGAAAATGATCATCATGGTCGCCGAACCGATGATCACACGATAGAGAACGCGATCAATCGAAGAGTTCGCACGAAAGTAAATCCTTAGGCGATGATCGATCTCTTTACCCAGAAGATACCACTGGCCGGCCATGAACAATAAGTAGAGCAAAACCATCAGGCTTTGGACGAAGATATTGATTTCCAGGGTCTTAGGAATCCAGACGGGAAGGAGTAAGAAGGAAAAGTACGTAAGTAGCCGGGTTATAAAGAATTTAGACTTTTCCCACCAGATATTTGAGCTAATTGCTAAAGTATCATTCATATTGTCCGATCAGATTACTAAGGAATTTCATAATTTCTTACCAGACTGAATCCGAGATTTATTGAGAGGGAGTGGACCTGTTCAATCTACTTCCTCTCTTCATTTTAACTCAAGAGTAGAATTTCTTCATGTTATCTTTGATGGATGCAGAAAAAATTCTTTCCAGAGAATTATCCCAGATTTTTCCTGTGGATCCTTGTTCTGGTAACCTATGCTCCGGTGCTCGCCAGAGTCGCAGTAAATCCAGATGCATTATTTCTTCTCAAAGTTATTCTTCCTGTTTCAAATCCCATCGAATACCTAAATCTACTGATTAATTTCAAAACCATCGATTTTCAGCCGGTTCGTGACCTAACTTTCTTTTTTGATCTGTGGATTTTTCGGACAACAGGAATCGTTTTTTTTACCACAACAAATATTTTACTTTGGGGCGGGATAGTCACTTCTTTTTACCAACTCATCATTTCCTTGAATGAAAAATTAAGTAAGTTTTCTGCCCTCACCCTGGCTTCAGCCTTCGCAGTTTACCCGATTTTCACTCAAGCAGTTCCATGGGGAATGGCGAGAAAGCATATTCTGGCCGTAATTTTACTTCTATGGGCCACACAGGCGTTTCTGAAAGAGCTCGATCAAAAAACACATTGGGCTAAAGCTTACATTCTTTACCTCTGTGCTTGTCTAAGTCATCCGCTCACGATTCTCTGGCCGGTTTGGTGTTATGGGTATGATTGGCTGAACTCACGCAGACTAAAAATACTCACCCTACGCACTGGCCTCTACGTCACGACAATCATTGCTTCAATACTTGTAAATTACTTTTACCATTCGACGGAACACTTTTTAATCAAAGATTATTCCCCCAACTACATTCCCGAATTCTTCAATCTTTTATGGGTTCTCAAAGCTTTTCTGTTCGATCTAAAGCAGATCTTTTTCCCCTATCAACTGGGTTTTCTTTATTACCCGGATTGGGGGAATAGCTGGCCTGGTATAGTGTGTGTGTGTTTAATCGGAATCTGGATATTCCGCGTTCAAAATAAGAAACAACTCCTTGGCTGGCTTGCGTTCGCCTGCATCCCACTTCCTATCTCCCTATCTATTACCGGAATTATTTACGATCAGTATCTCATCATCGTTATTATAGGGATCGGTCTTGCGCTAGCCGTTTCCCTCAGAGAGGAGACCCGACTCGGGTTATGTTGGATTCTTATTGCTGGCTGGGGTTTATTCTCATTTTATCAGGTTACTTTATGGAGATCACCGCTTGCTCTGGCAGGAAGGAACTTCGAAAATTCCCCTTCTTGCAAATCAGTCATAACCTACTTCTCAGCAGTTTATGAATCGCAAAAGCTAGCTGACCCAGCTCTACTCAATTTTGGTTTTCTTAATCGATGCTTTCTTCCTTCTCTGGATGATCCCTCACTCATAAGGGTTCAAAAAACGATCATACTTTCAAACATACTCTTCTATGAAAGGCCGGATTCACTTAAGCAGAGGCACGAGAAACTTGAAGTGCTGGGTGGAACTCATTATTATCCTCAGCTAATCCTGACGATATTAGCTGCCCGTGACTTTAATGAAGAAGAAGTTAAATCCAGGATAAAGAATCTTGAACAACACTTCGCAGGTCGTGCCCCGGAAATACCTGATACGGTGACTCTTGAGCTAGGCAAATTTTGCCATACTCGCAAAATTACGTCCTGTGAGAATTTCCTGGCCCGGAGTATTGGCTCTGATCACTCTCCGCTGCTAAATCATCCCTGAAAACTACGAAGTTTCTTCCCACTTGCATCAACTATGTCCCATGCTAACCTAGGTAGGGGCAGTGTCTCCGGTTTTTCAGGATGAAAAGCCAATCCCATTTCCGCACTT
Organism: Bacteriovoracaceae bacterium; assembly: GCA_046593575.1. Classification (GTDB taxonomy): domain Bacteria; phylum Bdellovibrionota; class Bacteriovoracia; order Bacteriovoracales; family Bacteriovoracaceae; genus Peredibacter. Next base: position 50,994 of record JBKJNQ010000152.1, read on the forward strand.
TCATGGAGGAAAGATTTGGGGATATCCTTTGGTTCCATCAATTCAGGCCTTCCTAAGGACATCGTTCAGCAAATTATTGAAGCTGAGAAGATGCCTATTAAGCAAATGGAAGCGCGCAAAGAAAAAATCGAAAGTAAAAAAACTCTCGTGGGCCAGCTCAC
>JBKJNQ010000077.1:0-10447 GCA_046593575.1 Bacteriovoracaceae bacterium
AAAAACGCTGGTGTTCACCAAAACCGAGACAAGAGTAGATCTTCCTTCTCATCAAATCATCAAAGTGAAAGATTTGAAACATGCGATGGAAGAACTCTACCAAAGAAAAATCATGAATATTCTTCTCGAGGGCGGCCCCTGCCTCTCCGGAGAAATGATGAAAGAAAAACTTATTCAAAGAGTGAGTGTGTTTCTTAATCCCAGTTTTCTGGGAGAAGGCGCATCCAACTTCGGAAACTTCGGACTGAAAAATTTAAACGACAGGCCCCGTCTGAAAAATGTTACGACGAAGATGTTCGGTGAGGATCTTCTCCTCTCCGGGAGGATAAACTGATGTTCACTGGCCTCATCCAGGAAATGGGAACGATCAAGTCGATCACCACCAACACTGAGGGAAAGGAATTCGTTATCGAAGCCCCTTCGCTCATTCAAGAAATCGGGATCGATGATTCGGTAGCTACTAATGGTGTGTGTTTAACGGCGACCAACATTTCGGGAAACACTTTCCGCGTTCAGGCGATTCACATCACACTCGAGAAGACCTCCATTGGCCATTTGAAGAATGGAGATAAGGTGAATCTCGAGCTCTCACTCCGTCCGACTGACCGGATGGGGGGGCATATGGTTCAAGGGCATGTGAATGCCCTCGGGAAAATAAAGAACATTGAGATGACAGGGGCCAATTGGGAGATTCAGGTGGAGTTTCCGACGGAGCTTCGCAAATATATGATATCTGAGGGATCCATTGCTCTCGACGGCATCAGCCTTACCATAGCTCGGCTGGAAGCGGGCCACCTCACAGTGGCCATTATTCCACACACCCTGGAAAAGACTACACTCGGTACCAAAAAGATTGGAGACTTCCTCAATATCGAGGTAGATATCGTTGCCAAATATATCGAGAACTTCCTTCGCTTTGAGCAAGACAATACCAAGAAGGAAGAATGGGCGCGGAATTTTTTAAATGCAAAATATGAAGACTGATATTCGTCCGCTGGATTCTATCGCCGATGCACTCGCTGACCTTCGGGCCGGCAAGATGATTATCGTGGTGGATGATGAAGACAGAGAAAACGAAGGCGACTTCGTCATGGCCGCCGACATGGTGACGCCGGAAGCGATCAACTTCATGGCAACGGTCGGGCGCGGTCTTATCTGCACGCCGGTCTCAACGGCAGTGGCAAAAAAGCTCGATCTCCCCCTTCAGGTTCAAACCAATACGGCCTCTCTGGGAACGGCCTTCACGGTCACTATCGATGCTCGTGAAAAAATCTCAACCGGGATTTCTTCATCTGATCGCTCGCATTCCATCAAACTCATGACTGCGCCAACGACTGTTGCTCAGGACTTCGTTCGTCCGGGACATATTTTTCCATTGATCGCTAAAGACGGCGGCGTTCTCGAGCGTCCGGGCCACACCGAAGCATCGGTTGATCTCTCACGCCTCTCGGGATTTTCTTCTGTTGGTGTGATTTGTGAAATCATGAATCTCGATGGAACGATGGCGCGCCTTCCGGAACTTTGCGTGATCGCTGAAGCTCATGATCTGAAAATTGTTTCGATCGCTGACTTGATTGACTACCGTAGAGCTCACGAGAATCTGATCTCGCACGTCGAAGCAGTACCACTGCCGACGAAGTACGGTGAATTTCAGATGTACGTTTTCCGCTCAGACATTCTGAAGCAGGAACATATTGCGATCGTTAAAGGTGCCCTGAATAAATCTCCTCTGGTGCGCGTTCACTCAGAATGCTTTACTGGAGATATCTTTGGATCTTACCGTTGTGATTGCGGTGACCAGCTCGAGCGCTCGATGAAGCTCATTGAAGAGGCCGGAAACGGCATGATCGTTTATCTTCGTCAGGAAGGTCGTGGGATCGGACTCTTCAATAAAGTGAAGGCGTATCAGCTTCAGGATAAGGGAATGGATACGGCGGAAGCGAATCTCCATCTCGGATTTCCGGTTGATCTTCGCGACTACACCATGGCCGCTCAGATCCTCACTTACTTTAAAGTGACGTCTTTGAAGCTCATGACGAATAACCCTCAGAAAATCGACGGACTTAAAAAACTCGGTGTGAATGATATTGAGCGCTACCCGCTCGAGATGGATGCCAATCACCAGAATGCGCAGTATCTCTTTACAAAAAAAGTGAAGCTGGGGCATCTCCTTACCCAGAACTTCCCCCAACAGTAGGTTGTTATGAAATACGAAGGTCACCTCTCAGCATCGAAACTTAAAGTCGCCATCGTGACGGCAAGATTCAATGAGTTCATCACCTCGAAACTTCTCGGTGGAGCGATCGACGCTCTCACGAGACACGACATGAACCCGACTCACATTGATGAAGTGTGGGTTCCGGGTGCATTTGAACTTCCCCTGGCAGCACTCACTCTGGCTGAATCAAAAAAATACGATGCCGTGATTTGCCTCGGAGCTGTTATCCGTGGAGCGACATCTCACTACGATTACGTTTGTAATGAAACTGCTAAGGGCATTGCCCACGCTTCGCTGAAAACCGGCATTCCGGTGATCTTCGGCGTTCTCACGACCGATACTATTGAGCAGGCGATTGAGCGCGCTGGTACCAAGGCCGGAAACAAGGGCTGGGACGCGGGTATGGCAGCGATCGAAATGGCCAATCTCCTTCCTAAATTACAGGGTAAGTAATCTCAAGTTGATCCTCCCGCTTCCTCATTCTATAGATGGGAAAAAAAAGGATTCACCATGAAATTGATGATCGCTCTTATACTTCTCTCGACGACTGCCATTGCCGGAACCAGCATGCCTAAGGAACTGAAATGTACCTCGAAGGCGAAATCCGAAATGGCGCAGAACTTCAAGCTGACTGGACTCAACACTACCCGCCCGGGCAGCACGATTGCCAATGGTGACCAAGGTCTGATGGCAATGGAGCTTCGGGACGGGCAACTTATCCTGGGATTCTCCAATGAATGTGACAATGAGTACGGGATCACCATTTCTCTGACTCAGATCGAAGAACTCATGACAGGTAAGAGCAAAACCGTCACGGGCGAGCTGAAATATTCAGACGTTTCGCTGTCTGAGGCCATGAATACTGAGGAATCAGTCGAAGAAACAGTCGAAATCACCTGCCAGAAATAGTTTTTTTGCCGGGGTTGGCAAAGCTTTGCGTTAAATAGCTGACTTTCCTTGCCATCCCCGCTTCCATCTCTTATAACTACCCCACACTTTTTCTTTGCGAGGATGCAGGCTCCACTGGGCAAGTGATTATATTAATTTGTTTCCTGCAACAGCCTGAAGGAGAAATTCAATGGCAAAAATCGACATGGGGCGCTCGCGCTTCAAAATTCAACGCCGACTCGGTGTTGAACTTCCGGGACTCGGCAAGGCCGGCGCTCTCGCAAGAAAAGCTTATGGTCCAGGTCAACACGGTATGGCCCGTAAGAAGCTCTCGGATTACACCGTCCGTTTGATTGAAAAACAGAAGGTGATGTTCAACTATGGTCTCCGTGAGTCTCAACTCCGGAACTACGTGAAGAACGCTAAGAAAGTTAAGACTCAGTCATGGGTTGATGTCATGATCATCAATCTTGAATCTCGTCTTGATAACGTGGTTTTCCGTCTTAACTGGGCTCCGTCAATTCCAGCTGCCCGTCAGATGGTTTCTCACAAGCACATTAAAGTTAACGGTAAGACTGTTAACGTTCCTGGATTCAAAGTTTCTCCGAATGACGTTATCGAGATCACTGATGTCGGTGCCCGCTCTGGTAACTATCTTCAGTCGAAACAGCGTCCAAGAATCTCTGCAGTTCCTGCGTTCATGACGAAGGAAGCTACTGCTGAGAAAGAAAAAGCGAAGATGGTTGCACGTCCACTCGCTGAAGACATCCCGTTCGCGTTCGAAAAACGCCTCGTGATTGAGTACTACTGGAAAGTTAAGTAAGTTAAGAGAAGGCCCGCGAAAGCGCGCCTTTTTTTTTATCCGAAAATTATTTTTTCTTTTTCGGTTTCAGGTCTTTGATGAGGGCCGGATCAATCTCAAGTGAAAAATCTTCGCCCTGCTGAAACTTAAAATCTTTAGGGAAGGCACTTCTCGGGAGGATCATGGTTTGCCCCAGAGTATCGAGTACCTTCACTTCTTTATCTGTAAAATAACCGGCGACCTTCCCACGAATGAGAACTTCACGACTGACTTCCGCAAACGCTGTGAAAGAAAACAAAATCAGGATGAGTATTTTCATTGGGCAAGAATCAGAGATCTCACTCTGTCACTCATGTATTTTGTGGGAACGTCTTCTGGCTTTCTTGAATACGCACTTCTGTCTTTTACGCAGCTTTTCGCTTCACTGGCCCCACACTTATCAGCGCCGCAGGTCGCAGTCCGAACAAATTTTCCGGAACCACTTCTGACGTTACAGATGACATATCCAACGCAAATGGAAGTCGTGCCATTTCGGTTACAACCAGAATGAGTGGAGTGAACTTTTCTTGGAAGATCAGTCGCCCACTCGCAGGATTCTGGATCATAGCTCGAAAAAGTATCAGCAAGTGATTCCTGACTTCCGGAAGCTGCGGGATTGGCATTTCCTGCTGAGGCAGCTGGCTCACAAGTATTTCCATTCACTCTTGCTGGGAGAATACATTCAGAAGCCGGACGACATGAACCATTTACTTTGATCTGGCCCGCGGTCGTACACTGACAACCGTCTGAACCATTGACCATTCCTTCTCCGCAGTCCTCAGCCGCATCGGCATCAGCAACTTCAGCAGTCACGACTGCATTTGCAGCACCGGCAGTAAGCACCGGAGCAACCACGGCAGTTACGGCAGATCCGACCTGAAGATCACGATCAGGAACAAAGGCCGCCAAAGCCGCTGTCTGCGCAGTATCATCTGCGGTTCGCATGGCATCGGCATAAGTATTGAAGCTCGTTGTAAGCCTTGACTGATCGGTCGACGTAAGAACCCGACCATATCTAGTGTAGACATCGAGGTAATGAGAGCGAATCGTCGCTAGTTGGGTATCGAGAAAATTACGATAAGCAACTCCATCTGTGGATTCCCAGTTGGGAAACTGCGTTCGTGCCTCTCCAATTTTACTCCGCACATTCGCTCTTTCGAGATTGAAGTCAGCAGTGAAATCGGCCCACGCAGCGACTGAAATAAGAATTGTGAGGATAAAGACAAATAATTTCATGGAGTACTCCCGAAAACCTATCGGTAAGTACTGGAAATTTATTTAAAAAAGAGGAGAAATCTTAAGGAATTAGACCGGGGGTGCCTGATTTTCGGCATTAATCTGGGTGTGGATGTGCTCGCGGAAGGCCTTCAGGGTGTGAATCGACTTTTTCATGTACTCATCGGCCTTCTTCAGGCGTGTGAGCTCTTCGGCCATTTCCGGATGGCTTCTCTGGATCATCGTGATGGCGCGGGAAATTGAGGCATCCATAATAGAAAAATTATTGGCGAGATCGTGGATGTATTTTCGGTGTTCATTTAAATCGATCATGGCCCTTCCTTGGAAGATGGTGGGCCATACTAGATTGAGCTAGGAATCCCTTCAAGAAAAAAATTTCGCTAACGCGGAATGGAAAGTTTTTTTGTTCATAAATCCATTCCAATGCTATAGAATTTTTCATATTATCAGGTGCAAAAAAGGATTCGAATATGTCACATGCTGCGGCCCATGGTGCTGGACATCATGCTCAAGAGGAAAGAAAAGATCCTCAGTTTGGTAAAGCTTCCATTGGTAAGCTTGCGATGTGGATTTTCCTTGTAACAGATGCCATGTCATTCTCGGGCTTCCTTCTTGCCTACGCCGTTCTTCGTTCTACGACAGACTGGCCGGAACCTGCGAAATACCTCGGTATCAATCTTTCGGGATTTGCGACCTTCATTCTGATTTGTTCATCCGTTTCCATGGTTCTCGTGATTGATTCCTGTAAGCACAAAGACCGTAAGCAGATGCTCAACTGGTTGCTTGCGACGATCGCCGGTGGTGTGCTCTTCCTTTGCATCCAGGCCTATGAGTACTCGCACCTGGTTCACGCGGGCATGACGCTTTCGAGCTTTGCTCACGGAAATAATCTTTTTGCTTCAACTTTCTATATCGTCACAGGCTTCCACGGTCTGCACGTTTTCACTGGTGTGTGTTATCTCTGCTGCGAGTATCGTTTTGCTCTGCGCGGAGACTATGATAATGGTGATTACAACCGTCTCGAGATCCTCGGTCTCTTCTGGCACTTTGTGGATCTGGTCTGGATTCTCGTGTTCACCTTCATTTACCTCTTATAATGAAACTTATTTCGATCATCCTATTCTTTATCTTCTCGTCGACAGTTTGGGCCTGCCCTAACTGTCACGAGACAGTGAAACTTGGTGCCTCATCGGGTCCTCCCTGGACCATGATCATTCTTGGTGTTTTCGTTGCCTGTACTTACGTGCCTTATTATTTTTTCTTCCGGATGACCAAGAAGTACGCTTCTCAAACATTCGATGAAAACTGAAAGCCTTCCGCTTTTCAACGCACTCTTCAATTCTCTTTCTACGCTTTGCTTAATGATGGGATATTATTCCATCAAGAAAAAACGCGAAGAAACTCATAAGCGTTTCATGATTTCAGCTTTCATCTTCTCCAGCATCTTCCTGGCGGGATATCTCACTTATCACTACAACCATGGCGGAACGAAATTTCCCGAACTCGGCTGGATCAAGACGCTGTATCTCACCATCCTGATTCCCCATGTTCTGCTGGCCGTCATCATGGTTCCCCTGATCCTCATCACCTTCTATCACGCGTTCAAAGACAATAGGGAAAAGCATCGGAAGATGGCCCGCATCACCTTCCCGATCTGGATGTATGTTTCGTTCACCGGAGTCGTGATTTATCTCATGGTTCATCAGTGGTTTAAGGTTTGAAAAACGTAATGATTATATTATTCTTTAGGCTCATTATTAAGAGTTGAGAGATATGACAACGACTACACAAAATACACTTCTGTTGTCTGATAAAACACCTACGCTCATCGGAGATTTGCTTTCTCTGACGAAGCCGCGTCTTTCCTCACTGGTAATTCTCACGAGTGCACTGGGAATGTGGCTTGCTCCGGGCACCATCGACATGTGGCATGCCGTGATTTCTATCCTCGCCACTTCTGGTCTGGTGGGTGGAGCTTGTGCCATCAACTGCTATCTTGAAAAAGACATCGACGGACTCATGGAGCGAACTAAAGATCGCCCGCTTCCTTCTGGTCGCATCTCGGAAAATACCGCCCTGAGCTTTGGTCTGGGCCTGATCGGTTTCACTCTCCTGGCACTTTTTTATTTTGTAAATCCTTTGACGTGCGTTCTCGGATTCACTGCAGCGGTGGTTTATATTCTTCTTTATACGCCGATGAAAACCAGAACCAGCTGGGCGCTTTTCGCTGGAGCGATTCCTGGTGCGATTCCCCCGCTGATGGGCTGGACATCGGTCACGGGTTCCATCGGGACTTTAGGAGTCATTCTCTTTGCCCTTCTTTTCATATGGCAACTTCCGCACTTTCTTTCGATCGCCATTTATCACGTGAATGACTACAACCGCGCCGACATCAAGACTCATCCGGGTCACATCGGCATCTCGGCCACCATTCACAAAATCGGCGTTTATACTCTCGCTCTGTTCTTCATTTCCATGCTTCCGTACTACATCGGGGCAGTGACTGAAGGTTATAAAATTGCCGTTCTGATTATGGGCGGAGGTTATTTTGTGTACTCTCTTTGGGGGCATGCTCTCGAAGAAGGAACGCCGGAACTGCTGCAGTGGGCAAGACGGTATTTCTACGGATCACTTGTTTACCTTCCGTGTGTCTTTATTTTGATGATTTATTTTAGAAATATCAGTTAAATATTTTAGATAATTAGTATTTTTCTTCAAGGAAAGCAGAATGAACTGGTTTACCCTTTCGATGCCGCCAAAGGACATTTCAACCAACGGTCACTTGATCGATGGCCTTTGGAATTACACAACGGCACTTTGTATTTTTTATTTTGTCCTGGTTTGTATCGGACTTTTCGGATTCTCGTTTCTCTACTCACGGAAACGTCACAAGACTCCTTACTATACTTACGGAAATAAAAAACAGCACATCATCGCAACTGCGCTCATTGGTGCGGCCGTATTCCTTACGATCGATTTGAACATCACGCGGATGGCGAGTAACGATCTCCTCACAAAATTCTGGGCGTACCCTGATCCTGCGAAAGAGAAAGTTCTTCGCGTGGAAGTCATGGGCCAGCAGTGGATGTGGTCTTTCCGTTACGCCGGAGCTGATGGCGAATTCGCCACTGCCGATGACGTTGTGACTAACAATGATCTTCGCATCCCGCAGGGAACTAAGATTCTTTTCCACCTGACTTCCAAAGACGTGATTCACTCGTTCTTCGTACCGAGTGTGCGGATGAAAATTGATACGATTCCAGGTCGAGTCACTCGCATTTGGTGGGACGCCAACATCCCTGGGACGTATGACATCGCTTGTGCCGAGATGTGCGGAAATCCTCACTACTTGATGAAGGCCCAGCTGACTGTTTACACCGAAGAAGATTTCCAGAAATGGAAGAAGACATCTGAACAAATTGCACTAAACACTAATGACCCTGAGAACAAGAACCTCGCCTGGGGTTGGAAGTGGGAGATATAATATATGAGCGGCGGTTTTAACGAAATTCACCCAGAACCTACCACCTTCTGGAGCAAATACATTATCTCTTTCGATCACAAAGTGATCGCGAAGCAATTCCTCTGGTACGGAATTTTCTTCCTGGGTCTTGGTGGAATGATGGCCCTTCTCATTCGCTGGACACTGGCTTATCCAGGTGTGCCATTCCCGGTTTTGGGAGCTATGTTGTTCCCGGACTCAGCGGGAGTTGTTCCTCCGGATACGTATGCCATGCTCTTCACGATGCATGGAACGATCATGATCTTCTACGCCATTACACCAATTCTGATCGGTGCGTTCGGTAACTTCTGTATTCCTTTGATGATTGGTGCCCGCGATATGGCCTTCCCGATGCTGAACATGCTTTCCTTCTGGTTTGCATTTCTCTCGGGTCTGGTTCTCCTCGCTTCACTTGGTCTTCCACTGGGAGCGGCTGCGGGAGGATGGACATCCTATCCGACCTTATCCACTCTGATTGGTCAGCCTGGTCTCGGTCAGACACTCTGGTCGCTGGCGATTTTCCTCTTCGGGGTTTCGTCGACCATGGGGGCCGTGAACTACGTCACAACTGTTATTACTCTTCGCGCTCCAGGCATGGGCTACTTTGATATGCCTCTGACCGTTTGGGGACTCTGGCTCACGGCGATTCTGAACGCCATTTTCGTTCCGGTTCTTGGTGCGGGTGTGATTCTTCTTATGCTCGACCGCGTCTTCGGCACAACCTTCTTTCTTGCAGGTGCCTCGGCGACCTCAGGAAGTGGGGATCCGGTTCTCTTCCAGCACGTGTTCTGGATTTTCGGTCACCCGGAAGTTTACATTCTCATTCTCCCGGCGTGGGGAATTGTTTCTGATCTTCTTTCGTTCTTTGCGAGAAAGCCTGCCTTCGGAGCGAAAGCAACCGCGCTCGCGATGACTGCGGTTACGATTCTTTCGACTCTCGTCTATGGCCACCACATGTTCACGACTCAGATGAGCCCGCTCCTCACTCAGTCGTTCATGACTCTGACGATGACGATTTCAATTCCTTCAGCGATCTTCTTTGCCAACTGGCTCGGAACAATCTGGAAGGGTTCTATACGCTTTGACTCTCCGATGCTGTTCTCTCTCGGAGTTGTATTCGTTTTCGGTCTCGGCGGTCTCACAGGTCTCCACCTCGGGACTGTGACAACCGATCTTTACCTCCACGATACATATTTCGTTGTTGGTCACTTCCATTACACCATGGCAGCTTCCGTTCTCCTCGGTGGGTTCGCCGGAATTTATTTCTGGTTCCCGAAGATGTTCGGAAGAATGATGAACGAAATGATGGCGAAGATTCACTTCTGGGGAACCATGATTGGTTTGAACGGAGTCTTCTTCGGTATGCTCATGGTCGGCTACGGTGGGATGCACCGTCGTATTTATAATCCATTCGTTTATGAGTCGCTTCAGCGCCTCATTCCAATCAACACGTTCATCACTATGTCAGCGATCCTCATGGGTGCTTTCCAGATTGTGTTCGTGATCAACTTCCTTTACTCGCTCAAGAAAGGTCCTAAGGCCTCTCAAAATCCGTGGGAAGTGGGAACTCTTGAATGGACGATTCCTTCTCCACCGGTTCACCACAACTATGATGTGATCCCTGTCGTGAGATGTGGACCACACGAGCTCGGTAACCCGAATCTTAAAAATGGCCGCGACTTCCAGTATCAGACGGAAGAATTGGTGAAGGCATAATTAAGTGAGAAGAAGCGAAATCCAGCACGGCCTCGGTATGACCATG
>JBKJNQ010000096.1:0-3248 GCA_046593575.1 Bacteriovoracaceae bacterium
GGTTCTTCTGGTCGGATCAACTGCAGATGACAAGCCAATGGACAAAATTCCCGGGCTGAAAAACTTTAACTCTTTTCCTACGACCGTATTTCTGGATAAGAATCACAAAGTGGTCAAAGTGCACTCTGGCTTCACTGGACCTTCAACCGGAAAGTTTTATAAAAACTGGAAGATTGAGTTCAATCGCGAAGTCGATGCGCTTTTGAAATAATATCGTCGGCATTGGAAACTTTTCAATCTTCAGATTTCATCGTTTCATCCTCGGAAACACTCTCCCCGGAATAGTCATTTTCATCGGCCTCGAGGCTTTCGTTATTCGGTTCTGATTCTGGTTCCGTATCATTGTCATGCTCACGGACCATCACCTGTGTTGCGGAATGAACGGAAGCCCCGTTTTGTGCGTAAACTATTTCAGTGCCATTTTGAGAAGTTTTCAGCGCAAACACGCATGATAGAAGCGAAATAATCAGAACTCCCACCCGTGCATAAATCTGAAACTGGACCTGAAGAAAAAAGGCAACGACTCCCACAGCAAGTGAGACGACTGTCGTACCGACAAAGATTTCTGCCGTTTGCTCGTGAGTCTGCATGAGAAGAATACCAGCGACCTGAGCGACTTTTTCTTCGTCAGTTTCTCCCGTCTCGAGAGCGATGTAACCAGAAGCTGTGATGACAAGCTGAAGGCCCACGATCACCACCCACATTTCCCGGGACATCTTGCCTGAACGGATCGCCCAGATAAAAACCAGGATCAGTGCCGGCAGGATAAAGGTAAGGGCCAGAGGAAGATGAACAATCGCCGGATGTAGAGGCATCAAGGACTCCGAGGAAAACTTTCTCTTATTATAGAAGGATGAGGAAACCTAATGCAATGGTTCCGGAAGAACAGAGTTTTGCTCAAGGAGTGTGGCAATTTCAGCGATAATTTTTAACAGCTCACTCACGTGCTCTTTTTTGGTCATATGATTCGGGAAGACCAGCCGGAAAAAAATCGTTCCATCGGCGCGCTCAGCGTAATTCACCATCGCCCGCCCGGAAGCGAGGAGTTCTTTTCGCACTTTGAGAGTAAAGGAATTTACGTTTTCTTTTACTCTGAGAGGTTTCACCTGAAAACAAACGTTCAGGTAATGAGCATGAATGAGCGAAAACGCCGGATGCTGGGAAATTTCATGAGCAGCAAAGCGCGAGAGCTCAAGCAGATGCTCAGTTCGGGCAATGAGACCATCAGTTCCCTGCGAGCGCCACAGAAGCCACATCTTCAGAGCATCGGCACGTCTTCCGCACTGAAGGGAATAAGTTCCGGTATCCCAGTCTGAATTATCAAATTCGTGGAAGAGATACTCTCCCCCACCACCACGATTGGCACTGCGAAGAATGCCGGTTTGTTTTGTCAGGAAAAAAGATGTGATGAGGGGGGCACCCATAGTTTTATGGGCATCAAAAGTTACTGAATCAGCAAGCTCAACTCCACGGGCAAGATGCCGGGCCGACTTAGAGAAAACTGCTCCTCCACCCCAGGCCGCATCGACGTGAAGCCAGACCTTGAAGTGTTCACAGATCGCACTTATTTTTTCCACCGGATCGAAAGCACCAAGAACTGTTGTTCCGAATGTTGCCCCCACCATGAGCGGAGTGAAGCCGTCTTTGATATCGGTTGCGATAATCCGTTCCAGCTCTTCCGGGATCATTTCTCCCTGAGGATTGGTCGGAACCTGAATCAGATTCTGAGTGCCGATCCCGGTAATGTTCACGGCCTTATCAAAAGAGTAATGAGCGTCTTCAGAAACATAAATCCGGAAATGATTGTGGGAAAAACCGGTTTGACGAATAGCAGGATTGTAGTGCGACCGAGCGCACAGGATCGAAAGAAGGTTTGAATTACTTCCTCCGGTCACCATGATGCCTTCGCCATTTTCAAAACCCATCAGTGCCAGGAGCTCTTTTACTAAACGTTTTTCTATCAACGTGAGAATCGGCGCTATTTCGAAAGTTGCCATCGTTGGATTGAGTAAACTTGCCGCCACTTCACCACTCCAGGCAGCCACATCAATGCCTCCGAAGAGTTGATTGAGAAAAAGTGGGTGAATCGTGCGCACACTATGAGTGAGAACTTCTTCGAGCTCTTTATGCGTTTCCTCGAGGGAAATTCCCTTCTTTTCGAGATTCGGCAGAATTTTTTTGAGATCTTCGATCGAAGTTTGCGGTGAAACCGTGTTTGATGTGGATGTTTCTTGAATGTATTTTTTCAGCGTCAAAAATACGTCATTTAAAAATTTTTCTTCGTTCATTTTCAACATGCATCTACCTAATTCCTGTTAAGGGTGTATCAGAACCTTACAGACGCTTGCAATCTTGAAAGCAAATGTTTGTCAAATCGGGCATTTGTCAAAGAACCGACATTGGCAACTAAAGGGTGGCCCTAGTTTAATTACTCTACCAAACACACGAACGGCCGCGAGGCCGCAGGTAACAAGGAGACTAAGGATGGCAGTTCGTCAAAACAGTCATTTGTCCGACAAGCAGGTCACTGCACTGAAAGACAAACTTATGAGTGAAGCAGAGCGCATCAGGGCCAACTTTCAACTTAAGAAGCAAGAGTACGAAACCAATTCGATTACTGGTGCTAAAGATGAAGTGGACTCGGCCAACGACAACATCCTTCTGGCCGCAGATATGCGCTTCTCTAACCGTGAGAGCCTTTATTACAAGAAGATCATGAAGACCCTTTCTAAGGTTGAAACTGAGTCTTACGGCATGTGTGACGATTGTAATGACCCGATCACTTACACTCGCCTTCTTGCTCGTCCGACTTCTGAAATGTGCATCCTTTGCAAAGAAGAGTCAGAAAGAGAAGAAAACCAGAATTTCTTCGAGCGCCGCTCTAAGTCTCTGGGCAGCGTAATGTCAGTTACGGCCACCCACTAATTGAAACTAAATTGCATTTTAAGAATGAGGCCTCCCTTTTGGGAGGCCTTTTCATTTATAATCGATAAATGATTGCCTACGTCCAGCCCCACAGTCCCGATGATCGCGTTCTTGAGAATGCCTTTCGCATCCTGAAGTCAGGTGGCCTCATCGCCTTTCCTACGGAAACGAACTGGGTTGTGGTCGCAGATCCAGCTGAGAAAAAAGGGATCGATCGGCTCTATCAGCTTCGCCACGTGGATAATACGAAACACTTCACGGTTCTCTGCTCGAGTTTTCAGAAAGCGATGGAAATCGCCCAGATCGAAGACAGCGCGTTTGCC
>JBKJNQ010000149.1:0-23990 GCA_046593575.1 Bacteriovoracaceae bacterium
CTACTTCGAGTGTTGTGCCAGACTTTCCACCGCTTCCACATGAGGTGGTAACGAGTAGTGAAATAAAAAAGAAAAATGGCATGAACGTTTTCACAAATACCCCGAAGGTTGTTTTGCTTCAAAATCAGAATAAGCCTTTGAAGTCCCCGACCTCTTCTTTTCGACCTTATAGAAGGCAAACTTTACCCATGGTTTCCAAGAGATAAGCCTGATAATTTAGGTTTTTTAGCTGCTTCTAATATAAATAAAAAATATTCACAGGCTGGATTTAACGCACAGATTTGTGGCACGGAAATCTGTAAGGATTTGAATCCAAAGGAAGAAAATCTTGAATATGGCATTTAAAATGAGATCTCCTCCTCGTCGCGAAAGTCTGACCACTCACGACATTTCTGCCATTTACCCGGCATCCGCTTCCTCTTTTCGGCTTCATTGAGCCCCATCCGGCGAGGCGTATAATGTTTGAGAGTCAACTGGCTTCCTTATAAGGACCGTTTTATGAAAATTCTCTTCTCATTTCTACTTCTTACCGCACTCATGACCACGTCAGCGTGGGCCCAGAAAAAAGTCGCAGTAGTGAAACTTCTGAAAGGTGAGGTTGATGTTCTCATGATGGGAAAAACTCTGAAGCTTAAAACAGAAGACTGGGTTGAAGAAGGTTCGGTTGTTAAAACGGGTGAGAAGAGTTTCGTGAAACTCATGTTCATTGATAAATCTCAGATGAATATCGGTCCATCATCCGAAATGAAAATTGAAAAATTTGGCGACAAAGACTCCGGCGTCATTGATCTCGTGAAAGGAAAAATCCGTTCGCAGGTAACGAAAGATTATCTGCAGATGAATAAAGACAAATCCAAACTCTTTATTAAGACTCCCAACGCCGTCATGGGTGTTCGTGGGACAGACTTCCTGATTTCAACCAATGGTCAAACGACATCGACTGTTCTCTTCGAAGGAGCGGTCTCATTTAACAAACTCGAAAATCGCGGTGAAACAAATTCCAATCGCCTCGAGGATATCGTTGATCGTGGAGTGAATATCCAGCCGGGTGAGTTCTCGGTGGCCGATCAGATTCACCCGCTTCCAACGGTTCCCTCTGTGCTCAACGTAAACCAGCGTGAAGCCCTTGAAAAAAACGTAAACTTTGATTCAACCCGCACACCTGGAAACAGTTCTTCTACTGCAGCGGAAAAATCCATCGTTCCGCCTGGACTGACTGGCCAGGCAGTGAGTAACGACTCTTCTACGCTGAAAACAGAAATCGCAAATGTAGCTTCTGCTGAACCTCCGAAAACAGGGGACGCTCAAGGTTTCGTTGCTGGCGACAGCATTAAACCAACGAATGGATCATTTCTTCATCTCGATTCGGGTGTGATCATTCCGCCACCGCCAGGAAGTGTATTCGATCCAAACACCAATTCCTATATCCCTACCGGTACGTCGGGAACCGTCTCTTCTTCCGGAGATTACGTTCCACCAGCGAACGTAGAAATTACTGCTGATGGGAAAATCCTTGTCGCGACTCTTGATCCAGTCAGCGGAAAAACGGTTGTGAATGAAACTCTCGCACCGCCACCAGTTACTTCGACATCGACGTCGATCACATCCGGTACGTCGACAACTTTCTTGTCGCCAACTACGACCACCATAACTTCAACGACGACAACGACGACAACAAAATCGAATGATATTCTTGGGACGGCGATTTCGCCAACGGTTCTGGTGGTAAACCAGAACAATACCAGTGTCCCAATAACGACGACGGCCACGACGGATATCTTGAACACGACAGTTTCTACAAATAAAACCACGTCTTCTGTTACCATAAACGCCGGTCCGTAATACGCGCCGGCCTTGATTAAGGACCCCAATGAAGAAATTGGCATGGATGCTGATTCTTTCAATTTCATTTGCATTTGCTCAGGCACCAACGCCTGAGGAGTCCGCCGAAATTTCGAAGGCCGGAAGTCAGAGCATTTTCAAAAAAGCTGCGACTGATTTTGCTCAGGGAAAATACGCTTCCGCAATTGATGAACTTACCTCCGTGGAGAATGTGCTCTCTCAACGCGCCAGTTCCACTAAGGAAAGCCTGGGTCTTGCTGCCTATTGGAAAGGTATCTGTTACAACCGGCTTCAGAATTTCCCTAAGGCAATTGAGAGTTTTGATCGGGCCCTGAGTTACGACTATCGGCCGCTAGACATTCATTACGAATATGGCCAGGCCCTCTTTGCCGCTGAGAAACTTCAGGAGGCCAGACTCCAATTTCGTGAATCTTTGAAGAAAAAATTCAAGCGTGGTGTCTCTCTGTATTACATTGGTTATATTTCACGGGAGCTCGGTGACAGGAAGAAGGCCGTAACTTTTTTTAAGGCCATTCAGAAACTTCCTGAGGACGAAAGAAACGAAGTTACACAGGCAGCTGAGTTCCAGATCGGTGACATCTATCTTGACCAGGTGGAAAAATCCCGAGATGCTTTCCGCTCTGTGGAAAAATTCGTTATTCCCCAGTATCAAAGGGCGATCTCGGTTGACCCGGCATCAAATCTTGCAACTCCTATCCGGGAAAAGATTGTCGATCTTCAGAGGAAATATGATCTCATCATGTTTAACCTGAGAAACGGAAGGCCGGTTGCTAATCCTCCGTATTTTCTTCGTGCGGCGATTGATAACGGCTTTGATACGAACGTGACTTTCTCCCCGACAGAGACAACTGTCTCCAAGTCTAAGCAGTCTTCCCTGTACACTCGCGGAGACATCGTCGGTCGTTATACATTTTATAATGGCAACTGGATGAGTATTGCTCCTGAGCTACGTTTCAACTACACCTACTATCACCACCGCATTCCGGAAATTTACCGGAACGATAACTACCTGATTGCGCCGGCGATCCGTACCGCATATGAGCACACACTTTTCCAAAAGCCTGCGGCGACTCTTCTGGATTACGACTTTTCACAGTCCCAGAAAGATATCAATGCTAAGAAACAACTTGTCTTCAGTTCTCGTACGCATGCCTTGATGATCGGTGAACGTTTCAACTTTTTTAAATCCGGTGAAACATTCCTGCGCATGCGCTACCGGATGTTTGACAGTTACAACGATGCCACTGATTCCAAGACCATTTCTGTGAGTTGGGAACAAGTGGTGGGATACAAAGAAAGTACATTTCTTTTCTACACCGGCTTTGATCGCAGTCGCGTGGAAAATGATGTCTTTGATACGAACTCCCTCACTGTGCGCGGAGACTGGATTGTCGGAAGGATTGGCAATATTGGGACGCCAAGTATTGGTGTGTCTATGACATCAACTGATCCGATTAATGACAGAAGTAACCGGGGCCGCGAGTTTCTTATTAACCCGAACGCTCGTCTGGCAAAAGTTTTCTGGGAAAAATGGCGCGCCAATTTTAAATATGATTATTCAAACAATCATTCGAAAGATGAGAACGGCTTTGCCTACAAAAAATCAGTCTACAGTGTGGAGATTGAGTACCTGTTTTAACGGCAGCTCCATCACGAATGTCGTTCCCTTACCGGCACCTTCGCTTTCGGCCCAAATCCGGCCTCCGTGCTTCATGATGATATGCTTGACGATGGATAGACCAAGTCCTGTACCTCGCAGGGCCTCTCGGGAACTGTCCACACGGTAGAACCGCTCAAAGATTCTTTGAAGATGCTCTTTCCCGATCCCGGGTCCGTTATCCCTCACGCGAAGATAGTTATTTCCCTGCGCTTCAGAGCTTATGATGGTGATGGTGATGTCATTACCGGAGTATTTGCAGGCGTTATCAATCAAATTTGTCAGCACCATCTCAATCAGACGGGCATCCCCATCAATTGTCTCCACCGCGAATTCTTTTTTAAATTCGATTTTTTTCTCAGGGTAATTGGTTTTGATATTAGGAATGATTCCCCCCACAATTTGTGAGAGATTCACCTCTTCATCACCAATCTGGTTTTTGGATTCAATCACAGAAAGATTCAGAAGATCGTTGAAGAGGGCAATCATCCGCTCAGTGTTGGCGAGAATCTTAACCAGGAAGCCTTCAAACTCTTCCGGGAATTTTGTTTTATTCGCGTGCAGGACCTGCGAGTAACCTTTGATGGATGTGAGTGGAGTGCGGATTTCATGCGAGACGTTGGCGACGAAATCTACGCGCATCTGTTCGGTCAGCTTGAATTCCGTGACGTCGTGGAAAACACCCAGGGCACCGATCACTTTCCCCTCCACACCCCGGAGAGGAGTGACAGTGAGGTCGTAGTAGCGGGCATGATGCTCCAGAGTCTTAAAGGATTGCGGACTCCCGTCTTTGATCACATTCCGGTACGCCGTCAGGACTTCCTGTTCTTTAAAAACATGCCAGAGTTTTGGAATGATTCCGGTCTCTTTGTCGTTCTGGAAACTTTTCCTGAAATTTGAATTGGAGAAAAGCAGGGATTCAAAGGGATCAATCGCAAGAATGGCATCGTAGATAGATTCAAGAATCGCCCCAATCTTTTCATTCTCAAGGCGAGTCTGGTTGATCTGATCCTTAATTTTGGAGTCGGCATCATTCAGGGCAGTTTCAATTTTTGCCCATTCATCTTTTTCATAAAGCAGTTTGATATTCGTATCGAGAGGAAGCTCACCGCGGAATTTCTGAACCCTCGAGAGGATCGTCCCCAGTGGTCTGGTTGAGCGATAAAAGAAAAAGACAAACAGACCCTGACCGATAACTGCCAGCGGAAGAATGCGGATGAAAACCAGCTTATCGATAATCAGGATGGCAATAAGAACAGGAAAGAAAACCAGAAAGGATAACTGAACGATCCGGAAGAAGAAAAACCAGGGATAGGTGCTCTTAGGCTTCATCCTTAAATCTATATCCGATTCCCCGAATTGTTTCTATGACATTCGCGGCTTCGCCTAATTTTTTCCTGAGACCCGCCACGTGCGTGTCGATGGTTCTTCCCGTAACAAAGACGTTGTCGCCCTGGATGTTCGCGATGAACTGGTCACGTGTGAAGACGTGTCCAGGCTTCTGGGCCAGAAGAAGGAGGATCTTAAATTCAGTCGAGGTGAGAGCGACTTCTTCTTTACTTACGATAACCCGGCATTTTGCGACTTCGATCGTGAGAATCCCGAATGTAAGCTTGTCTTCACCGATATTTTTCAGGTGATCAAGGCCTCTCAGCTGGACCCGGACTCGCGCCTGTAAAACGGCCAGGTCGAAAGGCTTCGTGATGTAATCGTCAGCACCTGCATCAAGCCCGGAAACAATATTGTCCGGCTGAGTGAGAGCAGTGATCATGATAACTGGAGAGCTCTTGAATGATTTGTGTGAACGCAGTTTCTTAGTTAACTCCAGACCATTCATCGATCCCGGTAGCATCCAGTCAATGATGAACAAATCAATCTTGTCTCCGCGTTCAATGACAGAAATGGCCTTGTCGGCGCTGTCTACCGCAGTCACTTGATGGCCTTCAGATTTTAACTGAAAGCTGATCAGATCGCGGATGTCTTGTTCGTCTTCAACTACAACGATGTGTGCGTTTTTCATGATTTCTGTATATCACTCTGAGAGGGATTTTTGGAGGTTAAGATTTGGTTAAGCAGGCAAGGAAATTTTACAATTTGCTATAGGCACTGCGCACTCTCTCATTTCAGCTTGCAGGCTCTGCGTCAACTCCATTACCTTCAATTGACTTTAATCGGGAAGAGGTTCAAACTTTTTTCACATGAAAACGCTTTTCCTTTTGTTAGTCCTCACGGGCTGTTCTTTGCTCAAACCCAAGCCCGAACTTTCAAGCTCCTCTCAAGAAGTTCCTACTTGGGTTTATTCTCCTTATGAGGTCTGCGACGAAGCTGGGGAACTTTGTGCAACTGGTGAAGGGAAGTCAATGTCCGCATCAGACGCTCAAGCGAGGGCCAATCTCGCGAGTATTTTTGAAGTTCAGGTGAAGTCGACATTGAACGCCAACACGAGTTCCAAATCTACTTTCCCATGGCAGTCTCAAGTGAACGAAGAAGTTCAGACCGCTCTCGAAGAATCCGTGAATGAGATTCTGGAAAACGTTCAGGTAAAAAAACATTACAAGAAAGACGGCCTTACCTACGCTCTGGCGAGCCTTGATAAAAATCAGGCGGCGGATTTGATCGGTGGTCGCATGAAGAAGCTCGACACCGAGCTCGACACTTACTGGGCCCGGCGGAGCCGCACGAACCTAAGAAAAATCATGCGCCTTCACCTTGAGCGCGAAAAACTGAATGAGCGCTTTGCCAGTGTGGCCGGTGGGAAAAAAGCCGCGAAGCCAACCTACGAAGAAATTATGCGCTGGAAAGACTCCCGCCCGGATCTCGTTCCACTCGCGCTGAAAGTCGGGCAGGCACCTGACTGGATGACGGAAAAAATCAAAGAGCTTCTCACTGAATCCGGCTTTCGGATCGTGAAAGGGGAAGCCGACCGCGTTCTCACGATGAACGTGGACTCCATCAAAGAATTCCTGAACGTCGACGGCTTTGAAAAATACACTTTCACTCTCAACATGACCTCTACGGAGAATGGTGAAAAGAAAAAAGTGATATCAACATCGGAAACTGTGACCGGGAGGACTCAGGCCGATGCCCTACTGAAGGTGAAGCCTTTCTTTACGACTTATATTGAAGAACATTTATCTGACCTACATTTAGACTAATAAAGGAGCTCATATGAAGCTGTTGTCTATTTTACTTATTTTGTCCCTCGGTGTTGCTTGTTCCAGTAAGAAGAAAAAAGAAGTCGCTGATGTGGATAACTCAGCCACGATCAAGAAGGACTTTATTGTTCGTGATGCTTCGTCTAACACCCGTCCGGGCTGGATCGAAGACGCTGAGACTTATGCGACTCAGGAAAATATGGATGTGAAGAAGTATCGCTACTTCTCATTCGAGACTGAGCCGAAAGTGAACCGCGAAATCGCGTGTAACCTCGCTAAGGCGAACGTTCGCACAGATATCGCCGGAGAAATCACAACTTTCATCCAGAAGACTCTCGGTGCTTCTCAGGAAGGTCAGGCGGCCATTGATGCCAACAATCCTAAGACAGCTCCTATGAGAGAGTTCGTTGAGAACACTCTTGCGGAAAAAATTCAGTCCCTCATTAATGGTGCAGCTGTTCACCAGACTTACTGGGAAAAAAGAAATTACACAAAAGAGCTCGGAGCTAAGAAAGACTACATCGGCTTTACTTGTGCCACTCTCGTGCGCATGGAAGCAGAGCGCCTCCGCGCAGCTGTCGACAAGGCTTCTGAAGATCTCGTGGAAAAAGCTGACGATCCTGAAACTAAAGCAAACGTGAAAAAGGCGCTCGAAAACATTTCTAATGATTTCGTGAAGGCCCGTCACGGTGAAGTGTAAGAGGTTATGAACATGAAATTTACAATTGCACTGATCGTTACTTCTTTCCTCGCAGCTTCTTGCGGATCGTTCAAAGCTGAGCGCGTGGATGCTAATAAGTCTGATGAAAAAGGACTCTCAATCACGGATAACTGGATGAGTGCTGACACGACTCAGGCCGTGACAGACATCATCAAGCAGATCAAGGCCCACCCGGGCTACAGCAAGATGAAAGCTGCTCACAAAACTCCGAAGATTTTCGTGGCCGAAGTTCAGAACCAGACTTCGGAAGCTTATTTTCCGATCGGAGACCTGAACGATGAACTCTTAAATGAGCTCTCGCTTTCTGGTGAGTACGAACTCGTGGATAACCAGGCCCGTGAAATGCTCTTAAAAGAGATCACGTATCAGAATGACGGCATGGTTGATCCCTCAACTGTGAAGAAAATCGGTAAGCAGACGGGTGCTGACGTGATGATCTTTGGTAACGTTTACATGAAGCCGGAAAAGCGTGATGGCAAAACCATCAAAGAATATTCGGTCAACATGCGCATGACAGATCTTGAGCGAGCTGTGGAACTTCTCCGCACTCGTACAAAAGTCTTCAAGTACTCTGAAAAATCCGCTTCTGGATGGTAAGAGTTTCCCGCTATTTTTTATTAATTTGCATTCTTCTCCTGGGGGCCTGTGCCTCCAGGATGAAGGATCAAATGAAGGCGTACCGGGACTCATTTGCCACTGGCAATTACGAGGCGGCCCAGAAACTCCTCGATGAAAGTGTCCTGAAAGATGAAAAGAAAAGTGTGCTCCTTTGGCATCTCGAAAAGGGGACACTTGCTCTTCGCCGTGATCAGCTAGACGATTCCATTGCTCATTTCCAGCGCTCGCTCGCCTTGATTGATGAGCTCTTCACCAAGCGCCTCTCGGCGAAAGCTGCATCGCTTTTAATTAACGACACGTCGGATGTTTTTTACGGAGCTTCTTACGAACGCTCGTACGCTCATTATTTTTTAGCAAAAGCTCTCTACGCGCGTTTTCAGAAAACCGGAAATAAGCTTGATCTCCAGGGGGCGCGGGGAACAGTTCTTGCTTGGGATACCTACTTCACGGACCTTCAGAGAAGTTCCACTTATAAAACTCTTTATCACACCGATCTGATGATGAAGGTCTTCGGTGGTGCCGTTCATGAAGTCAGTGACATCAATGGCGACAAGCAGATTGCTCTTCAGCTTTATAAAGACGCCCTCGTGATTCTCGATAAAGAAGGGGGGATTTTTTCTCACTTCAATTCGAAAAACGCCGAGTACGTGAAAGACGCCGTCGATCGCCTGAAAGAAGGGAAAGCACCCAGTGATAAATTCTACCAGCACACTCCCGCTTACGAGGACCTTAAAAATTTTCTTCATTACAAGATTCTCGCGGTCACGAAAGAAGTGCGTGGATATGACTTTGGTACGACTTCAAAATCCCTCAAAGCAAATGCAGCAGTTCTCAAAAAAGTGGAAGAGGGCGAGCCCAATGTCGTGATTGTGGTGGAAGAAGGTCTCATTCCCCAGAAAGTCGGAAAGCATTTTAACTTTGGTCTGAAGGGTGCTGCTGACCAGGTGAAAGATCCCGGAGCAAGATCATTTATCATGAATGTGGGATCGGCCGTGATCGCACAATTCGCCATGAACCAGCTCGGCATGATTCCCAAGAACTCTGCTTCACCTGGGAATTTTTTGTTCGGCTACGAGGCAACGAAGCTTGCAGCAATGGAAGCCGCCATTGAATTTGAACTTCCGATGATTGAAACTGTTCCGCAAGTTCAGCGCATGGAACTCTTCATCATGAATGAAAGTGGAGTCGTCGTGAAGCGTGGACCTCTTCCAGTTGTCTCAGAAAACGGTGATATCGCTCGTGTGGTTCTCGAAGAAGATGTGGTTGCCCGCTATGTCCGCACAGGAACCAGAGTGGCGGTGAAACATCTGGTGGCGATCATTGCCGCTTACGGTGTTTACCAGAAACTAAAATCCGGCTCGGAAGATTTCCTCGCAAAAACTGCGGCGATGGCGACTTACATCGGAGCTTCCAAAGGGATTGCGGCGCTTGAGAAGGCCGATACCCGTCACTGGACCACACTTCCGCAAGCGATTCGGATGACGGAATGGAAGCTGGCACCGGGCAATTATAAGGCCGGTATTGGTCTGTATTCCGGAACGAAGGCCCCGGAAGCACCGGCCAAAATCCTGGGTGATTTCGTAGTGAAATCGTCAGGTAAAACCCTCCATACGCTTCCTTTTCTCAATCTCTAGCAAAACTTCTTAAGCTTTAAGACCCACCTCCGAGAAGTCTGGAGATGCGTCTTTATTACGGCCTCCTCATTCTTATCCCCCTCACACTTTTCGCGACAGAAGAGCGTACCATTCACGTGGATTCGATGACTCACCGGCCAGGCAGTTGGACCGAATACACCAAATCCGAAGAGCTCAATTTCAAGCGCCTTTTTGATCTCCTGGAACAGACTCCCACCGGAAAAAAAATCATGGGACTCGCGAGCCGCAAGGCCTCACGCCTGGGTCTAACTTTAGGCGACGTGGTGAAAGTCGGAGACGGTTCTCTCACCGACACAACTCTCGTCAGAAAATTTAATCCTCGCTCTCCGGAAATCGTGATTTACGAGACAAAATCCGTGGTTTATCTGAACCGCTCGCTGGCGTGGGATGATGCCCTTTTGGATCTCGCTCACGAACTAACCCACTACACTTATCGCAACAGTTTTAATCCTTACGAAGATGCTTTCAATCCGCGTGATTTTATCCGCAGTACGATTGAAGGCGAGGGTGGGGAAGTAGAAGCGTTCATGACCGAATGCCAGGTTGCCCGTGAGCTTTTTGCCCGCGGAACTCCGCTTCGCTCAAATTGCCGGAAGATCGAAGAGAACGGAAAACTCTCTTTTGAACGAGCAGTTGAGCTTTTTTATCACGTCGGGCCTTACTACGACGGGTTCTTTAAGAAGCTTTCCGAGAAGAAGATGGAAGGCAACTTTACCGGTCTTTCCCCTGAGAAAATAAATTTTATTTCATCGGCTTATGGCGTCCCATACCCGATTGCTGCCATGATGGAATACGAATTAGTCATGAATAAGGTCTGTGAAAACGATAAAAAGCGCCTCGCCTATATGCAGCAAGATCAGGAAAGCGCCTCTGGTCGCTCTCCCGCGTCCGCCGGTCAGACCACTGAGAAGTTCGCTCTTAGTTATTCCTCCCGTTGTAAGCAGTAATTCACCCCTCAGACATCTTCTGAACATCCCCCGAAATGATTGATATTTCTCGCCTTTTTGCGGGCCAAATTGTAATCTCATAGAGTTTCAAACTAACGTTTACGGAGTCCTCCATGCAAGATGGTGTTGTTCTTACTACCGTTGATGATTTCCTCAACTGGGGTAGAAAAAATTCTTTGTGGCCCATGACTTTCGGTCTCGCCTGTTGCGCGATTGAGATGATGGCCACCGGTGCTGCTAAATATGATCTCGAACGTTTCGGTTGTGGTGCCTTCATGGCAACGCCACGTCGCTCGGACATGATGATTGTTGCAGGCACTGTGACTCTCAAGATGGCGACTCGTGTGAAAGTTCTTTACGAGCAAATGGCAGAACCAAAATATGTGATCTCGATGGGCTCTTGTGCGAACAAGGGTGGGCCATACTGGCAACACGGTTATCACGTTCTGAACGGAGTTGATGAAGTAGTACCTGTTGATGTTTATGTTCCGGGTTGTCCTCCACGTCCGGAATCTCTCATCGAAGGTGTGATGACTCTTCAGAAGAAGATCGCTAACGAGCGCCTTCTCAGAAACAAATGGGTGAAACATGCATAATGTAGATCTGAATCACCTCGCGTCACTTATCAACACCAACATCAATGGGGCCCACGCTACGGCGTTGGTTCCTGAAGATAAAAAGCTTGATGGCTCAATCACCATTGAAGCCACTCACGTTGCTAAAGTCTGCGCGTGGCTTCGTGGAAATTCTGAGATGCCATTCAACGCTCTTCAGTCGATCTCTGGTGTGGATTACATGGAGTGGATGGAAGTCTGCTACATGTTTGCTCACTTTGATGTGAATGCACCGAGAGAGCTTATCCTTAAAGTGAAACTCACGGATCGTGTCTCTCCGAATGTCGATTCGATCATGTCGACTTATCCCGCGGCTGATTTCCAGGAGCGCGAGTGTTACGACATGTTCGGTATCAAGTTTAACAATCATAAAGATCTTCGCCGCATCCTTTGTCCGGATGATTGGAAAGGCTGGCCCCTTCGTAAAGATTATCTCGCCGAGAAAACTTATAACGGCATGGATATCTATCCTGACAACAAGATGAATTACGAAGATCGTGATTACATCGTTCGTCAGGCGATGATTAAGAAGGCCCAGGAAACTAAAGCTCAATAAGAAGGAAGAGATTCATATGCAAACTCGTTGGGATATCGGAGAACCAGAAAAGCCGACCATCAATGCAGACACCGAACAAATGAAGTCAGAACTTCTTGTTCTTAACATGGGTCCGCAGCACCCTGCGACTCACGGAGTTCTCCGGATTGAAATCTGGACCGACTCTGAAGTCGTTGCACACGCCATTCCCCATCTCGGGTACCTCCACCGTTGTATGGAGAAGCACTCTGAGAATATTGATTTCCGTGGTGTCATTCCTTACGTCGATCGTCTCGACTATCTCGCTTCCATGTACATGGAGTGGGGTTACGCTCTGACGGTTGAAAAAATGCTCGGAACTGAAGTTCCCCGTCGTGCGGAACTGCTTCGTATCCTTACTGGTGAGCTTCAGCGGATTGCTTCTCACCTGATGGCCTTCGGGACGTACGCACTCGATCTCGGGGCGTTTTCACCATTTCTCTATGCTTTCGATTACCGCGAGAAAATTCTTCGTCTTTTCGAAGAAGTTTCCGGAGCGCGCCTTCTCTATAATTACATCTGGATTGGCGGCCTGTGGAATGACTGGACTGATGAGCAGCTTGAGCGCGTAAAAACATTCTGTGATGACATGGAAGAAGAAGCAAAAAAATATCATCAACTCGTTTCAATGAATAAAATATTTCTCGAGCGGACTGGTAACGTGGGGGTCATGAGCCTTCAGGATTGCCTCGATTTCGGAGCCACTGGCCCGGTTCTTCGTGGTGCCGGTTACAAATGGGATCTTCGGAAAAACAAGCCATACTCGCTTTACTCAGAATTTGATTTCGATGTTCCGGTGGGAACAGGCGAAAACGGAACGACTGTTGGTGACTGCTGGAATCGTTACATTGTGCGGATGAAGGAAGTCATCGAGTCGATCAAGATCATCCGTCAGGTGATGGATAAGCTCGAGCCAGGTCCGATCATGGGCAAGGTTCCGAAGATCATCAAACTCCCTAAGGGTGAAGTTTACATGCGGACCGAAGCTCCTCGCGGAGAAATCGGCTTCCACATGGTCGCTGAACAAGACGCAAAAACACCTTATCGCTTGAAAGTGAAGTCCCCATGTTTTACCCACATTTCGATGCTGCCACGAGTGGCACCGGGACAGATGATTGCAGACTTCGTTGCGACCGTGGGATCCATTGATATCGTATTAGGAGAAGTAGACCGATGAACCCTCATTCAACTGCTCACGAAACGAGTTCGGTTAAAGATTATTTTGGCGCTCTCTTCGACGGGATTAAAACCACCGTTGTCGGCATGTGGATTACTTTCCGCTATGTCTGGGGAGTGAAGTCGGTTTCTATCGAGTATCCGGAAGTACGCGAGGTTCTCCCTGAAAGGGCCCGCATGCGTCTCTTTAACGATGCTCAGAATTGCATCAGTTGCACCCAGTGTGCGATGGCGTGTCCGGTTGATTGTATCTACATCGCGGCCGAAAAAATGCCAGAAGGTGCAGAGATCAAGAAGACTTCGAACGGCCAGCCGATTCGTTTGCATCTGACTCAGTTTACGATCGACACTGCACTTTGCTGTTACTGCGGACTTTGCACAACTGTCTGCCCGACAGAGTGTCTTACTCACTCTCATGATTATGAATTCTCTCAATATACGATTGATGGAATGAAATATGATTACCTTGCTCCGGACGTCGTCGCCTGGAGAAATCGGATTGTAAAAGTTTAAAAATTTCAAGGCCCCGAAAGGGGCCTTTTTTTTAAAGCAAATAGTAATCCAGGCTGAAACAAACTAGTTCTTCATCCTTAGAAGGACCAAGAATCGTTTCTTTGGCTCGAATTAAATCAAGGATAAGCGTTCGGATTATGTCAGCATCTTTTTTCGAGAGTGTCATCACTGAGGAATAGTGAAGATCAAAGTCTTTTTCGCAATCCAATGATTGTATGGCCCTCAGTCGATAGTTTTGATGATGTGCCCGCACAAGTGGGTCTTCTTTACTCAGATGGATTCTCGTTTTACCAATTAAGAATTCTCCTTTTTTTTCTTCTACAAGTCCGCTTTCTTTGAGCATTTTTAGAACACTTTTTGTTTGATCAAGAGGGATTCCTAAACGATCTGAGATTTTTTGGGGAGTCTTTAAATGTGGGAGCCCTACGGCCATGTGAATCGCTGCGTATGTCCAATGGCTGTAATAAATCGCCCGTGATTGTGGATCGAGCACAGACATTGTACGCACCTGTTTTTCTACCTTGAGATTCAGAGTCTGTAGTGCCGTGATTTTTTTTGAAAAAAGATTTTTGAGATCTATGGACCCAGCATTTTCCCGGTCCCGAAGAAGCAGAACAAATTCTGTTTCCTCATCCCCGAGATTGAGAAAGCGGCAAGCCCGAAAAAGATTCTCAGTACTGAATGATGCTTTTCCTGGGGATAGGGCCTGAGATACGAATCCTGGATGACAATTAAGCTCTTTCGCTAAAAGAGTTCTGCCACCTCTGCCTAAATTTGTGTCCAGAAGAAATGCCAGCAGTTTCTTGTGGTCGGAGAAATTGAAGACATTCAAAGTTAAGCCTTTACTTAATAATCAGGGATTATTTTCATAATATATGTAAGTTTTTACTTAACAAACAAGTTTATATTATGAGCGAACCCAAACTATAGAGAGGATTTCTATGAAACAATTTTTCTTTCTCATCGCGCTGTTTATTTTCTCGGGCCAGGCCATCGCTGAAATTATTGCGAAATCGGTACTAAATACAAGTTATCCCGGGGAGCTCGGCCCTGTTCATTATAGTCGTCTGATCCCTCAGGCCCCAGATGTAGTCGAGCTTACTAGCAGGGATATCTTCTGTAGCTTAGATTTGACGGAGATAAAAAATACCGATGGTCCGGAAGCCGAAGTTGTAATCTCTATCGTGAAAGGAAATACTACTCTTAAAAAACGGCTCTTAATCTCTTATCCTTACGGTTCTGTGACTTTGGCTTTAGGGAAAGTAGATTGTACTTTGATCCTAGAAGACTCGTTTTGGACAAATGATTTATAAGGAAATAAAAATGAAACATTTATTGGTACTCATCTCTCTTACTCTCAGTTTATCAATCTTTGCACAAGGTGGAGGGAACGCTGGCGGAAACGCACAATCTGCGGGAAATGGATCCAGCGGGGGCGGCCATATCCATGGAGACTCTCTCAATCCATGGTTTCTCCAGAATTCCACTACGATTAACTACTGTTTAAAAGTTTCACCTGATTTTAGTTCGATGACTGATGCGGAACTAAAGGGAATGATCGAGGAAGCCTTTGCTTTCTGGAAGCAGACCTTCTCTCAGCATTCGGTGGAAGGAAATTTTAATGACTTCAGTTTTCCGGTTAAGCTAGCGACACAGAATTTCATTTATCAGCATGATTGTGAGGAAAACATAGATCTCATTTTTCAACTCGGCTATCTCGACGAAGCACAAAGTAAGCTCGTGGATAGGCCCCGGACTCTCGTTGGCATCAATGTCCGGACCGCGTACGACAAAGTTAATTTGAAAGGAAAAGGATTCATTTATCTGGCGCCAGAGAGGGGACCACTTCGGCCTTTATCTGAACGTCTTCATTCGCATTTCTGGTCCGCTGGAAATCATCTTCCGCTTCGAATCGTTCTCAGACACGAGATTGGACACCTCTTTGGTCTGAAGGATGATTATTACTTTGATTCTGGGCTCATGAGTGCAATCTTTCCTGAAAGTGTTACGAGCAAGGAATCTGTTGAATACCTGGCAAAGCAGCAGGTCGCTCAAGCAAATATTTTCTATCCTCTGGGATGTAATGTGTCTTTAGATGGCACTAAAAATGCCGGCTACGGTGAAGGTGAAATTCCTGGGCACAAAACCCAGGACCCACTCCTGGAATACCTGGGAATGAAAGGTGATCGAAGCGTCGACATCATTTCTAAAAATGGAGTTACAATTATTTCATTAAACGATAAAGACTTCGGCACGATTCGACTCCCTGAGCGCGGAGTGAATCATAATGGCGAAACGCAGAATTTAATCAATCTTTATCTCACAAAGGTGCAGTCCGTTTTCTCAGGACTCCCGGCCGAAGCATTCCAAACGCCGATATCCGCAATTATTTATGATCGCACAGTGAAGGTTAAGGATCTTACTTTAAGCCTTAAAAGTGGAAAATCCTTGCCCGTATTTATGACATTTAATAAAGAATGCGAGCCTGAAATTGGAACTATTTATAATGGAAAAGTTTATTTCGATATTTTTTCACCCGAATAGCGCTCTGAAATGACTTCGGGCTTTGAACAGGATTAGCTATGGTCTTGTTCAAAGCTTAAAATTTACTCAATGACCTTGATGTAAACTTCCGAACCTTTCACTTCACCAGTGATCCTCACCGTGACCTGGACGTTTTCCGGCTGCTCACTGATGAATTTTAAGGCGAGATAGGAACTGAAAGGACTGATGTTATAGTTTTTGCTGTTCATGATGATCTTGCCCGGAGGAGTCGTGGTGCTTCTCACGATGATGGCCGACTGGGTAATGGCGATTGGCTGCGCCTGGGTGATCGAGTTACTGGTCTCAAGCTGGTTGGTGAACTTTACGTCCTTCCCGCAGCTCATGAGGGCCAGTAAAAAAAAGAAAAAGATTTTATTCTGCATCACTTATCGTCCCGTCAATTTTAAGTTTTCCGTTTTCTTTCACAATGATGAACTGGTTTCCCGAATCCACGACCGGGGCCTTTTTCTTCTCCGGTGGATCTTTTCTTTTCGCGAGCCAGAGCTCGTCTTTTACACCCTTCTTCCAGGTTATGTTCGGAGGAAGAAGTGATTTCTCATCTTTTTTCGGAAGCTCTTTGACACCTTCGATGAAATCTTTTTTTCCACCGGCCGATGTGAGGAATTTTTCCGTGAAGACGTCATCAACGAGTTCTACTTTGTGGGACATCATGACGGCATCGTATTTCCGGAAAAGTTCATTCATTTCTTTATCCGAAGAGGCGATCGCCGGAAGAGAGACGAGAAGGCAAAGGATCAATTGAATTCGCATCCGATCCCCCTTGCTCTGGCCTTAATCTGACCGATGAAATTCTTGATGGTCCCGGGACATTCGGTCGAGTGATACTGGCCGTGCCACTTGATCGTTTTCATGTTGGGATATTTTTTCTGAAGTTGGCACGAAAGGCGCGCGATATTGTCGAGAGTCGCAGCACTTGGCATTCTCGGACTTCTACGATTGTATCCCAATGGGTTATTCACAGATCTTGGTGCATAGTTACCAATCACGGCGACACCAATGGTAGTGACGTTGGCCTTAATCATGCCATTCGATACCATATTAGGGATAACGGCAAAGGGAGTACTCTCGCCTCCGCAGGTGACTTGTCCCGAGTCCCACATTCTTTTCTGGTTATTATCCATCGGAATAAAAATATTTGAACCAGCGTGCGCACCCACGAGATCCAGTGGTCTTCCTTCGTAAACGGTGTTGTCCGGACTTGTTGACCCAGGATACGCACCGTTAATGAGATACGAGTAGGCAACCATGTACCAGGGATCAGAAGCTGAACCTTCGTTCAGATGCATGCGATTAATATCCTGCGGAGACGATGATGAGGAAGTTGCCGTGTGATGAAGGACAATCGTATCCACCATTTCAGGTGGCCGCTTACAAAATGTAGCGCGACTGTTTCTCTGATAGACCGGACTATAAATGGTTAAGTATTCAAAAGGCCAAGGTGGATTGGGAATTCTTGGGGACGGATCATAATAAGGACCGCAGTCCACACAATCCTGTGATCCCACAGGGAATGCAGCGAAGGCCAGAATCAGGAGAAGGATGATCCTAATGGGCATCACTTACCGTTCCTTCGATTTTGAGTTTCCCTTTCTCTTTCACAATGATGAACTGAGTACCGCTTTTTTTTTCTTTGTCATTAGACTTGAATGCCGAATCAAGTGGCTTAAGTGTCGCAAAAAACAAATCCGCTTTATTGGTTTTTCTCCATGAGAAAATCGGCGGGAGAAAGGACTTTGATGAATCGTTGGGAAGCTCTTTAATCATCGCGATGAATTCTTCTTTCCCACCATGAGACTCGAGAAACTTGGCGGAAAAAATTTCATCCACGTACTGAGTCTGCTGGCGAAGCATGACGGCATCGTATTTGATGAAAAGATTTCTCATCGCTTTCTCGCTCGAAGCGTGGGCGATGTTCAGAAAGAGTGTGGCGATAAGTATTAATTGAATTCGCATCCGTATCCTTTCGCGAGAGCTCTGATCTGCGGAACAAAATTTTTGATGTTACCGGGACAGCTGGTCGAGTGATAAAAGTTGTGCCAACGGATGTACTTCATCCGCGGATATTTTTTCTGAAGCTGGCAGGAAGTCCGCGCGAGCATATCCTGCAGGTCTGAAGAAGGGTTTCTTACTTTGCTTGGACGATATCCGTTCGGGTTATCTCTTCCGAATGGGGCGTAGTTGCCGATGACAACAATTCCGAGAGTCGTGACGTTGGCCTTGATATTTCCAACTCTATTGAGTTGATAAGGATCGATTTTAAATTCGCCGTTTTCTTTTCCGCAGACGATCTGGCCTTCATCCCACATGCGTTTTTGTTCGGGATCCATCGGCACAAAAACATCCGAACCAGCGTGAGCGCCCACGAGATCGAGCGGTCTTCCCTCAAACACTCCCGGAACTGGAGTTGATGATCCTGTATAGGGAGCATTTACCTGAAACGAGTAAGCGACCATGTACCAAGGATCGGATGGTGTTCCGCGATTCAAGTGAAGATCATTAATCTGAAGCGGAGTTTGTGTGGGAGGAGTTTCTGAATGGTGGAACACAATTGTATCCAGCATCTCGAGTGGCCTCTTGCAAAATGAGGCCTTTCTATTTCTGGGATAATCGACAGACTGAATCTTGATGAGATTCGCTTCCTGCGCCCAGACGGTAAAAGAGAAGAATAACAGAGGCCAAAGTTTATGAGATTTCATTCAATCTCTTATCGGATTACTCGGGTAAACCTTGAGACCTAAAGAAAACTTGTGATATTCCTTACTTAAGCAGTATGATAGTCCTAGGAGAGCTTATGGAATTCAAGAGCTTCGCGGATTTTTATCCCTTCTATTTAAGAGAGCATTCGAATCTCGTGTCCCGCCGTCTCCATTTCCTGGGGACTTGTGCAGTTATATCCCTTCTTATTCTTTTCTTTTTCACTGGTAATCCCTCGGTTCTGATTCTTCTTCCGATCCTGGGCTACGGTTTTGCCTGGGTTGGTCACTTCTTCTTTGAGAAGAATCGCCCGGCCACATTCAAGCACCCGTTCTATAGCCTCTTGGGTGACTTCAGAATGTTTTGGGATATCCTGACGGGCAAAGTCGCTGCGTTTTAAGAACTCGCTGAAGAATAATTTCTCAGTCCCATCTTCCACACAAAATTCAAAATAAACCAGAAAGCGATACTCACGATAGTAAGCTGAATGAGGCTTCTCGCGTCCACACCTTCAAAGAAAATCTGTGCGGGCACCGAGGAAATATAAATTAGCGGAAGTATCGTGCTGAAAGCAATCTTGAGCCAGCCGCGATAGATCCGATGAGGGCGTTCGATGGCGATCGTTAGCGAATAAAATAAATCCACAAATCCTCTCGGGCTCTGGGTCCAGAACACAGGCAAAATCATGATGAACTGCAGGCAGTAGTGAAGAAGAGTTCCATTTAAGATGAGAAGCGCATACAGAATCAGATCGCCTGCAGAAAAGTGACCCGGATATTGAACGAGTGAGTAGATCCAGAAGGTCAGGGCAATTGCCAGATTCACAAACGAGCTTGCGGAAAATTCCCTGAGAGAGAGAAAGAAAAGCGGTGCTACCGGGCGAATCAGATAATAATCGAGTTCGCCTTTATTAATGAGCGCCGGAAGCCACCAGAGATTGGTCGAGAAGACAGTCATGTTGATGGCGTCGACTAAAAGAAATCCTCCCACGAAAATCATCATCTGCGGCTCAGTCCATCCCGCGATGAGTGGCGTGTGGAGAAAAATGACTTTGAAAAAATAAATATTCACGAAGTAATAGATGCAATCCATGATCACGCGAAAACTCATATCAAGCCGGAACTCCATTGCCTTGGAAAATGAGAAACGAAGAAAGTGAAGATACAAAGTGAAGTAGCGGCTCATACACCGACTCCACTGTAGGATTTCTGACCGCGCTTCCAGAGCAGCTGGACGATCAACAGGAAAACCAATCCCCAGATAGAAAGTGCGACAATACCCCGGGAAATTTCCATCCACGAAGTTTGTCCCATGATGGTTCTGACCGGAAGACTCACGAGATAGGGAAAGGGTGTGAAAGAAAGAAGTTCGCGCGCCCAGTCCGGGAAAAATGCCAGTGGAATAGATCCTCCACCGCAGAAATTAGTGAAAAAGCGGAACATCACCATCAGTGACCAGATATTGTCGGCCCAGAGGGAAAGAAGCTCTATACTCATCGCCATCAGAAGATAAACGACAGCAGAAAATAAAAACAATCCGACGCCGCAGAGAAGATTCACCACAGAAGATATGTCTGCACCATTTCCGAAAGTAAAAGAGTAAATGAAATACATCAGGATCAGTTGTATGGCGTAGAAGAGACTGTACGAGAGATAGGTACAGGTCTTGTACTGAATCCACGAGAGAGGATAGATGAGATAGCGATTGAACGTTCCGTCGTAAATTTCCCGCGAGAGAAAGCCAATGTTTTCGCCTGTGAGAATTCTATTCCCGATCGGAACGAGTAAATAATAGAGAGTCAGCATCGGAAGCGTGTAGCCGTTCATCGATTCCGCTTTCTGATTAGCAAAAATTGCGGCCCATAAAGAAGTCGCAATCACCATCTGGATCAGCACTTGTCCCAGGAACGTCACCCAGAAGTCAGTCCGGTAAGCGAGAATCTTCCGAAGCTCAAGTGAAATGACGTGGCCCCACCATTTCATGCTTTCCCGTGCCTCATGATGCTTTCGATAATGTCTTCTATCGAAGGATCCTGAATATTGAGGTCGATGACATTTTCTTTCGAAAGAAGTTCCTGCGTTTTCTTAGAGAGTTCTGATCTTGGCACCTGGATTTTCCATGTGCGCTCTTCCGTTGTCACGGAAAGTACTTTTTCATCACCCAGCATCGATTGAACATCACGAAGTGATCCGTCATACACGAATCCGCCTTCCTTAATGATCACAATGCGCGGACAGAGTTCTTTGATGTCTTCCATGTAGTGCGAAGTGAGGATTGTCATCGGCTTTTTTTCACGCTGATAATCTTTTAGAAATCCGCGCACGGCCTTTTGAGCCGAAATATCAAGACCAATGGTCGGTTCATCGAGAAAGATCACTTTCGGATCATGAAGAAGGGCCGCCATGAGCTCCACTTTCATTCTTTCTCCAAGGGAGAGTTTTCTCACCTGCGTTTTTAACTGATCATGGATCATGAGTGTTTCAGAAAGAAATGCGATGTTCTTCTTGTAGAGCTTCTCATCAATCTGATAAATCTCTTTCAGAAGGAGAAAGCTATCAAGTGCCGGAAGATCCCACCACACCTGGTTCTTTTGTCCCATGATGAGAGACATCTGCTTACGATAAAGATTGTTCCGCTCCCAAGGTGTAAACCCATTCACACTGACTTCGCCCGAAGTCGGATGAACGATCCCAGCGAGAATTTTTACGAGTGTAGTTTTTCCCGCACCGTTGGCACCAATGAGACCAACAATTTCTCCCGGCTGAATTTCAAGGCTCACGGATTTGAGGGCCGATTTCTCAATCGTCTTTCTCACCACCAGACCCTTGATGGAACCGATAAGGCCGGGTTCTTTCTGGTGACTGCGGAATGTTTTGGTGAGTGCCTGAACCTTAATCATAGTTTTTCCAACACGAGACCCTTCAAGTAACTTCCCTCAGGAAATCCTTTCACCGTCGGACAATCCTGACCCAGACCTAATCGCTGAGTGATTTTGAAATTGAGATTTAATTCTTTTAAGTAATCGAGAATCGCGCGCTCGAATTTCTGCCCCGAAGTCTGATGGGTGTTGAGAAAAATAACGAGTCGTCCATGATCGGCGAGGACTGTGTTCATATCGCGAAGAAGATCCTTGTAGGCCTTGATCGCCGAAGTTCTCTTGTCCCCGTCACTCGAAGATGATGGTGGATCACAGATAATGAGATCAAATTTCTTCTCTTCTGATTTTAATTTCGCCAGAGAATCATCCACACTCATGGTCAAAGCATCATGCTTGGTGTGATCGAGATCGGGATTAAGGCCAATATTCTGTTGAAGCCATTCAATATATTTCGGCGACAGATCGACTGACGTCACCTGACTAGCTCCGAGCTTCATCGCCCAGAGGGAATAGGCACCGGTGTAGCTATAAAGATTCAGAACCCGCGCGTCTTTAGTCACGAGCTTCGTGAGCTCAGAGCGAACAGCACTCATATCGGTGTAGAGACCGTGATCGTAGGATGAGCCCAGGCGAATGAGGTACTGATTCCCGAATTCGGAAAGATGAAACTCATCCCGTCTTCCGGCATCCACAGCATTGACCGGAAGTTTTTGTAGCTCACGGGTTTCGCCTCTCATCTGAAACCAGAACTGATCGTCTTTCATTTCAGGAAACACTTCCTGAATCGTCGTCATGATAATGGTCTTATAACGGTTCCAGATTGAGGTATAAAACTGGATGAGAATGCGGTCATTTAATTTCTGAATGAAAAGACCCGGTAGCTGATCGGCTTCAGCAAAAACAAGATAATAATTTTCCCGGTTTTTCAGCTCCTTCATCTGCGTGCGTTTTTCAATCGCAAGATCAAGTCTCGCTTGAATGCCAGCGGTGAAATGCTGGGCCTCACGGTCAAAAGGATATTTTGTCGTCCAGACTCGCGCTTTGACATTTCTGTGCTGAGGATCGTGAAGAAGAAGCGCCATCGGACGCTTTCTTTCATCCATCGCCACCACAAATTCAGAATTTCTTGGAAAGCGATTAGAAAAACTATCTGCAGTGATCCAGGGATGGCCTTGACGTAAAAGCTTGATCGATACCGGATGGATCGGACACTCGGGGAGCTTGTTCATGCGAACCTTTGTCTACTGCTTAAGTGAGTTCAATCTTTCTTCAGTCTTATCCAGAAGCCGGAGCAGGATATTGGTAGCGAGGTAGGGGTTCCGGAGGTGCTCAGTCAGATCAAGATTTTCCATGATCGCCTTACATTCACCGGAAACCTCGGCACCAAAGGGATCAAAATTTGAACCCAGGAACTGAAGTTTAATCATCAGCGTTTCCACCGAACCAAAATCTTCGATCACAGCGAGATTTTTCTCAAATGAATTGAGAAATTCTTCCGGCGTTTTTTCCCCGGTCGTGAGGGTGGTTTTCTGATGTGAAATCATATTGATGAAACTATGACATGGGCTTCCTTCATGTCAATAAATGCGGCAGACTCCGGTCATGATTTCACTATGCTTTTACGTCTTACTTTTAGGGGTTCTTATTTACTGGATTGAGGCCCCAACTCCTTTCTTAAGTAACTCGTTGATTAAACGAAAAGACCCTGCCTCAGAGCTCGAAGATTGGCTCAAGAAATTCCATTGGGGAAATCGCCAGAATCTCTCCCCGCAGGGAGCGCTTCCGGTTTACAAATTCTACTCTGAAGTAGTGGAAGTGATCCTGAATCTCGCGCGTAAAATGGGAGGAAGTTATCAGGACTCGCTGCTCTTCCTGCGCGAAGGACTTATTTCTGACCGTCAGTTTGAAAAAAAACTTCGTGAAGTAAATCTTGGAACTTGGCTTCAGATGGGGCTGATGGTGGGATTAACGTGGCTCTTTATTCTGGGTTCACTTTCCCTTACCGATATTAAATTACCTATCCTCAAACTTCTCCTGATCGCAGGCTGGCAAGGCCTGGGCCTGGTCTGTCTTCCGGTACTTTTAAGTTATTACCGGAAAAAATATTTCGGCGACATCGGACGCTTATGGAAGATGCTCTACGTGCTGAACTCGCTGGGAAAAGTTCCGATCGCCCGTTCTGAAACTTTGGGACTCGCGGGTGTCAGGGATCTCAGTTTAGTAAAACAAAAAAGTCTTCAGCACATTGTCGAAAAACTTCGCTCAACTTGTGAGCGTGTCCTTAAGTTGGGTGGCAGTTACGAGGAAGAAGTAAAAAGCCTGATGGAAGAGCTTCGTTTTCAGGAAAAGTGGCATTTTGA
>JBKJNQ010000259.1:0-6959 GCA_046593575.1 Bacteriovoracaceae bacterium
CTTTAAATTTTCGCGCAAGTCTTTGCGCAAAAATTTAAAGAGCGCCCGGAATTCAATCTTATTAAATATTCTCTTGCGATGAGTACGCTGGGATGTAGTCAATTTGATGCTCAACAAATCCGCGCGGTCTTGCCGGAGACAACTTCCAATGGGGGGAGTGTGAGTGGGGTTAAACCGGATCCTACGCAGCCAGGAAATGAATTTTCTCTTCACTATGATGTGGGGCGAGCGATGGGGATGAGTCCCCAGGACTGGACCATGCATTTTAATAAAGATGAAAGAGCTTATTATAATGGGTCTGTTCCGAATGATTACGATCATAATGACATCTCCCGCGATCTGACGATTGCCGATGTCATGCAGGGAAATATTGCGAAATCAGTTGTTGACTCACTTCCCACAACCCAGAATTATATGCGTTTAACGAAGGGTGTCCGGAGAGTTTTCGGTGATCAGTTTGCGTGCATTGATGATCAAGGAGGAGCCGCGTTCGTGAGCCCCAACGATGCGGAATCCAGAAACTATAACGCAGAAACTTTTGTCTGCGAGGAATTATCCAAAGCGCAAAAGAATGTTGAGGATAAAATTCTCCCGCCTTTAATTGCCCGAAAAAATCTCGAAGAGATGAGAACACAAAGAGAAAATGATTGTCGCGTTCGCGATCGTTCCCTTGATGAAAACGTGACGGATGTTATGAACGTTGCCCTGGCAGCCTCTCAGGAAGGTCAGGCCGCCGATCCTGAGCGTGGAAAACAACTCGTGACAACAATCTGTATGCAATGTCACACCCGTATGGGGGGATATGCATTCTTCGCTAATGAAGACGCGATCAAGACAAAGTTTGCGCGGATGCCGAACTTTCTGGATCGGGTGAAGACCAGAATGGGGAATGCGAGAAGTCCGATGCCACCATCGGGAGCGCTGTCAGCACTCGAGCAGGCCGATGTTCAGAAGTACCTAGAGACGTTTAAGCCGAAATAAATTACGGGGACGGAACGTCGAGTACTTGAGAGAGGACTTTAAGAAACGTCTTCTCATCAGCAGTGGTGAGCTTATCAAATTCAATAACTATCTTAGAAGCATTGAGGACGCGCTCTTTATCGTAAGGACGAAGATCCCTTAATGCCTCAAGAGAATCCATCACCACTTTCACTCCGAGATTTGCACTCATCTCCAGGACTTTATCCGGGAAAAGAAAATTCATTCCTTCACGGTGAGCTTTTTTTCTTTCACCCTGATTAGTGGGTCCAAGTGTGGCGAGAAAACTCATGACTTGTGAGACTTCAGTTGTTTTTTGCTCCAGGGTTTTTGATGACGAAAGCTTTGTCCGCTTAGTAAGGCATTCCTTATAAAGCGTGAAACACAGAATCTCCCGCGCCACAATTTTCTTATCTTCCAGAATGATCGCCCGGCATTTTTCCAGGATCGCTTTTTTATCCTCTTCCGGGAGGGATTTTAGTCTTCCGATATTCAGATCCATTGCCACAATCACATCATCCATATTCATGTTCAGGAATTTTCCCGACTTCGCGTTTTCTGATGAAGAGATACGGTGGAAGAGCTGGAAGGTTTCTTCTTCGAGTTCCTGAGTGGATGCCATGATGTTGGCGGCTGGGACAGTCTCGGTAAAGGATTTAATAAACTCATTTGAGTTCGTGGCGTTCATGAGTTTTGCGATACCCGGCTTTTCATTAACCGAGTATTCCGAAATCTTGAACGAGGGAAGAATTCTTTTAATCCGATCCGGTAGAGGAGGGTGAGTAGAGAAAAACGATGAGCTATCCGGATAGAAAAAATAAAGATGGCTGATTTCCGAAGCATTGGCGGCGGCGACCTTGAACTGGTTTTCAATTGCCATGATTTTTTTCAGCGCTCCACCGATACCATCGGGATTTCTGGAAAGCTGAACCGCCTTGGCGTCTGCGTGATACTCTTGTCCGCGGGAGATGGAGAATTTCAGCATCAGACCAAAAAAGTATCCGATCATTCCGATGAGATAAAGCCCAAATCCAATCAGACCGGCATTTCCTTTTTTATCGCGTGATGATGATCTTCCGGAATTCCTCATCATGCTTCTTCCGATGTGGGAGATACCCATCAGGCCATGAAGGTAGCCGATGAGCTCAAGATTAAGCTTCATATCCCCGTTGATAATATGGCCAATCTCATGGGCGACGACTCCCTGAAGCTCATCACGATTGAGTTTCTCGAGGCAACCTCTGGAAACGGCCACCACAGAATCATGTGAGGTAAATCCTGCGGCAAAGGCATTGATGTGGTTCTCATGAGGAAGAACGTAAACTTTCGGGGGTACAATTCCGGCCGCGATACTCATTTCTTCTACGGTGTTCTGAAGTTTCTGATAGGGAAGTGAAGCTCGGTCGGTCGTAAGAGGAACACCTCCCACCATTTCAGCAATCTTGGGGCCGCCTTCACGGAGAGTCCAGCGTTTGAACCACGAAAGACATAAAATAAAGCCAAGGGTTCCGATAAAGACAACGGCGAATCTGCCTGCTGAATCCTTGGTGACAACTGATGTATCGAGGCTTGATTCGTAATCCCCATAAGTCGTTTCTGTAACTATTTTTCGTTCAGAGAATCCTGAAAAAAATGTCAGGAAAAATGAAGTAACCAGTGTCGTGAAAAGGACAACCAGGAAGAAGGTGAATTTAAACCTGCGGATGCGCTTCCTCGCTTCTTCCTGTTCTTTGAAAAAGTTCATCAGTTAAAAGAAACTTTGACGGCCTTGCGTGCTGCCGGTTCTTCCACTTCAAAAAGCGAGGCAGGGGCGAAATTGAACATGCCGGCCACGATGCTTGTCGGGAAGAGCTCTCTGGCGGTGTTGTATTCCATCGTTGAGTCATTATACGACTGACGGGCGAAAGCGACTTTATTCTCAGTTGAAGAGAGCTCTTCCATAAGTGTCTTCATATTTTCATTCGAACGAAGTTCCGGATAGCTTTCAGACACCGCAAGAAATGACCCCAGAGCTCCACGAACGGAACTTTCAGCGTTCATGAGAGATTTCATCGCTTCAGGATTAGCGGGATCAGATGTCACTGTTTGCTTTGCCTGGAAGGCCTGGTTCCGCGCAAGGATCACTCTTTCTAGCGTGTCTTTTTCATGGGCCATGAAACTTTTTGCAGTTTCTACCAGGTTCGGGATCAGATCATAGCGGCGGGTGAGCTGAACATCGATCTGCGAAAATGAATTTTTCTGTTGTTGTCTCAATGTCACGAGACGATTGTAGAGACCGATCATGTAGAAAATGGCGAAGGCAATAAGGGCGATGACAATCAGACCAGCGAGCATAGAAGTATCCTTTGTTAATACTTCTATAATATATCAAATCGCCGTTTTATTCAGGTGATTGATCACGGCCTTGATATTTTTCTTTACGTCAGGAACCACCCGGCTTTTTACGACCCAAGCAAAGCTCGAGTCAGGTGTGATGTGGCTGACATAAGTAAAGAGTGTTTTCCCTTCAAATTCCTCAAAGCTTACCATCCCCGTCGTGCGCTTAACCTGTTTTGACTTAACGAGTTCCCACGTCAGAAGATAGTTATTCCCTTGATGCTCAATGAAGTGCCTGGTGGTGTACTCCGAATTTTTCACCGGTGCAGGCAGATGTATTTCAAAAGCAACGTCAGTCGCGTTGCCGGTTTGTTTGACGATATGAGATTTCACGAGACCCGGAATGAATTTTTTATGATTTTCAAAATCAGCGAACACATCCATGTTCGCCTTCGGTGTGTGAGGAATCACATTCACGAGTGTCACTCTTGGAAAAACTTCGTCTTTTATTTCTTCAACCCGTTCGAGCTCTTCACCTTTTCTGAGCTTTTCCAGCTCTTGGGGTGTGAGATTCAGCTTGTAAGCGAAAGCCTGAGGAATGGATAAGATTAAGGCGAGGAATAATGTCTTTTTCATTCGTTTATTTTCTCATATTCTGGATTGTTTTCAT
Source organism: Bacteriovoracaceae bacterium (assembly GCA_046593575.1). Taxonomy (GTDB): domain Bacteria; phylum Bdellovibrionota; class Bacteriovoracia; order Bacteriovoracales; family Bacteriovoracaceae; genus Peredibacter. The sequence goes on from JBKJNQ010000259.1 coordinate 3,965, forward strand.
TTTGCCATGCGCTGTTGCACCGAAATCGACATTCCGGGTAATTCGCGCTTGAATCTTACGATGAAACAGGAAAACAACGACCCTTCTTCCCTTAGTCTTGAAATTCCCATGAAAACCTATCTAAGACTTTTTCTCGTCTTGATGGTGGTTTATTTTCTGTATGTTTTATCCCCTTTAATTCTTCTTCTCTTTCTCTCCCTCCTGGTGGCCATGACCCTCTTGTCGGTGGAGAAATATCTGATGAGAAAAGGCTGGAGAAAATCTTATGCTGACGCCTTTCTCATCCTTTCTTTAGTAGGAATTATCGGAGTTATCTTTTTTGTCGTTATTCCCGAAGCCGTTGGACAGATGAGAATTCTTCTTCAGCACCTGCCGACTTTGCAGAAAGATCTGACGAATATGGCACCGATCGAGCTTAAGGCCAGTGCCGGAAAACTTCTCTCTAATTCTCCGTCATCTCTGTCGCGCATCTGGTCTCAAGTAGGAGAACTGGCGAATCATACGTTGACGGGAATTTTTGAAACCGGTGTGATGCTGATTGCTGCTGTCTACATGTTCCTTGATGGGAGCAGCGCCTATGCCTGGATATCGGCTTTCTTCTCAGCACCAACCAGAAAAAGAATTGATGCCACTGCTGAAGAGATCAGACCTATTGTTGAATCCTATATTATCGGACAGGCCACAACTTCTCTCATTGCTGCTATCTGGGTGTTTGCAGCCGCCACAATTCTGGGGATCCCGGGGGCCATGATTCTCGCTGTCCTCGCGGCAGTGTTTGATATCCTTCCAGGCATCGGCATTATTATGAATGTCATTGTTTCTGGTCTTCTGGCGCTCACAGTTTCTTTGAATGCCGCCCTCATCATGGTCGCCGCACTCGTCACTTACAGTATGATCGAAAACTATATTCTTGTTCCTCACATCTATGGACACAAGATGAAGCTTTCGCCCCTGGTGGTTTTACTTTCCATTATTGTCAGCGGAACTGTCGCAGGCATTCCCGGGATGATTGCTGTTCTTCCTATTGTCGCAGCTTATGGACCGATAGAGCGCCATTGGCTTAAGCGTGATGAGAACTTCAAAGAATCAGTTTTGATCCACGAAAAACTGGAAAACGAAAACTAATCTCTGTATTCCTGCATCTCGAGAAATAATTCTGGATGAGTGAAGGCTTCGGAGAGATTTTCTTCAAAAAGAATTTTGTCAGGGTTTAGGTGTCTGAGATAGGGCACGACTCTCACGGTATCAGTTGCGAGATCGTAGTGAGCTATCTCTTCTTCTGCGATGAAGTCTTTAATAAGTTTGGTCAGAATTTCTTTTCTTTCAAAAACCGAAATATTTTCAGGAAGAAAGGGAGTCATGACTTTCATGTTGCCCAGATCTTCAGTCGTAAAGTGAGAGTCTGAAGCATTCTCAAGGCGGGGATTCTCGACAAACCAGATCTGATTTTTGTGATGAAGTGAGAAGAACATGGAAGCTCCTTTGATTCGTTATGTGAGTATCTGCGGCTTCCATGCCGGCCACAATATACACTCACATCCCTGAAATCCGGGAGCGCGGCAGAATTTGCCTAGGGAAAGCTGCCACGCACATGTTGCCATGAGGCGAAGTACCTCCTAAAATTTGTTTCTATGAAAACACTCTTTCTTTTCCTTCTGATATTTTCCTGTACTCACCGTGATCACAAGGGTGAGCTCCCGATACCAGAGAGCCTCGAAGACGCTGTGAAATCTTCTGAACGCTCAGAAGAAAATACAGATCGGGATGAATACCAGCATCCGATGGAGACAATTGCATTTTTTGAGGTTAAGCCCGAAATGTCGGTTGTTGAAATTTCACCGGGTGCCGGATACTACACAGAAATTCTCGCTCCTTATCTCGCGAAAAGCGGTCAATACTTTATGGCCGTTCCGAGAATGACTCCTCATCCTCCGGCGGTGGTCATTGAGAATGAAAGAAAGCTCCAGGAAATTCTTCTTCGTCATTCTGAAGTGAGGGCAAAAACCAAGCTCATTCCCCTCGAGCCAACCGATAAAAGAAATAAGCTTAAAGCAGGTTTCGCAGACGTGGTTCTGAGCTTTAGTCACATTCATAACTGGCTCGCCAAAGATGAAGCCGATATGTCTTTTAAGTTTTGTTTCGATGTCCTCAGACCCGGTGGAATCATGGGAGTCGTCCAGCACCGTATCAGCGAAAAACGAAAGCGCGTGCCTAAGAGTGGATATCTGACTGAGAAAGAAGTCATCACGATGGCGCAAAAAGCTGGTTTCAAATTCGTCTCGAAATCCGAGATCAATGCCAACCCGAGAGATAAGGCCGATTATCCGGATGGCGTCTGGGTTCTTCCTCCCACTTACAGATTGGGAGATAAGGACAAGGACAAGTATGAAGATATCGGCGAGAGTGACAGGATGACTTTGAAGTTTATCAAACCCGCCGATAAATAATTTCTACTCTACTAACTTACAGGCACCAAGATAATCATCATGATGATGAACGTGTGGTTGTAGGGCCGGTCACGCGATAATGATCGTATGTGCCGACATGTTTCCGGTCTGGTGACAGACCTTCACTTTCGTCACTGACTTCATGGAAGTTTTCTTCGATCCACCACCGCTTGATTTCTTCTCTGTGATGTTTTTCACCCAGAGATATTCCGGAGCCAGACCAGCACAGTTCGCATCAAGAGCGTCTTCAATGGTCGGAACGTCATCAGCCACTGGATCTGGAGGCATTGTTGGATCTGGAGGCAATGTTGGGTCCACCGGAACTGGTGCTGGAGGATTAGCAATACAGCTCAGGTAGATCGGAGCATCCAGATCTGCTTCTGTGTCTTCAAAAGCAGGCTGACATTCTGCGAGTGCCTGGCAAGAAGCGAGATCCGGTGCTTTCGAACAATAAGCATCCGGCCCACCAACAAGTTCGTTGATTTCAAAATAATCATCAGGGTTACAAGACGTGATCAAAAACAATGCGAGGAAGGAAGCAGTTAAGC
>JBKJNQ010000064.1:0-6788 GCA_046593575.1 Bacteriovoracaceae bacterium
GCCGCTCGCATGGCGGAAGTCATCACCCGAAAGTCGTGGAACGAAATCGTTCAGCAGGAATTCGTTAAGCCCCTTCATTTAAAATCAGAAATTGCTTACTACACTTATCCTCGACGATTCAGTGGTCGGCAGCCACTCGCTGCTGGAGGATTGGCCATCAGTTTCAATGACTATATGACTTTCCTGTCGCAAATGATTGGCGGAGATTATCTCCCCGACGAGCTTTTGAAAAAGCAAAGAGAACGAATCTTCACTGAGAAAACGATCATAGGGCACTCCCCTTATAAGGATTTAAAAGCAGACTATGAATACGGCCTTGGACTCTGGAGAGAATGCGATCCAAAATCTTGTTCTTCTGAACCGCTCATTTCATCAGCTGGAGCTTTTGGATTTTATCCCTGGATTGACCGCTCAAACGGGAATTACGGTATCCTCGGAGTCGTAGGGAAGCCGGGGCTTTCTAGAGGCTCTTACTCACTTCTTCAAAGGCTAAGACCAGAAATCACTAAGATTGCTTTGAACTGTGGAAAGACAAAGTCCCAGTAATCCTTCCCTTAATGCACGGCAAACAGCTAAACTTTCCTCACTAATAGTGAGGTATTTATGAAGTTACTCGAAGGCAAAAAAGCACTTATCCTTGGTCTCGCCAATGACCGCTCCATCGCATGGGGAATTACCAAAGCATTCAAGGAACAGGGCGCTTCCATTGCTCTTTCTTATATGAACGACGCGATAAAAAAACGTGTTGAACCACTTGCCGCTGAAATCGGCGCGGACTTTGTTTTCGAAATGGATGTCACCAACGACGCACACTATCCTTCGATGAGAAAAATTGTGGAAGAAAAATGGGGCAAGTTCGATATCATCGTTCACTCACTGGCCTTCGCCGATAAAGAAGATCTCTCACGCGCATTCATGCACACATCGAGAAAAGGTTTCGCGATGGCCTGTGATATTTCTGCTTTCTCTCTCGTCGGTGTTACAGATTCTCTTCAGGATCTTATGAATGATAATGGCTCAATCATCAGCATGACGTATTACGGATCTCAGAAAGTTATCAAGAACTATAACGTCATGGGCGTCGCGAAAGCTGCTCTCGAAGCTTCAACACGCTATCTCGCGTACGATCTTGGTCCACGCGGGATTAAAGTGAACTGTATTTCAGCTGGTCCTATCAAGACTCTCGCAGCTTCAGGCATTTCCGGATTCAGAACTCTTCTTTCTCAGGTTGAAGAAATCTCTCCAATGAAGAAGAACGTCACTCCGGAAGATTGCGGAGGAGCGGCGGTCTATCTTGCTTCATCCCTCTCGGGCGGAGTGACGGGGCAGATTCTCTACGTCGATTCAGGTCTCAATATTCTCGGCGGATTCTAAGGTGTATCAGTTCGGACAGTTTACGCCCGAACATCTTGAGAAAATGCGCGAAGGGATTGATCTCTTCAACGAGCAAAAATATTGGGAGTGTCACGAATCCCTCGAGCACATCTGGCTCGAGGACAGAACCGACAATGCTCGGTACATTTACTGGGCCGTTATCCAGGTCGCTGCTGCTTGCATTCACTATCGTGATGGAAAAATCACCGGGGCGACCGGCATGATCGCCAAGGCAAAAGAGAAATTCCGCAAGATCCACGAGCTTCATGTCCTCACTCCTGAGTTGGATAAATTAAACTGGAACGAGCTCGAGGCGATGGTGATGAAAGTTCCTGATACGGAAGCCACTCTCGATCACTTCAAAAATCTTTTTGATTTCCGTTTTCCCTCTTACTGACACAAAAATGAGCGTATTTAGACTCTGTAACTAGCAGGATTTCTGATGGAATCCGGAGGCAAGTATACTTGGTCTCATGAAAAAGAATCCTCCAAAAGACATGGCCCACTATCGTAACCTTCATGAGGAGCAAGGCGCCTATATGATGAAACTCCTGCTCTTCTTTACGTTCTCCCTCTTTATGCTCGGTCTTATCAGTCAGGCCCAGAACTCCCGTAAACCGGCTTCGTCCCCTCAAATTATCCAGGAAAAATAGCCGATTTGTCAGGGTTCTGTCAGGGAACTGTGTTTTAGTTCAAGACCACGTTAAGTCTTATTCCCCCCCTTTTCAGCTTCTCCTTGTGTTGCGTATGAATGCAACACCAGAAAATATTTTCTTCAAAGGAGAAGATTCAATGAAAACTTTCATCGCTGTTCTCGCCCTCGTATCACTTAACGCTTTCGCAGCTTCAGTCGAAGTTATGACACTCACGCCGCGCTCACTGACACGTTCTGTAAACGTGAAAGGAAGCTTTGGTATCAATGAAAAACTCGGACGCGTTTGGGCCGAAGTCACTGAAGTTAACAACGATGTTGATTCTATGGATGACATCTATCGCGAGCAGGTCGCTGGTCTCTCACTCGTTGGAGACACTGTGGTTCTGAACGTTGAAGGTCAGAACGTAGAATGCGCTAAAGTTAAGCACGTTGGTATCTTTCACTATCCAGTAGCAAGAGCGACAGGAAACTGTAAGTTCGTATCGACTGATAAAATCGTGATGGAAGATGACGGATTTGAAATCCACAAGAGAAGAAAAATCGTTGTTACTCTCGAGACTAAATAGGCCTGCCCATAAGGGTCCCTTCGGGGACCCTTTCTTTTCTTTACCTCACTTCGTTTGATCGCTACTATTGTGAAGTGAAAACTTTCGGACAGGCATTAAGACTTATTACGCGTGACCCGGTGAACTTATTTCTCGCGGTCGTGCCGACTGCGATTGCCCTTTTTCTTTATTTCATTCTTATTGCGTTTGTTTTTAAGCGCGCGGATTATTTTTCGGTGCTCCTGATGGATTATCTTCCCTCACAGGATGCCGCCAGTATCATCGGAAAAATCCTCACCGCCATTCTGATCCTCTTCGTATTTTTAGTGATGAGCTGGACCTTCGTCATCGTCGTGGGACTTATTGCATCTCCGTTTAATTCCATGCTGAGCTCCCGGATCGAGACCATTCTGGCGGGAAAAGCCGTAGGGGAGGACCGAAAGAAAACTCTGAAAGAGATGTCTCAGGGCCTGGGACGTACCTTTAAAAACGAGATCAAAAAGCTCGTGTTTATCGTTCTGATGGCAGCATTTGCCTTCGTCCTCAATTTCTTTCCTCTCTTCTATCCAGTGGGTATTTTCCTGGTGGCGGTCCTCTTGGCAGTTCAATTTGTTGATTATTCTTGGTCCCGGCATGAAATGGGAGCAGGGGCCTGTTTCAGTGACGTTCTACGAAACATAATTCCTTATAGTGCCTCGGGTTTCCTCTTCCTCTTACTCGTAACTATACCGATAATAAATGCATTCATCCCCGCAGTTGCGACCAGTTACTTTACGGTGTTATGGCTAAAGAGACAGAAGAAAATCCCGTCATAGAAGAAGTTAAGGTCATCGCGATCAGGCTTCCCTTTGATCTCCAGGAACGGCTTTTAAGCTTTCCGTTTCTGCACGCCATCCACACCAAATACCCTGAAGCTGAAATTCATTTCATCTCACCTAAAAAAGATCTCGAAGTCCTGAACCTACTTCCCTTTACTGCTTTCTATCACGAAGTGGATGAAGGGGAGATCAAGACGGTCTTTGATGTGCATCGTTTTTGCGTTCACGCGAAAATTTTCAACGTGGATTTATTCATCAGCCTTTCGAACTCTTTTTCCGACGCCACTTTCGGCGTGAGTCTTCGCGCCAAGAAGCGACTTGGGTTTTCAGATAACTGGAAGACTCTTGTTCTGAATGAAAAGACTAAGCGACCTGTCGGTCATCATTTGTGCGAGGATTTTTTTGAGCTTTATAAAACACACGTCAATGCCAATATCGACTTAAAGCTTAAAGTGATGTCACGTGATCTTCGTCCAATTATTCCGGATTGGGATACCATTCCTTATGTCGCGATTAATCTCACGCCGCTTCGGGATGCTTTAATAGACGAGGAATGGCTTAAGCTTGTTTATGAATTTCAGAACCAAAGAATTTTATTTTTTTCCTCCGAAGATAAAGAGCGTGTCTCTCCGCTGATTGAGAAATTCATTGCCACCCTTCCCAAAAATAATACTTACTCTTTCTTTTTTCAGCAAAACTGGATTGAACTCGCTAAAATGCTCGCGTACGCCAAGGGTGTCATCACCTACGAGGGCCCGTTGGCATCCGTCTCCGCCTATGTGGGAGCTAAGACGCTGATCATTTATGACCGTCACGATCCTCAGAGAGAAGGGCCTTTTTACTTTCTTTCGGATATTGCAGTTCTTACGAGTAAGGATAGCTCAGTCACACTCCAGGTGGCGGCACCCGGGGTTCTGAAGGCCAGGACCATCTTTGACATGCACGCCATTCAGGCGAAGGCGTCTCAGTTTTTTAAGCTGACTTAATTACGGAGTGGCCTTCTCGCGCGTAAAGATGAAATTGAAATTTCTCGCGTAGTCTTTCGAGATAAAGAAATGGCCAAGATTGGTTTTCACAAAGCAGATTTGGGAATCGGGAAGATCACGGGCGACGAGATCACAGACCGGATCCATCGATAAAATCACATCCGTCTCACTACAGAATAACCGGGAATTCAGAAGTGTTTTCAGCGCAAGTTTTGCACTGTCTTTGGTGAGGACATCCGCACAGGTCGAGCATTGCTCACGGGTGAGCATGTGAACGCCGGAATGACGGTTAAAAGGAAGAAGCTTATCCAGACAGGTCAATCCCTGCGCCATCACGGAAAAAGAGAAGGCACTCACAATGAGAGTGAAGTAAAGCTTCATGGGAACTCCTTAATAGGAAAATCTTAGCAAGGGAGTCCCCCGGCGGAAAGTCCGGGGGAAATGTGATTATCGGATGTTACCGAAACAATTCTTTAAATCTTCTTACTTGCTGTGGCTGAAGGCGATAGCATTCCATCGTTTCATCGCCACCTTCAGACTTGGCGATCCCTGGAAAATGCGGGTTCGTCGGGTCATTCAGGATTTTATCTGTCGTGACTAATGAAATATCCCCGTCCATACCATGGACATTCGAAACGAAATTTCCATTCGCTACGACAACATTTGGTACGGGAAGTTTGTAGTAAGAGTAGATGCCACTGCCCTTAACAATCTGAATCGCACGATTTTCAAGTTCCGGCTGGAAATAAGTCACGTAACTGTACTCCTGAAAGCCCTGACGATGAAGATCACAGCGAACGATGGTCATTGCGGCAAATGATGAGACGCTAAATAGAGTAAAGACTACAGTGAATAGGACTTTCATAAATCTCCTGTTATTGAAAACTGGCAAGAATTTGGTTTAAGGAAGTGAGCTTATCCTGAGCAAGTTTAGCCTTCTCAAGAACTTCTGTCCTCACGGCTTCCGGCGCATTGGCCATGAAGTTTTCGTTATTGAGTTTCCCTTCCACTTTGGCGTAATCGGCCTTGGTTTTCTCAATATCTCTCGTGATCCGGTTTATCTGTTCACCCAGATCGATAATTCCCTCGAGTGGAACGAAAATCTCAGCAAAGCTCGTGGCGAGAGATGCCGATTTTTTCGGACGATCATGGGCCTTGTTACGGATCGTTCCGGACTTAACATTCGCGAGATCCTTCAAGAACCTTCTTGAATCATAAGTAAATTTTGCGAGTTTTGTATCGTCGGTAAAGATCCGGACATCAATCTCATCTTTCGGCTTCATATTGACCGATGAACGGACATTCCTGATTCCCGTCGTGATGTCGATGAACTTATTCATGAGTTCGTTGACTTCAGCGTTCTCGAGATTCTTGTCGTATTCAACATACGGCTCGACGACCAGGAGTGATTTTCCGTCTGAAATATGTGACCAGATTTCTTCCGTAATGAACGGTGTGATCGGGTGGAGGAGAGTGACGATCTTCCTGAAGCAGAACTTCAGCATGGTCGCGCGGATGACTTTTTCCCGCGCATTCGTCCCGTGGAGGATATTTTTTGAAAGCTCGATGTACCACGAGCAGAACTTGTCATACACGAAGGAATAGATCGCCGCACTGGCGTCATCGAAGCGGTAAACGTCCATCGCTTCATTCATGACTTTTGCGACATCGTTGAGCTCCGCGAGAATCCATTTATCGTGGAGATGCCATTCGGATTTCACCGGCAATTCGTCTTTGGCCTGATCGAGGAACGGAGAAATAAAGCGGAACGCGTTCCAGAGTTTATTGACGAAGTTTCTGTAGCCTTCGATTCTTTCCGGATCCAGGTTCAAATCACGGTTATAACCTGAGCCCGCTGCCAGAGTGAATCTCATGGCATCAGCACCGTATTGTTTTACCATGTCGAGAGGGTCAATCCCGTTACCGAGAGACTTACTCATCTTGCGGCCTTGTTTGTCGCGAACAATGGCGTGAATGTAGGTGTGATAGAAAGGAACTTTTCCGGTGACTTTCATGCCCATCATCATCATGCGGGCAACCCAGAAGAAGATAATATCAAAACCAGTGATCAGACATTCATTCGGGTAAAACTTATCGAAGCCCTTTTCCTTCATCGCTTTCTCATCGGGCCAGCCGAGAGTAGAAAGTGGCCAGAGTCCTGATGAGAACCAGGTATCCAGAACGTCAGGGTCCTGGAAGAAGTCTTTGCCTTTGCACTCCACACATTCAGTCGGATCAGTTTCCGCTGCCCACTTGGCGTCACAGGATTTGCAGTAATAAACCGGAATCTGATGTCCCCACCACAGCTGACGCGAGATACACCAGTCTTTCGGATTTTTGAGCCACGCGAAGTACGTATTCTCCCAGCCTTTCGGGAAGAAGGTCATGTCACCTTCTTCAACGGCCTTCA
>JBKJNQ010000034.1:0-7102 GCA_046593575.1 Bacteriovoracaceae bacterium
CACTGTTTTCGGAGCTGAGAAGGAAAAGAAAAAGCCACTCGACGTAGAAGAAGTCGACATCAAGCCTTCTGAGACTTCTGCCAAGAAAGCTACAGATAAGGCGGATGAAGTTATTACGAACCGTCTTCTGCGCGCTTCAAGCGGATCACTCTCGAAGTGGAGTGGAAACTTTTCTTATAACTACAATGGTGGATCTCTCCAGAAACCCTTCGCGGCCCAACGACCAAATATCGTCAGTGGTGCTGATGCTCTGACTCTTCAGTATATGAACGCGAACGTTGGTCTTCGTTACAGAATTAATGATCTGAACAGTATTACCGTGGCGACTGGGATTTTCTGGAACACTCCCTTTAATACAACGATCAAAACTAACGATCCCGCACTCAAGGAAGAATTCGATAAAACCAAAGGCGACATTACCGTCAACGATCCGAACCTGATCTATACCAATCTCGCTTCGATCTATGGCTTCCAGGTTCAGAACCAGTTCACCCCTACACTCATCACAAATTCTCAGCAGACTCATTCAGGCTATCGCGCCAGCTGGGATTTAGCTTCTACCTGGATGAAGGTGATCAATAAGTCTAACCTGAGTTTAGGTGCGACTTTCGAGTGGACGGGATATGCGTTCAGTAAACCCAACAGAGATCTCGCGACCAACGTGTGGCAGGTATACCCAATCATCGAGTATATCATTAATGACTGGTTGAACCTTCGTACTCTCTGGGGATGGCAGGTTTATCAGCAGACTCGTCGCGACGATACATTCACGTATGACAAGAGAACAGTTTACCAATCATTTGGTACAGGGATTTCTGTTTCAAGAGATATCTTCTTGTATCCGAACATTCAATTCATTCCGAGTGACATCCGCTCTGACAGAACGAACATCGGCCTCAGCGCTTACATCAATCTTTAAACCGCCACCCGTTGAGATGACGACACGTAACTCTGTGTGACGGATTTTGCCGCCAAGGTTTGCAGTATAAAGCAAGCTGGCAGCGGTAAATATCCCACAACAAAGTATACAGAAATTTATTTGTCGGCTTCGCTTTAAATTCTTCTGGAACCAGAGTCCCAAAAGCGCCAGCATCCCGGTCATCAACGATAGAATTAAAGAGTATAACGCCGCATCTTCATGGGCCTCGATGAAAGACTCTGCGACCCCAGGTAAATGCTCGACGAATTTCTCAGCGGGTGCACCAGTTAAGTATACAGGGACCATCATCACCGTCAGGCCGATCAGGATAAAAAGACTAAACCTCTGAGACGAGAGGTTTTTGGAATACATCCCGTAAATCAAAAACACTATTGCGAGCGGAATCCCGACTACGGGGATGTGATTGAGAATGAGATGTAGGTGCGCCAAGTTCATAAGATCCCTCCTGCCTGACTTCACTATGAACTTGTTTCGTTCGTCTGGTCATTGGGCGTTTGCTTCATGCCTTTCCAAATTTGTCCGCCGGCCTTACGATTTATTTCAGAAGGAAATCACTCAGATGAAAACAGCACATCATCCTCCTGAAAATCACCGCTTACTTCACATCGGCTGGCTGCGCGCGGCAGTTCTTGGTGCAAACGACGGCATCGTTTCGACAGCAAGTCTCATTGTTGGTGTTGCTGCCGCCCACGCACCTCACCAGAGTATCTTACTCACAGGTGTTGCCGGGATCGTCGCCGGTGCTATGTCTATGGCGTCCGGTGAATTTGTCTCAGTCAGTTCACAGGCCGATACAGAGCATGCCGATCTCGAACGGGAAAGGGCAGAGCTTGATTCAAATCGAGAATTTGAAAAAGCTGAGTTGGCGCAGATCTACGTAGAACGCGGCCTTGATCCAGAGCTGGCAGAAAAAGTTTCAGAACAGCTTATGTCCCACGATGCTCTTAAGAGTCACGCAAGAGATGAACTAGGAATTACTGAGGATTTCAGAGCGCGTCCCATTCAAGCTGCGCTGGCATCGGCTGGGGCATTCTCCATGGGAGCTTTCTTGCCAATTTCGATGGTTCTGATTTCTCCACCGAAAAATCTTATTTTGATAGTGGCCATGACTTCCCTTCTCTTCCTCTTTTGTCTGGGAATCCTCGCGGCCCGCATCGGCGGCGCTAATGCATGGAAAGGTGCCATCAGAATCAGCGTTTGGGGCGCTCTCGCCATGATCATCACGGCAGGGATTGGCGCTCTATTCGGTACGGTTGTGTGAAACTTGCCCTCACTATTTCAACTCTGGCAATTCTGACGTTGCTCTCACCAGTGGCGCCAATTGATCCCTGGAATCTTTTGAGTCCGAGAAAAATTGCCAGCATGATTCTCGCGTTGGCGATGATTCAGGTATTTGCTTCAGTGATGACGAAATATCTTGGGACACGCAAAGGTGCCATACTCAAAGGATTTTTTGGCGGACTCGTTTCAAGCACTGCGACCACGGCATCACTCGCGCGTGAGAGCAAACTCGGTGGCGCGAGCGAATTGCTGACTTTTCTCTCGGCTACGGGGGCGATGCTTTTTGAAGGCCTGGCAATAATGATAGCAGGCACAGCACATATTCATTTCTCGACGCTTCTCATTTTCATCGGACCAATCCTCGCTATCATCGGCCTTATCCTTTTTCAGTATCGCCGACTGAAGGGGCATCATGGCCCAACAGGTGAGACACCTTTTGAGATTCTTCCCATTCTGAAACTCTCAGCGTTTATCGTGGCAATCCTGGCGGTTTCAAAGATTTCGCAGAATGTCTTTGGTCAGAATGGTCTTCTTCTTCTCACTTCTCTCGTTTCCTTTTTTGAGATTCACGGGTCCATTATCGCGAGTGTCCAGCTCCATGAGGAGGGTGCCGTTACAAGAAGCTTCCTTTGCGGCCTCCTCGCTATTTCGGTCCTGGCCTCTTATCTTTCCAAGTTATTTTTAATTTCGACGTTGGGGAGTTCATCGCTAAGGTCTCTCGCGATCAAGAACACGTTCATCCTGATTTTCGCACTTGCCATCAGTTGGGTGGCAGCCGTTTACCTCTCATCATAACCGCAACAACAACTCCGCCGATCAGACCCAAGACTCCGCCTATCATCACCATCTTCTGGTATGCAGTGATTCCCCAGCTCACGGCTTCTTTGCAGGAAACGCCAATTGCTGTCGGAGGATCAAAATACCAGGAGACAACTGCCGGTGCGAACAAAGCAGTCAGTGTTGTGCCTAAGAAAAAACAAAAGAATACGATATAGATGTTTTTCATCTCAAAATGCTAGCACAACATGTGCAAGGCTTGATTATCAATTGTGTTTTTAACGTCACAATTGGGCCTGTTTCCCCTCAAAATATCACCCTATGTCTAAGTTATCACTCATATAACAAGACCATTCCTCACACAAGCTCATCAATCCGCTAAGTCTACTGCTCTGTATCTATTCCTCCGATAGCAGATACAGTTACAACAAGAACTAGATTATCTTTTTCTTAAATTAAGGATTTTATGACTACGCCAAACTTTCTTTCACGATTCTCAATCAGAGCATGTGTTGCTTTAAGCATTCCATTCCTCATGGTTGGTTGCGGGGGATACCATGGCTCTGCAGATGTATTCTCGCAAAACCCATTCGGCGCTGGACCAGCAGCAGTCAGTCTCTCTGCAAATGGCGGCAACCTCTCCGCAAGTGATCTCGGATCATCAGGCAATTATGTGATCATGGCAAAAACCGGAATCTCAAATGCCACGGGTTCTACTATTACCGGTCATATCGCTGTCAGCCCCGCCGCTGCAACTTACATTACAGGTTTCGGTCTTATCAGAGACGCCAGCAATCAGTTCTCTACTTCTGCCAAAGTCGTAGGCCGTGTTTACGCTGCAAACTATTCTGCTCCTACGCCTACGAATCTGACTTCCGGCATTGGTTCGATGGAAAGATCTTATACTGATGCTGCAGGAAGAACCCGTCCCAATTTTACCGAGCTTGCTTCCGGAAACCTGAGCGGACTCACACTCGCTCCTGGTCTCTATAAATGGGGTACTAGTGTTACTATCCCAACTGCAGTGACTATTTCTGGAAGTGCTACGGATGTGTGGATTTTCCAGATCTCTGGAAATCTTTCAATAGATGCCGGTATCAGTGTCATCCTCGGTGGTGCTGCTGACCCGAAAAATATCTTCTGGCAGGTCGCCGGCACGACCACCATTAAAACGAATGCTCACTTTGAAGGGATTGTCCTTTGTAAGACGGCAATCACTTTTCAGTCGGGTGCTACAATGAATGGACGAGCGTATGCTCAAACCAGAGTGAATCTTGATAACAACACGATCACTCAACCTTAAAATCTCTTAGCCATAAAAAAGGCTCCTTATGGGAGCCTTTTTTTTTGTTGTCACATTTGATATTCATCCATGAGGGTGCGGATCTCATCCGGGACCAGGTAGTAGTACTGCTTGACCTTCAGGTCCTTCGGAGAGAGCTGCGGATACAACCATTCCCGGTAAAGGATGAGCCCAGGCGCTTCTCCGAGACCAATTGCCCGCGTGTCTGTTTGTCTTTCATACCGTCTGCGGATTTTTTTTGAAACCGAGTACCTGACACCAAGCTTAATCAGTCCTGCGACTGAAAGATTTTCGTAATCACTAAAGTGAACGAGTTCGTGAGTCACGATCGCGCGGAGAGCTTCATGAGTTGGAGGACACTCAAGGAGCTTGTTGTTCACTTCGATATAATATTTTTTCTTTCCGCTCAGAAGTGCTTTCTTATCTATCGAGGCTTGGAAGAAATAGGACTTAGAGGTACAATCCACAAAAGGGAGTGAATGAGCCGCTAACCCGGGAAAGTGAGCACTAATGACTTCATCAATAATGGAACGGAGTTCGGGCCTCGTGATCGAAGGAAGACAGCTGTCAGCAGCGAAGGCCGGGGCCAGGACCACGAAAATCAGAATCAAGAAAATCTTCATGCGGGCATTCTATACGCCCCTGATAAACGCCTGAGATAAGTGAGTAAAAATGACATGATTTTTGAGTTAGATATTACTTAATTTCACTAAATCTCAGGACCAGGAACGCTTCCGCCCACTCTTGAGGGGAATATTCCCGGGGCGTGAGCGAGGAAATGCGCCCGACTTCTTTAAGTTCTTTTAGTAAACCGAAGACCAGCGCCGAGAGTTTGTTTACTTCCACCTTGCTACCCGCTTTATATAGAGCAAAGTAGCTTCTCTCATAGAGATCGATGTCATCAAGGCCATCACTTCCACCCTCTCGATTTTCCCAGACAACATCTAACCTTATGTCTGCTTCAAAAAGTTGGATCGAAGATAAATCGAAAGCGGCGTTTTCAATGTCGTCTTTCACCAGATCAATGACGGAAGCGTCTGGGGCGTGAAAGCATTTCCAGAACTCAGTCTCAAAGAGCGCCATCTGAATGACCTCATCTGAGACGTCCTTTGTTTTAAGAAGTTCAATAAAACCTTCACCAAAGTTTGTCAGGTTCGTGAGCGCAGAGGGATTGGCGTAGATATACTCTTGGGCATACTCCAGGAATTCATCGTCTCCCATCACCAGCCAGGTGGCCTCGAAGTTCGTCCCTAGTGCTTCCTGCATTCTCGCCTTGTAGTCTTGGACATACACTTCAACGGCTTCCATGCATGAGAGGCTGCCACCTGGCTCAATTAAGGCCAGAAGATCTTGCGACTCATTTCCTGATGTCACGGCGGCGACAAATGATTGTTGAATATTTTTAAGTTCCATAGGCCCGTGCCTTATTCACTTCTTCCAGGACGACAGTAAACGCAGGAATTTCTTCGTCCCATTCCACAAGCGTAAGGGCCTCAGGAAATTTGCCTTTGAATTTTTGAAACAAATCCCAGACTGGCTGCCAGACGGCACAAGAATGAGTGTCAAAGTAATAACTTCCCATATCAGTGAAACCCGCGAGGTGAATTTCTTTCACCGCGGAAGCCGGGATTTCACTCAGCCATGCTTCGGGGTCAAACTTCTGGTTATGGGAATTAACGTAGACATTATTCAGATCCAAAAGAATATGACAGCCCGTCCTTCTGTGCAGCTCTGTTAAAAATTGAGCTTCGGAAAGATCGGAATTCTTAAAACCAAAATAGGCGGAGAGGTTCTCGAGCATCAGCGGTCTCCCGAGTATTTCCTGAACTTTTTGAATCCGAGGGGCAATGAATTTAAGGGTCTCTTCCGTGTATGGAAAGGGAAGCAGGTTATGAAGATTATTTTTCTTAAGGCCCGTCCAGCAAAGATGATCGGAGATCAGCAGCGGATCAATCGCCGTCGCAAGTTCTTTGACCTTCCGGAGGTAATCCAGATTCAGGTCTTCGTGAGAGGCAATAGAAAGCGAGACTCCATGAAAAGTCACAGGTCTTTCTTCACGGATCTTTTCCAGAACCTTCAAGGGTCTCCCCTTGGTCTGAAAAAAATTCTCCGTAATGATCTCAAAAAAATCCAGTCCCAGACCCGAGGGATTGACCTCGAGCTGGGATAAGATTTCTGGAAAATGAGAATGCCTCAATCCCATGCCGTACATATTATTTGGAAGCGATTTTTCCGCCCTTATCCAGGCAATCTTTCTTCTTCAGTTTCACGAGACCCTTGCCCTTGCATGAGTTTTTACCAGCGCAGCTAACTTCAGAGTTACAGTTATTTTTTCCGCTGCATGAATCGACTTTTCCTGAACAACTCCCCTCGCCTTTGCAAGAGTTCACTCCGTAGCACATAACTTCTTCAGTATCAGTTTTCTTAGCATCTGCGGCTTGAGCCGAAGCTCCACCCAGAAGAATCAGTCCAGAGAGCGCGCCCATTAAAAGAGTACTTTTGTCTACTTTCATAACATCCTTATTTATACTCCAACCGGAATTGGTGAAGCGTTTCTATAGTATTCGAAATGCTGGTTTAAAAAGTTACAAAAATGAGAATAACATTTTTGCCTTAATGGGAAACGCACCTTGCAATATTTCGAGATCCTACTTGGCCTCAGCTTGAAAAGCCGCATCAATTGGAGTCGGGTTAAGATGATCGAGATAGTTGCTGATGGTCTTAAGTGCTACACCAATCAGAACCTCCATCATCGCACTTGATGAATAACCGGCCGCGAGCAAATTATTTTTCACTCGCTC
>JBKJNQ010000098.1:0-28540 GCA_046593575.1 Bacteriovoracaceae bacterium
GGTTGGCCTTCATGGTTACGAAACTGCCGTGAAAGAGTTGCGCGCAAGAGAGTGGCCAGCGGACGCAGTCGCGCATGCGATGGTTAGTATTGCTTATTCGCGAACCATTCAACTTTATCATCAGGCCTATTCCTGGGAGATCAGAAAGAGAGAGAAAATTTCAGGTCAGACTGAGTTCAATTTGAAGACTCTTACTTCCGAAGAAATTTACCAGGAAGCTTATGCGGGTTTCGAAAAAGCATGGAAAATCCGGGATGAACTGGGAAGTGTCAAAAGAGACGCTCTCCCTGAAATTATTAATCCGAATACCTATCCTCCGGAAGTGCGTGGCACACTTCGGGATACTCTAAGTTACCTTATCGCGGGATTTCTTTATGACAGTAGCGGCTGGTCTCCGGCAGATTCAGCAGCAACGTACACCCTGGATGTAGGATCGCTTCTGGAGAAAGACGGGAAATTTTCGATATCAGATCCTCGCTTTCACCCGCTTCAGAAAGTCAGCTATGTTCTGAGAGACCTGGAAAGCTGGCATGCCGGGAGAGGCGAAAGACAAGCAGCACTCGAAGCAAAACTTGAGCTGATTCGCTTACTCACTCCGCAATTGACATCCTTATCTGCTAAGAAAAAAATCCAATCGACACTTGAAGAGCTCGCTAAGAAGCAAATGACCAATCCGTGGGTTTCCATGGTCTATGCCACTCTTGGAGATATGCACCGGAGCGAGGGGCGTGAGAAAACTGCGCTGCTTTGGGCGAGAAAGGGTGCTGAAATTTTCCCTTCTTCGCCAGGTGCTGCTCGTTGCAGGGATATTATGCATGAGATTGAACGCCCATCTTTGGCGATTGAAGGAATGAACATTGATGGATCGGGTAAACCATCTCTTGGGGTAAATTACAAAAATCTCAAGAAGGCCTATTTCCGCAGTTACCGCATCGACTTCCGGAACTTCATCCGGACGACAAAAGATTATTCACTGAGACCTGGGTGGAGAGAACTTGAACCTTATCTGAAGGAAGTTCCTGCCTATAAATGGGAGAGTGTTCTTCCAGAAACAACGGACTACAAACAGCATATTTCTTACGTCATTCCACCAGCGCATAAACCAGGCCTCTATGCATTCTTGATGTCGAATGAAGATAATTTTTCTTCCGGCGTTATCATGGGCATTGAAATGTTTGTGAGTGACTATGTTTTTCAGGTGAATCGTAATTACGAAAAGCAGGAATTTACGGTGCAAGTTCTTAGTGGTGCCAAGGGTGAACCTATTAAAGACGCAGTCGTCTCGCTTTACAGCGCTGATTACCGGAATGGACACAAGCTCCTGAGTGATGAAAAAACCAATCAAGAAGGAAAGGCGAGCTTCATTGCTCGCTCGATTCTCAATACCTCGAATTCTTTTTTCTTCATCGTCGAAAAAGATGGTCAGGTTATCGGATCTAATAATCCTGAATCCATGTATGCCTCCGGAGTAGATAGTGGTGCAGTTTCCGATACTTTCATCTACACAGACCGCAGTATTTATCGACCGGAACAAAAAGTCCTCTGGAAGATTGTTTCCTATAGAGGCTCGAGAAATGAAAAAGAATTCAAAGTGGAGAAGGATCAGGTTGTTCAAGTTGAACTTCACGATGCGAATGGGGAGCTGATTCATAAAGCTTCAGTCAAAACTAACCGTTTCGGATCGGCATCCGGAGAGTTCACGATTCCAAAAGGAAAACTTCTCGGCAACTGGTCTATGAGGACTTCTCGTGGCGGGAGCACTTCTCTCAAAGTGGAAGAATACAAGCGACCAACATTTCTTGTGGAGTTTGATGAGAAAGGCGGAGACTTCAGGCTGAATAAAGAAGCGATTGTAAAAGGGAAGGCCAAATATTATTTCGGCATGCCTGTTACCACTGGAAATGCCCGATGGACGGTGAAACGACAGGCGATTCTTCCCTGGTGGTGTTTCTGGGGAAGATGGAACTGGGGTTCCGTTCAGAATGGAGAGATTGTTTCTTCTGGCGTCTCAGCTCTGAAAGATGACGGTTCTTTTGAAATTAAATTCAGGCCTACGGCAAATGAAGATGTCGAAGATGTAAAAGGTATTAATTATAACTACCAGGTTAAGGCCGACGTGACTGACGAGGGTGGCGAAACAAGATCCGCTGAACTTTCCAGTACCATCGGGTTCAGTGCGGTCAGTGCGGCTTTTTTGATGGACGACAATTTTTTGCTAGCGGGGAAGAAAGCTGAACTAGTAATTTCACGCACTGATCTTAGTGGTAGACCTCTGTCTGGAAAGGGAAAGTGGAAAATAGTAAAGCTTCAATTGCCTAAGACCACTCTGACGCCATCGGAACTTCCGGCACCGAAAGAATTGAGTGTCGTTAAAGGCGATAGACTGGTTCTTCCGGACGACCTGAAAAAATCTCGATGGTCGCCGGACTATCGGCCAGAGTTTGCCATCAGAGAATGGAAAAATGGTGAGAGTGTAACATCCGGGGATATTTCTCATGGAGAGAACGGTAAGGGTGCTGTCAAAATTCCTGAACTAAAAGAAGGCGCCTATCGTCTTATCTATGAAACGAAGGACAGTTTCAATACTCCATTTGAATCTCAAAAAGAATTTTTGGTCGTCTCATCGAAATCGATTTTCCCTCTTC
The DNA here is from genome assembly GCA_046593575.1 of Bacteriovoracaceae bacterium. GTDB lineage: Bacteria > Bdellovibrionota > Bacteriovoracia > Bacteriovoracales > Bacteriovoracaceae > Peredibacter. The sequence goes on from JBKJNQ010000098.1 coordinate 2,646, forward strand.
CTGGTCTCTTTCTCCTTCAGCGTGCAAGTGTTGAAGTTGGGGATAAAGCGCGGATATTTGCGATGAGTGGATTTCCTTCGCAACGGATCATGCTTGAGACATTTAAGAACGGAAAATCCGTTTCTCAGAAAGTTCTTCGCATGGGGAAAGATTCTACTTTGATTGAATTGCCTGTTGTGGAAGCAGACCGCGGTGGGATCAGCTTTACGCTTTCTCTGGTTAACGACTATCACGATATCCGCTTTACAGAAAATCTCATCGTTCCCTGGAGTAATAAACTCGTTGATGTCGAGTTTTCAACTTTCCGTGACAAAATCCGGCCTGCAACGAAAGAAAAGTGGGCGATTACGATCAAGGGAAAAAATGGTCGCAAGATTGAGCCAGAAACTTTTGAGCTTTTGACTTACATGTACGATAAAAGTCTGGATACTTTTGGTCCTCATTCGCCACCTGTTCCGTCTGGCATTTATCCCATAACGACGGAAGCAAGTTTTGCTGAATCCGAATTAGGATCCGGGACCCTGATCTATACAAATCATTCCTATTTTCCGTTCCAGACTGAATTCAGAGGTTTTGGCGGGGACAGTGTTATTTATTATCCACGATATGGGATTGGCGGCCCGGGAAGAAGAGGAAGCCGAGGTGATATCGGCGGTATGATGATGGAAAAAGGTGGAGCTATCATGGCCGATGCAGCTTTTTCTTTGCCAGAAAGTTCAGGGATGGCGCTTGAAGGACAAAATGCGGCGGCTCCTCAGAGTATGGCCAAGAAAGCGAGTGTTGGAAGCGCGCCACAAGCTGCAGCCCCTGCTCCCGTTGAAATGCGGACGAATTTTTCCGAGACGGCATTCTGGAAGCCTCATCTGGTTCCCGGAAAGAATGGTTCTGTTTCTGTCGAGTTTACTGTCCCTGATTCCGTTACGGCGTGGCAAGTATGGGCCCATGCCATCTCACGGGATCTGCAAAGTGGAAGTACGGTCAAAGAATCAAGAACGATCAAAGAACTCCTTGTTCGTCCTTACCTTCCGCGCTTTTTTAGAGAAGGAGATGAGGCCGAACTTCGCATGGTGATCAGTAACTCATCAGATAAAAATCTTGAAGGGAAAGCGACTTTCGAGATTCTCGATGAAGAAGGAAAAAAATCTCTCAATAAAGAATTCTCGTTGAGTGCCTCGGAATTACCCTTTTCGGTTAAAGCAGGGAGCAGCACAAATGTTTCCGTAAAAATTAAAGTGCCAGTCGGTCCGAAGGGAATCACGATCAAGGCCATCGCCCGTGCCGGTAATATTTCTGATGGAGAGATTCGTCCACTCCCCGTTTTACCGGGAAGAATGCACCTGGCGGAATCAAAGTTTGTGACACTGGTAAATAAAGATTCTGCGGAACTGAATTTCCCTGGTCTCAAAAAACCATCTGATCCGTCTCTCATCAACGACTTATTTGTCGTAACAGTTGATGCTCAGCTTTTTTATTCTGTACTCACCTCATTGCCTTACCTCGTGAATTTTCCGTATCAATGTACGGAACAGATGATGAATAGTTTTGTTTCAAGTGGAATTATTTCATCCGTCTTCGATCAGTTTCCGGAAGTCGCGAAAATGGCGAAGGACCTTTCAACCCGTAAAACAAGGCTCGAGACCTGGAATGACAACGACCCAAATCGCAAATTGGCGCTGGAAGAAGCACCTTGGCTCAGTCTTTCTCGCGGGAATGATACGAATGAAGATACCGAGCTGATCAATGTTCTCCATCCGGACATTGCTAAGAATACGCGGAACAAATATCTTCGCCTTCTGGAAAATGCTCAAACGGGTGGAGGAGGGTTCCCCTGGTTCCCGGGCGGCCCGCCTTCGCCATGGATGACGACCTATCTTCTTTATGGATTCTCAAAAGCGATTGAATTTAAGGTGGATGTTCCGAAACCCATGATCACTAAGGCGTGGCAGTATCTTCATCAGCATTATGTGAATGAAATTATCGCCCATCTCATGGCCCATGATGTGGGCTGGGAAACAGTCACTTTCCTGAATTACGTCATCTCTAATTATCCGGACGCGAGTTGGACCGGAGGAGTTTTCACGGAAGGGGAGAAGAAAGTCATGCTGGATTTCAGCATGAAGCATTGGAAAGAGCATTCTCCTTATCTGAAATCTTATCTTGCACTTACTCTTCATCGTGCCAAGCGGACGAAAGATGCCGTACTTGTTTGGGAATCCGTCATGGATTCAGCGAAAACGTCTAAGGAAGAAGGAACTCATTGGGCCCAGGAAGATCGCTCGTGGCTTTGGTATAACGATACGATCGAGACTCACGCTTTAGCGTTAAGAACGGGGTCAGAACTCGGTACGAAAAAAGAAAGCCTGGAAGGTATGGTTCACTGGTTATTCCTGAATAAAAAACTGAATCATTGGAAGTCGACGCGCGCGACTTCGGAAGTTATTTACTCCCTCACTCAATACCTTAAGAAAACCAAGCAGCTTGGAATTCATGAAAAACTATCAGTGACGATGAATGGAGAAACTACGAATTTTGATTTCGATCCGGCCAGGTATACCGGAAAGAAAAATCAGATTGTTGTTCAAGGGGATAAGGTTTCATCAAATCTTGTACCAGTTACAGTCAGTAAAACGACTCCGGGATTAGCTTTTGCCTCGGCCACCTGGCACTACTCGACAGAGAAATTGCCCAAGGAAGCCGTGGGTGATTTTTTCAAAGTTTCTCGAAAATACTTCCGTCGGATTGTAGAGAAATCGGGCATGAAACTCATTCCCATGAAGGATGATGAAAGTGTTGAAGTTGGTGATGAAGTTGAAGTTCAGATATCTCTGTCTTCAAAACACCAGGCTGAGTATGTTCACTTGAGAGACCCCCGTGCGGCGGGATTTGAACCCGTCGATCAGGTTTCCCAGCATAAATATGATCTCGGGATCTACTGGTATGAAGAAATTCGTGACAGTGGAACGAACTTTTTCTTTGAGAGTCTTCCTCATGGGCAGTACACATTCAAGTACCGGATTCGCGCGGCGATTGCCGGGAAATTCCGGGCGGGACCGGCCACCATACAGCCTCTTTACGCTCCCGAGTTCGTGGGCTTCTCTGAAGGCCACGAAATCTCGATCAAACAGCAGAAATAACCCAACCGGGGAACATGGAATTATTACCATGTTCCCCTTCCTGCAAGACAACTGACGTACGATCCCCTCCTATGAAAGTATTTGCGCTCATCCTCCTTCTCCTGCCTGCTATGGCCTCTGCCATCCCAATGAAGCTTACTGATCTGGTTGAGATCTGCACGATTCCCTTGCCGGTTTTTGAGAGAGTTCGGCTCAATCAATACCTGGCTGGAACCAAACACGTTTTTCTTCGTGTGAATGGAAAAACCTACGGAACTCCCTACACCGCCAAACACACTTATTTCGGCGGCGACGCCTATCTTTATTCAAAAGACCTGTATGCCAGAGACAGAAAAAATCTTAGGCACGAAAGATGTTTCAAAGTTCTGCGACCGAAGTCAGTTGATGAAAATGATTTTGCAAAAAAAGTAGAGTGTCTTGCTGAGAAAATGACCATGCCTTTTAAAAGCACTAATCCGGATCTCACTCGAAGCTGGTATCCGGTTTTTGATTACCATGGCATTAAGAATAACTGCGCCTCGATGGTGGACTATCTTGTTAGTTGTGGAGGCGGCGGAGTGAGGAAGCTCATCAATTATTCCGTAGGAAACAAAGTTTCTCTTTTTAAGAAAGCAAAGATCGTCAGTATGGTGGAAGAGGGAAAAGTGGGTATTTCTACTTACGGAGAGATTTGCGAGAAGGCCCTTCTTGAGTGCGAAGGGCCCTCTACTGAGACATTAGTTGTCGATGTTGTGAAGTGATTGACCGTTGAGAGTTTCATTCAGGTTATCAATTGAATACTCAACTGCCTGCTCACCGTAATTGATCTTACGATTTGTTTCAGCAAACTGAGAATGCTTCACCAGCTCCGCTACTTTCTTAAAAAGCTCAGAGCTCGAATCGAAAAATTCTGCTTCTTCATCAGAGCTCACAACACTCGTCAGAAGTGACGTGATGTTTTTAATCAATCGAACCTGTGTTGGGGTCATCTCCTCAACGTTTAATTTGATGTTGAGTTCGTTCTCTTTTTTACCTAACTGATGCATGCTCGTGCTCCTGTGATTTCGCTCACCCCTTATTTATCGGGAGTTTTCTCTTAAAATTTAGCTATTTATGCTGGACTAAAACTTTCCAGCTTTAATCTTTACAAATAGGGAGGAGGGGCGTACAAATACCTTAATTTAAAAGAGTTTCTCTCTTTTCAGGCGCGGGATGGAGCAGTCTGGTAGCTCGTCGGGCTCATAACCCGAAGGCCGTAGGTTCAAATCCTACTCCCGCAACCAATAATTCAATCGAGCCAAGCTCGCAAAATATAAAGGACCTTTCGGGGTCCTTTTTTTATTGGTTCGGACTTATTTTATGTACCACCACTTATTCTGCTCAATAATTGTGATGATGATAAAAACTACCAGTGTAATGATGGCAATTGATTTATGAATCCATTCTTTTTTTATGCCAGTAATCGCTGCCCACAGAAATACCGAGAGAGGGCCAATCAAGATCAGCTGTTGTCCTACTGGCGCTTGAAGAAAGACAATATTAAAGGCCATTGAGAGAAGAATCGAAACGCAAAAGAGATAAAAGAGTTTGTGAAAGTTATCGAGGTAATACCGCTTCAAATCAATTTCATCCTCACCCATCGCCACGGGAAATAATAATTTTGTGATGAGAAAAAGATTGATGGGATACAGAATAATAAAAAGAAAAGTTGGCAGCTTCCAGACCGGGTATTCCTTCAATTCATAAAGGATAAACCACTCCTGAATATGTAAAAATAAAATAACCAGCACCCAGATGGTATGCGGGAAATAAAAGACAACTTCTCTGTAATTGTAAAACGATTCAGCAATCGACGATAAAACCTGTGTGATACCAAGCCCAAGAATGATGGAAATGAGGATGGTGACATATTCAAAGGCACTGATGGCAGACGAATTCATCATGGGAGACTATGCGAAAATCGCATTCATCACAATCAGAGTTTAAAAAACAAGGCCAAAAATAAGTCCAAAGGCAGCGTCAATACGGCGCCCGTTCAGGTGGTGCGTTTTAAAGCAAATTTTTCTGCCCATTTTTCGCTCAAAGATCTATGATTTATGCACATGAAACCCACCCTGTTTTTTACCTTTCTGATTTTTACGTTGATTACTTTGTTCAGCCTTCTGGCGCCTTTTCCGTTTACTCTCATCTCCCCAGTGTTTGTCTTTATAGGAATTCCTATCATCGATAAATTGATCGGAACGGATAAGTCTAATCCAGATCAACAGCAGGAAGGGATGTGGAAGAAGACTTCGACCTGGGCAACTGCACTCTATTTCTATTTCTTTACTCACTTTGCTGTTCTTATTCTGGCCCTTTATCTGGCACAAGGATCCTCGATCAGAGATGTCGTCATCATGGGAATTATCACGGGCCTCTACACTGGAGGTCTGGGCATCACAGTTGCTCATGAGCTTTGCCATAAAAAAGAAAAATTACATCAGTTCCTCGCGAACGCTATCCTGGCGAGTGTCTGGTACCGGCACTTTTCTGTTGAGCATGTAAGAGGGCACCATATTGAAGTAGCGACCTTTGATGATCCTGCGAGTGCTAGAAGAGATGAGTCTATTTATCGGTTTCTTCCGCGTACGATTTTGGGAGCATTAATCCATGCTTTCAAAATTGATTCAGCTGAAGTGATAAAAGGATTACTGATTTCTTCCTCGCTGACTGTTACCGTCTATTTTATCCTCGGAAGAGAAGCACTTATCATGTTTCTTATTCAGGCCTTGGTCGCCATTATCCTTCTCGAGCTGGTGAATTATGTTGAGCACTATGGACTGAGTCGCAAGAAACTTGAAAACGGTAGATATGAGAAAGTCCTTCCGATACATTCATGGAACTCGTCTCACAAGTTTTCCAATCTCATTCTGTTTAATCTTCAACGTCATTCTGATCATCATTCAACGGCGCACTTACCTTACACTGTTTTAAAACATCAGGATTCAGCACCTCAGCTTCCTACCGGGTATCCTGGTATGATCCTTCTGGCGCTTATTCCCTCGTATTGGTTCAAGCTCATGAATTCTAAAATCGATAATTTGGACGTTAAATTGAAGAGTATTTTATTTCTAACATTGCTTAGCGGGTCTGGCTTTGCTGTCGGGACAAAGAAATATTTGTGCACTGAAAGTGAGCTAGTTCTCTTCTCCTGTACGAGTAAAAATAAAGTTATATCCATTTGCGCCACTCCTGATCTGGACGCACAGAAGGGGTACCTGGTTTACCGTATGGCCCGATCTGGAAAAACTGAGTTCGAATTCCCTAAAGAGAATAAACATCCGAAAGGAATTTTCTCCTATCGCTTAATGCCCAGATCATCAGAACTAAATTTCAAGAATGGCGAGTATGAATATGCCATCGCTATGCAGGTAACCGGCCAGACCGACATTGTCGTGATGAAAGGCGCCACCACTCTCTCTTCATTTCCTTGCCCTGTGGATGTGAACGAGCTGACTTTAGACCGATTCGAGAAAATAGGAATTTCGATATAACCGAATGCCCTAAACACTAAATCTTCATCTTTCTATTGAGATTAATTCTGTAACAACCTGAATTCGATTCGGGGTTTTGCGCCGCGACGTAAATAGTTTTTCCGTCTCGTAAGAAAATCACGGTAAGCTTCACTCATGATTATGAGACTTCGTTTTCACAAACTTCTGAACCAGGAATATTGGCCTTTTTGGTTCTTTTATCTTCCCGTGTTTCTCGTGTGGCCTCTTCTCGCTTTCAGAGGAAGGTCTTTGCTTTTTTTCACTCGCATAAATCCTTTCATTCCTTTTGGCGGATGTTTCGGGGAATCTAAAAGCGATATTCTGAAACTTATTCCCTCGCGATTTTTACCTGTCACAATTTCTGTCAATAATGATTCAAGTTGGAAGCTCAAAAGTTTTTCTTATCCGGTTATTCTGAAGCCGGATGTGGGTGAACGCGGAGACAACATCTGCATTGTTCATTCAGAGAAAGAAATTTCTTCTTATCAATCTTCTTTGGGAAGGCCATTCCTTATACAGGAATTTCTGACAGAGAAATTTGAAGCTGGAGTGATGGTGGCCCGAATTCCGGGCACCCGGGAATTTGAAATCACGTCTATTGTGACGAAGAAATTTCTCAGTGCTACTGGCGATGGAAAAACGAAGCTCTCTGAATTTATGGAGCAGGATCCGCGAGCGCTGATGCAATGGCCAAGGCTTCAAAAGAATTTTGACGGCAATATGGTTCTCAAGGCAGGAGAGACTCTTCTCCTTGAGCCTGTCGGCAATCACGTTCGCGGGACAAAGTTCCTGAACGGCAATCATCTGCATACTCCTGAACTTCTTAAAGTAATGAATGAGATTTCGGTTTCTCTGCCGGATTTTGATTTTGGCCGCTTTGATCTCAAGGCACCCTCTGCTGAAAGCTTTAAGCAGGGGGCAGGTATAAAAATCATGGAACTCAATGGTGCTTTCTCTGAGCCGGGTCATATTTATGATCCCTCAGCTACTCTCATCGAATCATGGCGCGATCTCGTAAAACACTGGTGGGTTCTGGCGACCCTGGCCGGATCACGCTCGCAAAAGACAATGTCGATCTCAGAATTTCTTAGCTCTTATATACAACACAGAAAACTCACTCAATGGAATGAATGATGAATGATTTGGCACAAGCCCTGAATAAATTTCGCTCTTTCACTTTACCGCAAGGAATACCCTCTGCAGGTATGGGGGAAAGAAAACGAATTCTCGTTGAGAAAACGGATGACTGGGAATTACTTCTCATGATCTGGGGACCAAAGGCGATTACTCCGATTCATGATCATAATGATAGTAAATGCTGGATGCGCCTGCTTGCGGGAAATTTAAAAGAAGAGATCTATACGGGTGAAGAGCCTAAGCTCATTACCGAAAATAATTTTGCTGATGGTCTCTCTCTCTTTATTGAAGATGAGCAGGGATTTCACCGTTTGAGAAATGAGAATGAATCACTCTCGGTCAGCCTGCACCTATATACGAAGCCACTTGTGACAAGCCGTTTTTATGATGAAGGGAAAAAGGTTTGGTTCACCAGTACGCTCACGGTTGATGGAGCTTTGAATGAATTCATCTGATCGGTTTCTGACTGATGCCGCCGAAATGCTTCTGGGAGAAATTTCAGAAAGAAGGGAAGGGCGAGCAAGGTGTCTTATTTCTTCAGAGGAAATCCTGAAGAGAATGGATCTCCGGTTGGAAAGCTCTCATACTCAGGAAGAGATCCTGATAGATCTCAAAAACTTTCTCAAACTATCGACGAATACAATAACCCCAAGATTCATGAACCAGCTTTTTTCCGGTATGCGGACAGAAGCGATTGCAGGTGACTGGGCGAGTGCTTTATCCAATGCCACCATGGCGACCTATGAAGTTGCACCTGTGGCGACTCTGATGGAGCACGAACTCGTCAGGAAGATGCTTTCTCTGATCGGATGGAATGAGGGCGAAGGCATCATGGTCACCGGTGGATCAAATGCGAATCTGGTGGGCCTACTGGTCGCCCGAAATACTTTATTTCCGGAAACGAAGAGTGATGGCAATGAAGACAAAAAACTTTGTCTTTTTGTATCGGAGGAATCGCACTATTCCTTCGATAAGGCCGCTAATCTCATGGGCCTTGGTACGAATAGAGTTCATAAAGTGAAAGCGGATATGAGAGGAAAGATGATTCCTTCTGAGCTTCGACTCGCTATTCAGAAAGCGCGTGATGCTGGTCAGACGCCTTTCTTTGTTGGGGCGACGGCCGGAACCACTGTCCTCGGTGCCTACGACCCCATCCTCGAAATTTCAAAGATCACCAAAGAGTTCAATTTATGGCTTCACGTCGATGGGGCCTGGGGTGGAAGTGCGCTTCTGTCTCAAAAGCACCGTAGTCTTTTGCATGGTCTCGAGTTCGCAGATAGCTTCGCATGGGACACTCATAAGATGCTGGGGACGGGTCTCATCAGTTCTTTCTTTCTTACCTCAAGAAAGGAAGTGCTCAAGAGCTCCAATAACAGTGGTGGTCAGGATTATATTTTTCATGAGTCCGATGACAGTGCTCTTGATACGGGCCCCGCTTCTCTCCAGTGTGGAAGAAGAAATGATGCTCTAAAAGTGTGGCTCACTTGGAAATCCGAAGGTGATGAAGGTCTCAATCAACTCGTGAATACACTTTTCGATAAAGGCAGTATGGCCACGAAGCTCGTGCGGTTGTTCCCAGAGCTGGAACTTCTCCATGAGCCGGAGATGTTGAATGTTTGTTTTCGCTTCAAGGCCGGTGATAATAAAATGCAGAAGCTTATCCGAGCAGAAATCCTGAAAGACGGTGAGTTCTTTGTGAACGTCGCCAGTCGACATGGTCAGACTTTCTTTCGCTTGATTACTACGCATCCGGATCTCACAGAGACTCACCTCAGAACACTTTTTACGAAAATAATAGATATTGGTAAGCGCCACGTGGAGGCAAAATGAAAAAATTAGAAACAACCTTAGCGTGGGTATCGGCAGCGATTCTCTTCCAGACGCTTTACTTTAAATTTACTGGTGCCGAAGAATCACGATGGATCTTTTCTCAATTAGGGGCGGAGCCCGCGGGAAGATTTGGATCCGGGGTGATTGAACTGATTGCAGGAATTCTTCTGATCATTCCGGCAATGCGAGTTTACGGTGCCCTGCTGGCGGCCGGAACGATGGCAGGTGCGATTATGTCTCATCTCTTTATTCTGGGGATCAACGTTCAAGGTGACGGTGGTTTTCTTTTTGGACTTGCGCTGATCGTATTCGGATCAAGTCTCTTCATCCTCTACCGGAACCGGGGAAGCATTCCCGTATTGAATAAATGGATTACCTCTCACTCATAGGACATCCTGTCCTTTTTCCCGTGGCGGTCATCCTCGCCACGTTTCTGCTTGAGGATCCGACCACGATTGGGGTGGCCGCTCTCATCAATAATGGGGAAGTTTCTTTTGCTGGTGGTTTTTTTCCTCTGATGATCGGAATCTTTTTAGGAGACCTCGGTCTTTATGGACTTGGTGTGCTGATCAGGAAAGGCTTCAGAAGATCCCATCAGATTCCACTTTCCCCAGGAGTCCTGGCGATAGTTCTGGCAAGGTTTGTGCCGGGAATGAGGACTGTCACGTTCACTTCTGCGGGTATCAAGCAATTTCCTGTTTTCAAGTTTATCCTCCTGATCTTTCCTTCATCGGTTGTATGGACCTTTCTTTTGATCCGCGCCACGGATCAAATTCTTGGTGTCCTGAAGGCGTACCCTACTTGGGTGAGTTTTATTTTTGGATTCTGCGTTCTCGCCTTACTTCAATTTATTGAACATACGATCCGGAAAAAAATCCGGACATCTGCGGAGAAAATATGAAATTTATTTTAGTTCTTCTTCTTTTGGTATCCTTCCAGGCAATGGCGGGCAAGCCACTCATTAATACGTTTGGCGAAGGGGGATCTTTTTTCAGTGATCCACCACGGACGGATGTGGCGATCAAAGGTTATGACTCTGTCGCTTATTTCACTGTGAATAGGCCCGTTAAAGGGGATGATAAATTTGTGACGACATGGAAGGGAGCAAAATGGAAATTCTCCTCGAAAGAGAATCTCGACAAATTTGTTAAGGAGCCTGAAAAGTTCTCTCCTCAATATGGCGGATATTGTGCCTATGGTGTGGCCAAGGGAAATCTGGTGAAAATTGAACCGGATAAGTTCACGGTGGTGAATGGAAAACTTTATCTAAACTATGACGGAGACGTGATGGAAGACTGGCAAAAGGATATTCCTGGCTACGTAAAGGCGGGCGACAAAAAATTTCCTGACTTACTTAAGGAGTAATTTTACTTTCGCTTTCGATAGCTTTCAAAATGAGGTCGGGTCTCTTCCACGGAACAAAGTGATTGAGCCCCGGAATCATCTCAACGTTCATGATCTTGTCAGCGACAAGCCTCTTCATGAAGTCGACGTTTTCTTTTTGGACCAGATCATCCGCGTCCCCTTGAATGATAACGATTCTGGATTTTAAATCTTTCCATTTCGGGACCATCGCTTTTAATTCTTTTTTTAATCCCATGATTTCTTCATTGGCAACGCGAAGGGAATTCGGAATCAAGCTTCGTACCGGCCACCAGGTAGCGACATTTTGATACCATTTGGTTTCTTCAAGATCTGGATCTACCGATCCGGCAACCAAGACAATGCTTTTCACTGACTCAGGATGATTCAAGGAAAGTTTCACTGCGACTGGGGCCCCGTACGAATGACCGATGATAATTGCCCTCTGTCCTGACTTGTTAAAAGAGAGCGCACCGAAAATCGCATCGGCCTGCTCGTTTAATGAAAGCTCTGCAATTCCCGTATCTGATCCACCAAAGCCCGGCCGGTCAATAGAGATAAGCTGAAATTTCTTCTGCAGCTCCTGATTATTCAGGAAAGCTGCCCAAGACTCCCAAGAGCCGGGGGAACCGTGAATAAAGAGAATAGGAGGCAAGGTTGGTGCACCAGAAGAAGCAAATCGCATGTTGTGCTTACCAGACTGATAGCTGGTGAAAATATGAGGCTTCGACTTCATGATCATAATGTCTTTTTTAATGCTTCCCGTGGGGTTTGCACAAGAGAGAAGCAAAAGACTCAATAAAATAGCGCGCATATAAGCATATTAGTTTAAATTTCTCGCTCTGTAATAAATCTTCTATCCGGTACACTCATAGGAAAGGAGCCTTTATATGAAATACCTTTTCACGTTTTTCTTAGTTCTAAGCAGCGCTTTTTCATGGGGAGGAAATATGTCATCAAACAAGCAAACCGCCTATCTCGCCGGCGGTTGTTACTGGGGTGTTGAAGATTTGATGCGTAAACTTCCCGGAGTCATCAGCACGGATGTGGGCTTTGCCGGTGGCAAAAGTTCTCGACCAACTTACTCTGAAGTAAAGACCGGCTCAACTGGTCACGCAGAAGCGGTGAAGATTGAATTTGATGCTTCGAAAATCAGCTACGGAAAAATTCTGGATTATTTCTTTAAGATTCATGACCCCACCACTGTTGACCGTCAGGGGAATGATGTCGGGACTCAGTACCGCTCAGTCATCTTCTTTACAGACTCGGTACAGGAGAAAGATGCCCGGGAAGCGATCAAGCGCGCTACTGACTCTGGAAGATGGAAGTCACCTGTTGTCACCCGCCTTGAGCCGTTTAAAGATTTCACCCTGGCCGAGGCAAATCATCAGGACTATCTGGTGAAAAATCCCGGTGGTTATACCTGTCATTGGGTAAGGCAGTAAACTTGTCGATGCCATCCCTTGAAGTTAAGCTTGTGGAATGCTCCTCGATGAAAAAATCCGCCAGCAGCTTAAATCAAGGGACGCTTCTTTTTTAAAGAAGACGTTTGAGGACATTAACCCGTACCTGCATAGGTTACTGGGTTCTCGTGGATACTACGGCGAGCAAGCTGAAGATGTGATCTACGAAACCTGGCTCACTTTTCTGGAAAAGATTGATTCGTTTGAAGGTCGATCTTCTATCAGGACTTATTTGTCCGGCATTATGTTTCATAAAATTCAGGAACAGAATCGGGCCAATAAGAAATTTCTGACAACCGAAGAAGATCTCGACAGCTATCTCGATGAATCTTTCACTGACGATGGTTGGTGGAAGCAGAAGCCCACTGATCCTGATCATCTCTTTTCTCAGAAAGAAGCCGGGGAATTTATCCGCAAGTGCATGGAGTCTCTCACTCCTCAGCAGGCGCAAGCCTTTCTTCTGAAAGAAGTAGAAGGTGAGGATACGGGAGCGATTTCAAGTGCCATGGGTCTTACCATTGGCAATATTGGCGTCCTTATCTTTAGGGCCAAGGAGAAGCTTCGTAAATGCATAGAAGGTATGGCGGCTTCGCCCATGAAACCAGGGCCGTAATTTCAGGCGGGTTAAACACACTCACACAATGAAGGAGGGTAAATGAAGATAGTCAGAAAAGTTTTTGCGAGAATCTGGCACGACGTATTTTACGTCCTCTTTCCCGGAAAGCTGGCGGTTTGGATGGCACTTACTTGCAAAGAATCAGTTCACGAGATGAATACACTTCAAGACGGATCATTTCGTATGAAACTTCATCTCACCCTTTGCGCCACTTGCCGTAATTATTTTCGATATGGTCAATGGTTGAAAACCAATATTAATAACGATGTACCAGACTTAACAAACCTCAATGGAAAACTTTTGCGAAAGGTTTCTTCGCCCGAATAGGAGGGCATATGAAAAGTTTATTTTTCTCTCTTTTCGTTCTTTCAATGACTGCTGCTCATGCAGAAAACAAGCAATTTGCTGATAAAATCAAAAAGCTTGATAAGACACAGTTCCACGTGACTCAGGAAAACGGAACCGAAAGACCTTTCAAGAACGCTTATTGGAATGAAAAAAGAAAAGGTCTCTATGTGGATGTTGTGTCCGGTGAGCCACTTTTTAGTTCAGAGGATAAATTTGATTCGGGAACGGGCTGGCCTAGTTTCACGAAGCCCGTGGAATCGAAAAATTTGACGTCAAAAACGGATGTTGATCTTGGGATGGTAAGAACTGAAGTGCGAAGCTCAAAGGCAAATAGTCATTTGGGTCACGTCTTCGATGATGGGCCATCTGACAAAGGTGGGAAAAGGTTCTGCATCAACTCCGCCTCTCTTCGATTCATTCCGGTGCAGGATCTTGAGAAAGAAGGTTACGGGCAATATAAGAAATTATTTCCGTGAGCAAAGTTCGGAAAAAGATTGTTCCCGCATGGGATCAGGAATCGAGCTTCCTTTTAATTCATTCAGGAAGGTCTGTGAAAAGCTCATGGGCAGGTTTTTGCGATAGTTCCCGAGTCTAGTTTTCACTCGAGCAGAATCTCGTAATTCACAATATTCTTCCTTCAGGATGGGGGCGACGCGGCTCCAGTTTTCCGGCATAAGGTAAGATATTTCAAAAGTCTCATCCCAGAGACCTGAGACATAGTTTCTTAAGTCTGGAAAAGACCTTAAGGACCACCGATTAAGCTCATTTTTGGCCAGATAAGATGTTTTTCCCTCGCAAAATCGGCGATAAAACTTAAGACCCTGGTAGTTCGCCTCAAGGTCTGCGTAACTGAAGACTCCACTCGACCAGAAGCCGTGGACGCTTTTCTCATCACGGATGCCCCATTGGATCGCCTTGCGCTCAGCAAACTCATCTGAGGCCCCTCTGCTCTTCTCCTGAAGGAAGATGCGGTAATAAATCATTCCCGTAGAAGCGAAGTGACTGAGCTTATCTGTGCCCATATAGATGCCATTGATCTGGATATTGGGTGCAAGGCCAAACCAGGGAATGTAAGCGCGATAGGGGTCCCGATAAATACTTTCTTCAACATATGAAAGTGTTGAAGGGTAAATCTCTCCGGAAGAAAGTATATGGATAAGCCAGTTTTCAACCGGGTTGTCATGGACCAGGTGTGACGAAAAATTTTTCCCCACAAGTGCTGTGATCTGTTCGCAACTCTTCTGATGATTGGTAATGCTTTTTAATGATCCCGAAATGTTATCTTCGAAGTAATGATTCACATGGACCAGAGAATCCTGAAGATCAATTTCCCACGCCAAATAATTATCCGTTTCTAACGCAAATGCGTGAGAAGAAATGATAAAACAGATGATTGATATGGCGTTTTTCATAGACTCTAAAAACCTTAAAACCTCTATGCTTCCCAGTCAAATGGCTAATGTTCGCGATGCAATTGACGCTATCCTGCGCGCGCCCTATAATTTCTCTATGAAGAAGATCATTCTCTCCGGCAGCACAGTCACAGGTGACCTCACCCTCGGTAATTACATCGGTGCGATGAACAACTGGAAGAAGCTCCAGGAAGATTATAATTGTCACTATTTTCTCGCTGACCTGCACGCTCTTACTGTCCAGCAGGATCCAAAAATTTTAAGAGAGAGAACGTATTCATTTCTCGCTCAGTATCTGGCCCTTGGTCTTGATCCCGAAAAAAATACTATCTTCGTTCAGTCCCATGTACCCGAGCACGCGGAACTCGCGTGGATCCTGACCTGCCTCACTCCGATGGGATATCTTAACCGGATGACCCAGTTTAAGGAAAAGGCCGAAAAGCATACGAAGAATATCAATGCAGGACTATTCACTTATCCGGTCCTCATGGCGGCCGACATTCTGCTTTATCAGGCCGATCTCGTTCCGGTCGGTGAGGATCAGCGCCAGCATCTTGAGCTTTGCCGGGATATCGTTGGTTTCTGGCAGAATCGCTACGGCGAGGGTGTCTTTAAAATGCCGGATGCCTATATCAGCAAGATGGGCGCGCGGATCATGTCGCTTCAGGATCCGGATAAAAAAATGTCAAAGTCCGATGAGAACGAGAAGAATTTCGTGCTCGTGATTGATGAACCGAAGAAGATTGAGAAAAAAATAAAATCAGCGACAACTGACTCAGGAACTGAAATTACTTTCGATGCCGAAAATAAAGCGGGCCTGTCGAATCTCATGACTATCTATTCCGTTCTTACCGGGAAAACCATACATGAAATTGAGCAACTGTATGTAGGGAAGATGTACGGACACCTCAAGGTTGATCTTGCTGAAATCGTCGACCAAACCTTATCCCCGGTAAGAGAAAAATATCTCGATCTTATGAAGAACCGCGATTATCTGGATCAGGTGATGAAGAAGGGTGCGGACAAGGCGAGGGTAACAGCATCAGCGACGGTGAAAAACGTCTATGACGTCACTGGGCTTGTGCTTCGTCGTTAATGTCGAAGTCGGTTTATTTCAAGAACATATTTTTTAGCGAGCTCTGGAGTCAGTTGAGTGCCGACACCTACGCAGAAAGTCCCAGCTGCAAAATAATGCTTAAGATCATCAAAACCTATTCCACCTGATGCCATGACATTGAGTTTCGGAAAAGGACCTTTCAGTTGTTTCAGGTAATTCGTTCCGCCCATCGTCGCAATCGGAAAAATTTTCACAAGCTCACATCCAAGAGAATTTGCCTGCATGATTTCCGATGGAGTGAGAACTCCCGGGATAAAAGGAATGTTATTGTTCCTGGCGAATACTACCGCACCCTCATTGAGCCCCGGTGATACCAGAAACTTTGCTCCAGCGTCCATCGCTTTGCGTGCCTGATCTTGATTGAGAACTGTGCCCGCACCAACAATGACTTCCTTATCTGAAGAAAGACGCCTAATAACTTTCAAAGCATCATCACTCATCAGGGTAATTTCCAGAACAGTGAGACCACCATCCACGAGAGATTTTGCCAGAGAATATAATTTTTCTTCGTCAATTTCCCGGAGAACGGGAATGGAAAATTGCTTATGAATGGAATCAAGTACACTCATCGTTGAATTCCTCGGTAACCCTCATTCAGTAAAGTTTCCAATTCGGTTCTCTTGAGAAAGGCTATGTCACCTTTAATACCATACTTCAGAGCACCTGAGAGGGCGCCCCACTCCGCGGATTTTTTTATATCTTTGGTTTTCAGCCAGCAAGAAAGAAAACCAGCGGCCAAGGAATCACCAACGCCAATCCGGTCAATAAGATGAATACGGTGTGAAGTCGACGAGAATCTTTCATTTCTTGTGATAATTTTCACGCCGTAACTTGTTTCTTCGGTATTTCTTTCTGTCAGGATAATTATCTCGGCTGATGTCGCAGCAAAGATTGATTTCAGGGACGCTTTTTTTCCGAAGTAGAGATCAAGATCAGATTGTGAACAAAAAAGAATATCAATCAAAGGAAGAAGATCCTTTTGTCTTTTGACAGATTCTTCAATCGTCCAAAGATTCTTACGGAAATTGAAATCGTAGCTCACAGGGATTTTAACTGCCCGTGCAGCCTTCATCGCCTTCTTGACTTCCTGAGTAAGGGGACGCGAGAGACCGGCTGTTATTCCCGAAGTATGAAAGGCTTCCGCCCCTGATAAGATTTTTTTCCAATCAAAAGTAAATTTCGCCTGATCAGCAAACGAACTCGCAAATCTTCCGACGACAGAGTCTGGTCTGGGAGCTGCACCGGATTCCATGAGATACCAACCGGGTCTTCCATTCTTCATCGTGGTTACGTGTGAGGTCAGTACTCCGGTCTGCGAAATCTTCTCCCGCATGAGTTCCCCGATTTTTCCATCGGGGAGGGCAGAAACCCATTCTGTCTCAATTCCGAGACTTTTTAAATTTGCAGCGATATTGAACTCAGATCCCCCGAGATAAAAGTCCATTTCCTGAGCGTCTAGTAAGCGAACACCGCGCTCGGTGGAGAATCGGAAAAGGGCCTCACCAAAAGTAACGACTTTCATTTCTCTTACCAGTTATACATCGACCCATCTTCCAGGCGATTGACCGGGAGGAAGGCGCGTTTGTATGGATATTTAGCTGCAAGTTTTTCGTCAATATCGACACCGTGGCCAGGTTCTTCACCTGGAATGAGATAGCCTGATTTGAATTTATAAGAATGTGGGAAGACAGCATCCGTTTCCGGAGTGTGCCTCATGTATTCCTGAATCCCAAAGTTTGGAATGGAGATATCAAAATTCAGGGCGCATCCCATGCTGACCGGAGAAAGATCAGTGGCCCCGTGACAACCGGTGCGGACATTGTAGAGATCGGCGAGCGTAGCAATCTTTCTCAAATGACTAATCCCACCAGCGTGAGTGACAGTGGAACGGATATAATCGATCAGCTGTTCCTGGATGAGTGTTCTGCAATCATGAATGGAATTGAAAACTTCTCCGACCGCAATGGGTGTGACGGTATGCTGACGAATCAGGCGGAAGCTTTCCGGATTGTCAGCAACACAAGCGTCTTCCATCCAGAAGAGGCGATACGGCTCGAGACTTTTCCCAAGGCGACCTGCTTCAATCGGAGTCAGGCGATGATGTACATCATGAAGAAGATGCGGTCCCATTCCCACTTGTTCACGTGCTCTTTCAAAAAGCTTGGGAACTGAATCGAGATATTTTTCTGTCGACCACATATTTTCTGTCGGAAGATCTCCATCTGCGGGTTCGTAATACATTTTATCGCCAGAAACACCGTAAGTAGATTTCAGTCCGGGCACTCCGGTCTGAAGGCGAATCGCTTTGTAGCCGAGATCAATATATTTATCGAGTTCGCCGAGAGTTTCTTCAACAGTTGTTCCATTAGCGTGACCATAAACCATCACACCTTCACGACAGCGGCCGCCCAAAAGTTGATAGAGAGGGAGCTTCGCCACTTTTGCTTTAATGTCCCAGAGGGCCATGTCCACAGCAGCGATTGCTGTCATCGTGATCGGACCTCTTCTCCAGTAAGCTCCGCGGTAAAGATACTGCCAGATGTCTTCAATCTGGTGAGCATCCCTTCCAATGAGACACGGAATAACGTGGTCTTGGAGATACGATACGACGGAGAGTTCGCGGCCATTCAGAGTAGCATCCCCGATGCCGTAAACACCCTCATCAGTAATTAATTTGAGAGTGACGAAATTTCTTCCGGGACACGTGACAATGACCTTGCCCTCAATGATCTTCATGGCAAATCCTTTTACAATAACCGCTTAATCGTGCTCAAATTCTAGCACCGTAAAGACAAGGCCTGCAATCATGAACGCGTCCCTTCTTCACCCTGACCGGCTCTTTCCCTCTGACGCGAAGACGCGTGAGCTTGCGCGCGAGCTTTTTTCCTTAGTTAAGGATGCGCCGATTATCAGTCCACACGGACATACGGACCCCGCATGGTTTGCTGAGAATAAAAAATTTCCGGATCCGGTTTCTCTTCTCATCACTCCGGATCACTATGTGCTACGCATGCTCTACAGTCAGGGAATAACTCTTGAAGAAATGGGAGTACGCGATCTTTCCGGAAATCAGGAAAATGATAAGAGAAAAATCTGGAAGAAATTTGCAGAAAACTTTTATCTCTTCCGTGGAACACCCAGTGAGCTTTGGCTTCGTCATGTTTTCCATGAAGTGTTTGAGATAGACCGCCCGTTGACTGTTGAAAGCGCTGATTTTTATTTTGATCTCATGAGTTCTAAGCTCAGCGAGAAAAGTTTTCTCCCGCGAGAACTTTTTACAAAATTCCGGATTGAAGTACTGGCGACGACGGATGCTGCTACTGATGATCTTTCCCATCATGAGAAAATCCGCAAAGAATGGGGCAAGCGAGTTATCCCGACTTATCGTCCGGATGGCGTGATCGATCCTGAACACGAGGACTTTAAAAAGAATCTCGCTTTATTTGCCGAAGTTTCGGGTGAGGATGTGTATTCCTGGAAGGGCTACCTTAATGCTCATAGAAAGCGCCGTCAGTTTTTTAAATCGATGGGGGCTACCGCCAGTGATCATGGTCATCCGACGGCGAGGACGCTCAAGCTGAATGATGCTGATGGGGAGAAGTTATTTTCCCGCATCACACTCGGCACTGTCTCAACGGGTGATGCTGAAATGTTTCGCGCTCATATGCTCTGGAAACTGGCGGAAATGTCTGAAGATGACAATCTCGTGATGCAGCTTCATCCGGGCTCATTCAGAAATCACAATCGACAGATATTTGAAAAGTTTGGGCGTGATAAAGGTGCCGACATCCCAGGGATTATTGAATTCACTCACTCTTTAAGACCGCTTCTTGATTCATTTGGAAATTCCAAAAACTTCCGCATGATTCTCTTTACTCTTGATGAAACAAATTACGCCAGAGAGCTTGCTCCGCTGGCCGGACATTATCCGGCCTTGAGACTGGGGCCCGCCTGGTGGTTCCACGATAGTCCGGAAGGGATGATTCGCCAGAGAAGACAGACGATGGAAACGGCGGGCTTCTATAACCAGACTGGCTTTATTGATGATACGCGCGCCTTCCTCTCGATTCCTGCCCGTCATGATGTCGCAAGAAGAATTGATGCGAGAATTCTCGCAGAGCTAGTGAGTGAGCATCGGATGTCGATGAAAGACGCTTCAGAAACTATTCTCGATCTCAATGGCCGCCTTGCCAAAGATGCTTTCCGATTATGAGACAGATTCTCCATCTGGGACTTGGAAGATTTCACCGGGGACATCAGGCAGTTTATTATCAACACACCGGTGGATGGAATGTGATTGCTTCCACCATGAGATCAGCCGAAGAAAGAGACAAACTCAGAAAAGTAAATCTTACCTATCCCGTTCTCGAACTCACTCATGACTCAGAGAAATTATCACTCATAAATTGCATCACCGAAGTTCTATCCCTTAAAGATGATCTCACTCGTTTGCTTGAAGTTTTCTCGTCTCCAAAAACTGAAATCGTCACTCTGACTATTACTGAGAAAGGATACTGCCTTGATCAAAAGGGTGAGCTCGATTTATCAAACCCGGGAATTATTCATGATCTTTCTCATCCGGAGAATCCGGAAACTGCGATCGGCTTTCTTTGTCTTGGTTTAAGAAACCGCAAAGAGAAACTCACCATCATCAGTTGTGATAATCTTCGCGAAAACGGAAAGAAGCTTGAGGAAGCCCTGAGGAAATATATGGGAGCTTCGTTTCCAAAAAAGCTGAGTTTCCCGAATTCGATGGTAGACCGGATTGTTCCTGCACTTCTGCCAGAAAAAATAAAAGAACTAGAAAAGAAGTTCGGAATATTTGAAAGTGAATTGATTGCCACGGAAAAATTCTCTCAATGGGTCATTGAAGATAAGTTCATGGGTGATCGTCCGGACTGGGATAAGGCCGGCGTTCAATTCGTGAAAGACGTTAGGCCCTTTGAAGAGATGAAATTAAGACTTTTGAATGCGTCTCATTCTTATCTCGCTTATGCGGGATTGAATCGCGGGTACAATTTTGTTCATGAGGCCATTCGCGATGAGGAACTTCTTCGGGATGTCAGCAGTTTGATGGACGAAGAAGTCATTCCCCTGCTTCATATCCCTCAGGATTTCGATATCTATTCATACACCAAAGAACTCATCACCCGTTTTCGTAATGATAAACTTCCTCATCAGCTCAGGCAGATTGCCATGGATGGGTCTCAAAAGATGCCTCAGCGGATTTTTTCTTCTCTTGAGGAAAATGGAAAAGAGCAGACCGTCTTAAGAAAGGCCGTCGATGAGTGGCTCAATTTCCTATGGAACTCAAAAGACAGCAAAATTGATGATCCAAAAGCAGTGGAGCTACTTTCTGGTATTGAGGCCGGTAAGGAAGTCTGGAAGGCTAGAGTAAAAACCGGCTTCTTTCCTCTGGGGTAGGGAGACGGCAAGTTTCTTTCTTACCAAAAATCTTATAACGATTTTCTGCCACCATATCGTACGCCTTATTGAGAAAACTTTCGGGAAGTGTTCCGACTGATGAAGCGATACCCCAGATGCCTCCGAGCTTTTTCAGGACAGCGAAGACCGCACTGGATTTTCTCAGTGTCTGGCCGTCAATCTGCACGACCACTGAATCGAGATCTTCATAAAATTCTTTCGGCAGGTTTTTTTTCGCGTGTTCGCTCTGAAGAGGAGAGAAGTGAAAGATGCCTTTTTTATCAATTTTTATGATGAAATCAATGAAGCCGTTGCAAAGCCCACAGACACCATCGAAATAAATCACATTCATTTAAACTCCTCAGGTGATTAAGTTATCTCATGACTGGATGGTTTGGTTGGCACGGAGTGAAATAGTCAGTCTTGAAGAATCCTTGATAAGGGCATGATTGCGGGCTGGTAAGCCCGATTACCAACAGTTATGAGAAATTAAGGTAAAGGTTTTCTTCACAATGATCGATAATCCATCCATGAGTGAAAAATGCCTCGTTTGCAAATTCCATAACAAGTCCACACCGAGTGTCGCACTCAGCACGATCTATCACCCTAATCAGAATCAGCACATTCACCTTTGTTACAGCCACAGTGTGGAATTCTTCAAGATGGGACAGGTAAAATTCATGTTAAAATATCAGCATGATTTTCGTGAACACGGCTTCAACGATAAAGAACTTTTTCAGAATATCAATTCTGCCAGTCCTCTCACTAGTTTCCGCTGATAAGGTCTCCCATGGAAGATTTCTGGCTCTCTAAACTTGCACCTCTGGTGGAGCGGGACCATTTTATCCGTGAAGGTCTTCTCGCGCGCGGGATTCTGGCCGATGCTTATCACAAAGAAATGGAAAAAGTTCATCTGGAAAATGCAGCGAAACTAAAAGCGCTGATCGAAAAAAATGGATTCCCTGTTCTTTCCAATGCCGGAGAAAAAGGTGTGCGCCTTTCCTGGATCATCATTATGCATGCCATTTCGAAACCTGATTTTATGCATGAGTGTCTGACCCAGATGAGGCTAGCGGCCGCTTCTCAGGATTACACTCTCGAGCTTCTTGCCTACACTGAAGATCGGGTGTTGTTCTTTGAGGGAAGGCCCCAGCTCTTTGGCACAAACTACGACTGGCAGGACGGAGAGTTCAAACCGACACCGATACAGGATATTTCTTCTCTTCCCTACCGTAGAAGATCCATGGGACTTCCTCCCATGCCGACAGAAGTTTCCCGAGTCACAGAAGAGCGCCCACCCCGTGATCCCGCCAAAAAGGCCCTCGAATTTGAGCAGTGGCTTAAAAGAGTTGGCTGGCGGGTCTGATTCCCATAAAATGTTCTGGTTAAGGAGACCCTATGGCCCGTATTACGATGACCCCTGAGGATCAGCTCAAAGAACTTAAGCGTGGAGCCTTCGAGATAATTCCCGAAGAAGAAATGCTGAAGAAGCTCAAAAAATCTTTTGAAAAGCAGAAGCCTCTTGTCATCAAGTTTGGTGCGGATCCTTCGCGTCCGGATATTCACCTGGGTCACACAGTAGTTCTTCAGAAACTAAGACTCCTTCAGGATTTTGGTCACGAGATTTATTTTTTGATCGGTGACTACACCGCTCAGATCGGGGATCCGACCGGAAAGAACAAGACTCGTCCGATTCTGACTGCTGAAGAAGTCATGATCAATGCTCAGACTTATAAAGAGCAGGTCGGAAAAGTTCTTGATATGGAAAAGACTCACGTCGTGTTTAACAAAGACTGGCTTGGGAAATTTGATGGACTTGGTCTTATCCAGCTCATGGCGAAGGGAACAGTCGGGGCGATGCTCCAGCGTGATGACTTCAACAAGCGCTACACGAATTCAGAGGCCATCTACCTGCATGAAATGGTTTACCCACTTCTTCAGGGATACGATTCGGTTCATCTCAAAGCCGACCTCGAACTCGGTGGAACTGATCAGACGTTCAATCTCATGATGGGACGTCATCTTCAGTATGCTTACGAACAGGAAGCTCAGTGTATTCTGACCATGCCTTTGATCGAAGGGACGGATGGTGTGAACAAGATGTCGAAGTCGATGGATAACTACATCGCTCTCACAGACACACCAACTAATATGTTCGGTAAGATCATGTCGATCTCCGATGAGCTCATGAAAAAATATTATTTTCTTCTTTCAAGGAAACCCGCGGCTGAGGTGGATAAGACGATTGCTGATCTCACGTTGGGTGCTCTTCATCCGATGGAGGGTAAAAAATCTCTGGCTGCAGAAATCACGAGCTACTACCACGGTCCTGATTCAGGAAAAGAAGAGCGCGAAAAATTCGAAGCTCGCTTCTCTAAGAAACAAGTTCTCGATGACATTGAAGTGTGTGAAAGACAGCACGGACAGATCGCTCTTCTCGAACTCATGCGGGAACTCAAGTTCATTGAGAGTAATGGTGAAGGTCGCCGTCTTCTCAAACAAAATGCCGTAAAGATTGACGGGAAAACCGTCAGTGCTGAGACCTTTGTCCTAGAAAAAGACCAGGAAGTTGTCCTGAAGGCCGGAAAGCTCCGGATGGTGAAACTGAAGGGACTTTAGCACTAGTAATTTCCCTGACCCTGAAGACCTTTCACGATTTCCACACTCGCACTCGTTCCAAGGCGAGTGGCACCTGCTTCAATCATCTTCATCGCCGTCGCGGCATCACGAATTCCTCCGCTTGCTTTTACTCCGAGCTTTGGCCCGACGGTCGCACGCATGAGTTTCACATCTTCTTCAGTTGCCCCGCCGGTAGAAAAGCCCGTCGAAGTTTTCACAAAATCCGCACCTGCCCGGACTGCGATCTCGCAGGCACGTTTTTTTTCTTCGTTCGTGAGGAGACAATTTTCCAGGATGACTTTCAAGAGTCCACCTTGCTGATGACAAACTTGCGCGAGCGAAGACATATCATCCTGCACGTATTGCCAGTCTCCGGATTTCACCGCTGAGATGTTCATGACCATATCAATTTCTGTGGCCCCTTCGGCAGCCGCTTTCATTGCCTCAAATCTTTTTGCTTCCATCGTCGAAGCTCCGAGAGGAAAGCCTACGACGGTGCAGACTTTGACTCCGGAGCCCTGAAGAAGGGCGACACATTTCTTCACGTAGTAGGAATTCACACACACGGAAAAGAATTTGTTGTCGCGAGCTTCTGCGCAGAGCTTTTCAATCTGAGCAAGGGTCGCCTCTGGCTTAAGAAGAGTGTGATCAATGTATTGGTTCAGTTCCATCTTTATACCTTGGGAATGAGTGTGCTTAAGACCATAAGATTCTGCGCATGAGCATCCAGAAACTTTCTGCACTCGGGTCGCTTCTCGATAGTAATAATGTTCCGGAAGAGGGCCCAGTCGAGGAAGGAGTAAATGGTCATCGCCGCAAAATCAAAACGGATGTGCCCAACGGTCTCCAGATAAGGCCGCAAATAATCAAGGACTGACTCGATCCGGTCCTTCTGTCTCATGACATACATGAAGTTCTCTTCGATGTTCATGCCCGACCTCTTCATAAGAAGGAGAGCGACACCTGAATCCATCGCACCTTCAATACCAGTCAGGAGGTTTTCATCTTCCCAGTTTAATTTCTGAAACTGATGAATCTCATTTAAGTACTGAAAGATCTGGCGGGAATCCCAGATGGTCTTCTCGCCATGCTGGAGAACGGGCACCTGATTTAACGGATTAATCTTGTTAAGAAACGCAGCATCCTGAGCTTCGAAAAAATGAATTTCACGGAATTCGAGGGGATGGCCGTGGAGAAGCATGCGGAGGCGACGAACGAAGGGCGAAGTCTGGGAACCATAAAGGGTGTAGCTCATATTTCCGGATTGTCTGATAGAATGAGCTGGTATTTCAAGGAGGAAATCACATGGACGAGTTTCATTCCCGCGATGTTTACGAAACCCCGGTACTGCCTTTGGCCGTTGTTCATGAGGAACAACCCGAGTGTTCGGAACATATCCGTTAGTTTTTTCCCGGTAACTGTCAAAACTTTCGACACCTGAAGATCACTGTCTAAGATTTCATCACCCCACCCTGTAATAAGTTAATGAAAGCATGAGCGGCGAGTTGGCACGCTTCTTGGAATGTACATAACAAACATTGAACTTATTCCCAGGGGGGAAAACATGAAAACATCACTTTTTAAGAACGTCCTTTTTGTCTCTTTATTTGCTGTTCTCGCAGTTGGTTGCGGGAAAGACTCGAAGAAGAAATCCGATAACAATTTTGGATACTATAGCAACCTTTCGGGAACAGTTCTCACGGGTTCTCAGGCACAGACCAATCTCCAGTCCTACCTTGCAGCGGTGGAATCGAATCAAAGGATTATTGGACCGGTTTCTGTCCAAAAAGTTGCCTACACTTGTACGACCAAAGAACTTTTCGGGATCAATTTTCTTCCTTATGAAAAATGTTCTAGTTCCAACCTTCCGGTAGAAACAGTTTATGTTTTCGCCAATACAGCACGAAGTGTAATTAAACCG
>JBKJNQ010000147.1:0-7478 GCA_046593575.1 Bacteriovoracaceae bacterium
GGATCTGTCGGCCCTTCCCCCTGAGGTGAAATTCTTCGGAGGGGGGAGTGATGATATTCGCGGCTATCTCTTACGGACCTTACCTAGAAATGATGGACGGGGGGCCCTTACCCGCGCCCTTCTCAAAGGAGAAATACGGCAAACGCATTTTTTCCATGCAAAAGTGGAAGCGTTCGTTTTCACCGACGGCGGTTACTTCGGCAGGGAATCCTGGAGCATTGATTCGAGACTCTGGTATTCACCCGGTGCCGGTATCCGCTGGCTTTCGCCCATTGGGGTGGTTCAGGGATATTGGGCCCGAGCGCTCGCCACGGCGCCCTCGGAAGATTTCGGAAACTTCTTCTTCGCTGGTTTAGGGGGAGTCTTCTGATGAAAAAAATTCTTTATCTTATTGGCGGAGTTTTAGCACTCATCTTGTCAGTCATATTCGTGGTCGTCGTCACCATTTTTGTGGATCCAACGATAATTGTGAATCCCGAAAATATTAAATGGGGACTTCACCGGAGTGCTATCCTGAAATCGTGGAGCTGGAAGAAGTTTGCGATTCATCATGAGTGGAAACACTGGAATGAAAGACACCTTACTGGCGAGCTGCGTGATTTTTGCTTTCGTTATGAAGCACCTGGAAAGAAAATCTACAGCTGCTTCGAGGAAATCTCCTGGGACTTTGATCTTGGTTACCATGAAGGACTTAAGGCAAAGACTTATCTTCCTTTCAGGATTCATTCTCCGCAAATAGAGATTACTCTGAGTAACGATGAAGAAAAGAAATCCACGAATGAGCGCATCGATATTTATCGCTGGTGGAAACTCTTCTGGAGTGGAATTGTTCCGGATACAGAAATGAACCTCGAATCCATCGCCATTCATAGCGAAGGTAAAACTCAGGGATTCAATCTTCTTGTCTTCAAAAAAGAACAAATCCTCACGGCCGAAGTGAAGGAGATAAAGCTCGAAGCAAACCCCAAAGGTTTTACGATTACATCTCCTCGGGTTCTGCTCCCGGAAAAGCTTAAAGACATGGGTCCGTTTTATTTTCGGGATTTAAAACTCGCAGGCAAAGTGAAGGAAAGCGGAATCCCACTGGTGCTTACGGGCTCACTGGAAGAGGCGAAATTCGACATCCGCTCGATCATTGAGCTTCCCATTAAGCATGATTTTTCCAGCATGGACTTCCGGCGGGATTATCTCGCAAGCATTCAGGGAGAAGTGACAGTTTCAGATTTTCAGAATGCTGTTTCCCGAAGGGCACCGGCCGCTTTCAGGGAATTACCAGCTCCGTTTAATGTCATGAATGGAACGATTGTCGTGAAGTTTGCCGGTGAAAAACGAAAAAGAGAAGAAGTGTATTTTACTTCAGTGACTCATATCGACCTTTCGTCTGAAAAAGAGGCGCTCGATATGGAGATTGCGGTGGACACTGATTTACCAGTGATGACATTGAAACCTCAAACGGTCGAGATAGGACTGAATTTCAAAGAAGTGCGGATCGAGCTTCCGAAACTGTCTAAAAAATCTCCCCCGCCTCAGTTCATGCCGGACCGGCGCTTTAAGAAGGGGCCCTACCTTCCACCGCAAGCGAAATCCCCCGCAACCGATCTTCTTCTTCACCTCACCGCCCTTAACCGGAAAGCACTCAATATCAAAACCAATCTTCTCGATGAACCTTTGCGGCTTAACTTTGATCTCCTGATTGGTAACGGAAAAATCAATCGCGGCCATGTGACGGCCCTTCCCCTCAAAACAAAAATTTTCAAGCGTCCGGTTCACCTGAAATCTTTCACCGTGAAGTTTCATACACCTCTGGAACCCGTTATCACCGCTGAAATTGAATTTCCGCTTCCCGAATACAAAGTGACCATGGATATTGAAGGGCCGGTGAGTAAGCCGCGCTATTCTTTCCACAGCGATCCGCCACTTCCGCAGAATGATATCTACGCTGTTCTTTTATTCGGAAGGCCCATGGCAGATCTTAATCCCGATGATAAAACTTCTGCTCAGAAAACAAATCAGCTTCTATCCCAGGGAGTTCTTTCCCTCTCCGTTCTTTATTTCCTCTCTGGGAGCCCGGTTGAGTACGTAGGTTTTGATCCGGATTCAAAAAATGCTACCGCTCAGTTTGGGCTTTCCAAAAAAACTTCTCTCAGAGTAGGAGGGGGCGAGGAAGGCATGAATGCCGGCGGACTTCGTCATTCCCTCGGAAGAGGCTGGTACATCGATACCTCTGTCCAGAATCGCCAGAATCAGGCGACGGATGACCGGAAAAACTATGGAGTGCTTCTTGAGAGAGTGATTGCTTACTGACGGCGCTTGTTAATGATCATGAAAAGTTTCGCGGTTGCCTCAGCATCACACATTGCCCGATGATGCTGGATCAGCGGAACTTCAAAATGCGCCGTGAGATTGGCGAGTCCGTAAGAGGCGAGTCCCGGAAAATATTTTTTCATGAGTGCTTTGGTACAAAGAAAGGGCCTCACGAATCGTTCTTCGAGTCTCCCATATTCGGCCTGAAGAAATCCGTAATCAAATTGCACATTATGAGCGACAAAGATGGAATCCTTGCAGAATTCCTGAAAAGACAGGGCCACATCCTGAAAAAGTGGTGCTGATTTTACCATCTCATTGGTGATCCCGGTTAAGGCCTGGATCTCCGCGGAAATTTTCCGTTGGGGATTAATGAGAGACTGAAAAGTCTCTATGATCTCTCCTCCGCGGATCTTGACCGCACCGATTTCAGTAATGCGATGATAGGGCATGAGTCCGCCGGTTGTTTCGAGATCCACCACCACATAGGATTGCGCGGGATTGAGTTTGTACTCGACCTTTAAGAGATCTACCTGGAAGCCCGCTTTCTTCAGGACATTCATCTGAATCAGCTGATGACTCCGGAGAGAATCGCCCGGTGCCTTGATTTCAGCGAAGCGCACTTTCTCATTTTCAATCAATAAGAGGTCCGGAAAGCCGCGGATCCTGCGATGAAAATCTTCTGCGAGGTAAATGAGAATACTCTGAACCGCATTCTCCGGAGAAAATTTCCTGAGATCATGAATCGCCGAAAGAATTTCTTCAGACCAGGAGAAGAAACCATTCTTTCCTTCACCCTGAGTCGTCTTCAGTTTCTCCACGTACGCACGAAAATCATCCTCGCGATCAAGCAGGGAAAGCTTCTCAATAATCGCCTCATGGTGTTTCACGTAAAACTGTGATGACCCGAGTTCTTCCGGAAGGCGCTCAAAAGGAGAGTGAAATGTGTTCTTCGGAGATTCAAAAATCTCGTGCCAGAAAAGAATCCCGAAAAGACTTCGCCAGATGGCATTTTCCGCGTGATGGGAAATTATGCCCGTGAGCTTGAGCGTATCGCGGACACCTTCCTCTGGCTGCCGGAAATAGGCCTCATCGAGCGAGAGCACTTCGGCCTGATCAAGCATGAGCGAGAGGGCAGTTTTCTTTTTCTCATGAAATTTCCGCTCGAGAAAATCTTCTGCAAACAGAAGCTCTTCATCAGAGCTCGGATCATCTATCAATTGGTGGAGCTCTTTGAGAGTTCTCTCAAGATTTCCCATCTGATAGAGAAGCCGGACTTTTCTTTCCCTTCCCGGGTGAATGGTCGCTTTCTCAAGGACTATAAGTGCTTCTTCATATTTTTCATTCTTCTTCAGCTCTTCACCAACTGTCACCAGCAGTGTCTCTTTTAAATGCAGACTCTCTTCATTGATAGGTTGAGGCCAGGCATCGATCAGCGTTATGTCATATCCAGCGGGGTCGAGCTCATCCATCAGTCGGGCATAGAAATAATGGGCTCGCGCCTCATCCCGGGAAGAAAACTTCGGCACAAATTCTGTGCGCTTGTTTTCGCTCCAGATGCCGAGGTCTCTCAAGGTATAGAGCGAGAGATTCTCGCTGATCTCACCAAAATAGAGAAAAAGAAGATAAGAAAGTTCATCGAGCCTTCCCTGAACCAGGCACCCATCCAGCTTTTCCATCGGAAATGTTTCGAGATCAACTGCGGTCAGTTCTTCAAGGTAACGGGGCTTGGGCGAGGATTTTTTCAGAACGACGGAATAATGCTCCAGGTACTCGTGCAATTTTTCTTTCGCAAGTCCCTTGAAGATATCTGGCAGGTGAGAACGCTTCGGGTGAAGGATAAATTCTTTTTCCCGAAGTTCCCTGATCGCTCCTTCGATATCCGCAATTTCCGGATAGCGGATCGCCTCACGGAAAAAGAATCGGCCTTTCCGATTCACAAAGCGCACATAAAGGCACTTGGCGTCTTCAGAGAGATTTTCAAAATCCTTCAGGAATTCTAAATGGGATTCTTCCAGAAACGAGCGATGCCCTTTCTGTATGGCACCGATCATGTCGAGGAAGTGGAAGAGATAATAACGGGGAGGAAGGTCTTTCCTGATTTGCATGAGGAGACATCATAACTCAAAATCCCGCCCGAAGGCGGGATTTCGAAGAAACTAAAACTATCAGAATCTCAGCTGGAAGCCTGATTCAAGTGAGTAAGCGATATTATTCTGAAAGTGATTGGGAGCAATCTTCGATTGAGTCTCATAACGAGAAACCTCAGTCATCCACGACAGATCTTCCGTCACGAGAAAATTATACCCCAGACGGGTGAGAAAATTCGACGTCACCCCCGGAGCCGATATGCTATTGGTGGCATTGAAGGCGAGGGTCGGAACTTTCGAACGCTGGTCAGCTTTTGCAAGCCCCACGCCTCCGAAAACATATCCTCTGTCGTTCACTTTTTTATTCGCGGTGAGAGTTCCCCCGAATTCTTTGACGTTCGTGGTGGCATTCCCTTTCCCGATCGCGAGAGTTCCGATGTTGTTCATGTTCTGGCCGTAATAGATTTCTGATTTGACCTCGAAGCCGCCATCAAATTTCTGCTCGTAGAAAGCGTTGGTACCGTAAGAGTCCGTGCCCCATGAGCGGGAGTTCACCGCAGCTCCGAGATCACGGTCATACTTTAAATGAGAATAAATTCCCGAGAGACCGACGCGGCCCTGGTTAAGTTTTTTTGAAGCACGTGCTGAGAAAGTCGGAGACTTGGAAAGCTCGAGGTCCTGATCCTGAACACCCGGATTGTTTCCGGCCATTCCGACAGCTCCGCCGAATTCCCATTCGTCTGTATCGTGAATGAACTGGATCTGCTGACGCATGAATCCTGTATTCCCGGCCATGAAGTAGAGACCCACGATATCAAAAGTGTAACTTGTCACTGGTGAGAAAAGATCCCAATCCTGACCTACGATGATCTTGTTACGAGCGTCCATCTGGTAGGTGAGAGACGCAATACGAACGCGTGGATTCATTTGGGTAGTCGGAGAAGATTTATTGAAGTCGATAAAGTCGAATTCAAATTTCGCTGAAAGGTTTTCGCCTTTTTTCAGACCGAATCCGATGCGGGACTGTTGAGTCTGAGCACTCAGGCGCGAAGTCTTGTCCGCCGGACGAGTCGCGAGGTGACCAATGGCATGGGTGGGTGCTGAAAGGTTCACGTTATTGAAGCTGCCGAGACCTTCGGATGCGTAGATCGAGCTCGCCTTGAGGAAGCCCCAATAGGTTGCTTCAAAGCCGTTTACGGAAGCAGCCGTTGCTGAAAATGAAACAAGAGAAATGAGTACGAGCAAAATTTTCATAGTTCCTCGGAGGTAAGTGGATGAGCAAAGTGTATAG
This sequence comes from Bacteriovoracaceae bacterium, assembly GCA_046593575.1. Lineage (GTDB taxonomy): Bacteria > Bdellovibrionota > Bacteriovoracia > Bacteriovoracales > Bacteriovoracaceae > Peredibacter. The sequence continues at coordinate 5,686 of JBKJNQ010000147.1, forward strand.
AGCTTCATTCCCGGGGGAAACTAAAAATTTGTTCATCTTTATGAATGGTTTTTCATGAAAAACCATCTTCCCAGACTTAAAAAATTACGCAAATATCGCACCATACTAATCAGGAGTTCACATGAAACTAAAAGCACTCGCACTTCTCGTTTCTCTTACTTCCTCGGCGGCCTTCGCTCAATCCGTTGAGTGGGGATATAAATTTCCGGAAGGCCCTGCTCAATGGGGTACTCTTCCTGGCTTTTCATCATGTGCCATGGGAAGCACTCAGTCTCCCATTGCTATTGAAACTGGATTAAACGCCGGCATCTCAAACGTACAGGAATCCCGCGATCTCCCGGCGATTCATCCTGATATTGAAGATGGACGTGCCCGCGCAGCCTTCAATGGCCACACCGTTCAGGCGAGCCTCGAAGGATCTAAGTTTAACTACACCGGAACGGATTACATGGCGGCCCAGTTTCACTTTCACTCACCCTCAGAGCATCTTCTGAATGAAAGACAATATCCTCTGGAAGCGCATTTTGTTCACAAAAGTGCTGAAGGGAAATTGCTCGTTCTGGGTGTGTTTTTCAAAGAAGGCGATCGTAACGTTGCTCTCGAAGAAACATGGAAAAGTATGCAGGATAAGAAGTACAGCGAAGTGCGCATTCCGGTCAGCGAATTTTTCCCGCATGATCTCTCTTATGTGACTTATCAGGGATCTCTCACAACTCCACCATGCTCTGAAGGTGTGACATGGATCGTTCTCAAGACTCCGGTTGAAGCGAGCCGCGATCAGCTCTCTGTGCTTCAAAAAATCACTGGTGGACCGAATAACCGTCCGGTTCAAAGTATTAACGGCCGCACCCTTCTCACTGATTCCCTCTAGACTATCCATTGGGAGGACTTCGGTCCTCCCATCCCATATGAATGATTTTTCATTATTATTTCATTCACCTGAAGAGAACCTTCTTTATACTAGGGTTATAGAAATTTTCAGGAGTTAAATATGGCGACTACTACGTCAGCAACAGTTACAGAGTCCGGACATTCGTGGGCAGTTGATGTTAAGGCGGGACTCGTTGTCTTCCTTATCGCACTTCCACTCTCTTTAGGTATTTCGATTGCTTCGGGTGCGCCGTCAACTGCAGGTCTAATCTCTGCTATCCTCGGTGGTATCATGGGCGCTTATCTGGGTGGCTCATACGTCACGATCAACGGTCCAGCCGCTGGTCTTATTGTCGTTGTTCTCGCAGGAATTCAGAGTCTTTCTTTCGGTGACCCGATGATGGGTTTCAAGCGCTTCCTTGCTGCCGTCGTGGTGGTGGGAGTTCTCCAGATTATTAGCGGACTTCTCAAGTTCGGTCGTTTCGCTGCTCTCTTTCCATCATCAGTTGTTCACGGCATGCTGGCCTCTATTGGTCTCATTATTATGATCAAGCAGATCCACACGGTCTTCGGCAACAAGGCCCAGGGCTCAGTGATTAACTCGATTATTCAGATTCCGACCTCGATCATGAATCTCAATCCGCACTCGACCCTGATCGGGTTCCTGGCATTTGCGATCCTCCTGGCCTATCCACATATTAAAATTGGTTTTACGAAAATTATTCCTGCACCGTTGGTTGTCGTTCTCATGGCCGTGGGAATTGCTGTTGTCGCTGGATTTACGGATATTACTTTCGTGAAAATTCCACTCGATATCCGTGAGTTCTTCATCACTCCCTCTTTTGACATGATCACCAGTAAAGAATCGATCATGGCGATCATCTCGATTTATTTTGTGGCGTCACTCGAGTCACTTCTTTCAG